>NZ_JAANNO010000014.1:0-38556 GCF_011250645.1 Motilibacter aurantiacus
AGCTGCTCGCCCGCGGCCTGTCGAACGCGGAGATGGCACGCGAGCTCTACGTGACCGAGCACACGGTGAAGACCCATGTGAGCAACGTCTTCCTCAAGCTCGGCCTGCGCGACCGGGTGCACGCGGTGATCTATGCGTACGAGCACGGTGTGGTGCAGCCGAATGCCTGACTGGAGCTTCTGCCGAAGCTGACTTCAGACGAGGCCTGGTGCGCCCCCGGCCCGTCGCGGCGCGGCCGGGGCGGCGGGCCGCCGGGTATCTTGCCGGGACAGCTGTGCGAGAACGGGAAGAGGTGTCATGCTCGCCGCCACGATCGTCGCCTGCGAGATCGGCTTCTGGGTGGTGCTCGCGCTGGGCCTGGTGGTGCGCTACGGGCTGCGCCGGCAGCGGCTCGGGGCGGCCCTGCTCCTCCTGGTGCCGCTGGTCGACCTCGTGCTGCTCGTCGTCACGGTCGCCGACCTGCGCCGCGGTGGCGCGGCCGACTGGACGCACGGCCTGGCGGCGGTCTACCTCGGTGTCTCGGTCGGCTTCGGCCACTCCATGGTGCGGTGGGCGGACGCTCGGATGGCGCACTGGCTCGCCGACGGCCCCGAGCCGCCGGACGTCCCCGAGAGCGGGACGCCCGAGCGGGTCCGCAAGGAGTGGCAGGACTTCGGGCGGGCATGCGTGGCCGGCGCCGTCAGCGCGGTCCTGCTCGTGGGCGCGGCCGCGCTGGCCGAGGACGGGGACGCCCTGCTGGGGTGGCTCCCGCGCATCGGGGTCGTGCTCCTCGTCTGGCTGCTCGGCTGGCCGGTGTGGGAGACCCACAAGCTGCGGACGCAGCCGGTGTCGGCGCGGGGCCCGCGGCAGCGACGCTAGGCCCCGAGCCCCCGCGGCAGGCCCGGCCGTGCCCTAGACGTTGCGCCCGGTCAGCTTGTCCTTGAGCCGGTCGACGAGGCCGACGCCCGGGCCGACGAGCTTGTGGAACAGCTCGGCGTTGGGCGCAGCGGGGTGCGGCCTGGTGGGTGCCAGCTTCTTCGCCGTCTCCACCTTGCCGCCGAGCTCCACGAGCTGCTGCGGCGGGATGTGCGCCCGCAGCTGCGGGAACTGGTCCGCCTCCTCGTCCTGCACGTGGTCGCGCAGCGTCGTCTCCAGCTCCGCGAGCAGCTCGAGGAAGCGGGGGTCGTTCGTGTCGACGTCCTCCAGCCGCTTCATCGTCACCTCGAGCTCCTTGTGCTCCTCGGTGTCGTGCTGGACCTTCTGCTCGCCGTCGGGCAGGTGGTCCTTCATCGCGGGGTAGACGTACATCTCCTCGGCCACCGCGTGCCGGACGAGCTCCGCGATCAGGGTGTCGGTGAGGTCGCGCCGCTGCGCGCCGTCGGTCGTCGCCCGGATGCTGGTGATGAGCGCGAGGAACTCGGTGTGGTCGGAGCTGAGGATCTCGACGACGTCGCGCGAGGTGGCGGTGTCGGTCATGGCGGCCTCCGGGTGTCCGTGGCGCGGGCGCGCCGGGAAGGGGGGCCGGGGCTCTGGCCCCCCGAGCGGCGGCGTACCCCCTCATGTCGGGTCCAACCGGGCGGGCGCCGCCCACTACGGTCGTCCCGACATGCCCTCGTGAGGACCGGGAGTGCCGTATGGAGCCGTTCGTTCGGGGGCTGCTGCGCCACCGCCGCTGGGTCGCGCTCGCGTGGCTGCTGGTCTTCCTCGCCGGCGCACTGACCGCCGCCCGGCTGACGGACCGGCTCTCCTACGACTTCTCGCTGCCGGGGCAGCCGGGGTACGAGACCGAGCAGGCGCTGATCGAGGCGTACGGCACGGCGGCCCCGGCCGCGTTCGTCCCCGTGGTGACCGTCCCCGAGGGGACGACCGTGGAGCAGCAGCTGGGCCTGGTCTCGGCGGTCTTCGAGAACGTGCGGCAGACCGTTCCCGGCGTGCGCGTCGTGGACTTCGCGAGCACGGGTGACCGCGGCTTCCTGACCGAGGACGGCCGCTCCACGTTCGGGCTGGTCTACGCGCCGCCTCCGCAGGGGCTCGACAGCCCGCTGCAGGCCGCGGTCGAGGAGGCGGCCGTGGAGCGGGCGGAGCGGACGGGCTTCAAGGCCTGGGTGACCGGCTACGAGCAGCTGTCCTCCGGCAGCGAGTCGGCCGGCCCGAGCGTGCTGGTCGAGACGCTCATCGGCGGGCTCGGGGCGCTCGCGGTCCTGGCGTTCGTCTTCGCGTCGTTCCTCGCGCTCGTGCCGCTGCTGGTCGCCGCGGTGGCGATCCTGACGACGTTCCTGGCCGTCCTCGGGCTGACGGCGGTGGCCGACGTGAGCTTCGTGGTGCAGTACCTCATCGCGCTCGTCGGGCTCGGCGTGGCGATCGACTACTCGCTCCTCGTCGTGTCCCGCTGGCGCGAGGAGCGGGCCCGCGGCGCGCAGAACGACGACGCCGTGGTGACCGCGGTCCGCACGGCAGGGGCGGCGGTCCTGGCCTCCGGCGTCACGGTCGCCGTCAGCCTGCTCGCGCTCGTCGTGTTCCCGGTGCCGCTGCTGCGCAGCATGGGCTACGGCGGCATGTTGATCCCGCTCGTCAGCGTCGCCGTCGTGCTGACGCTGCTCCCGGTGCTGCTGTCCGCCGTCGGGCCGCGGGTCGACGTGCCGCGCATCCGCAAGGAGAGCAGTGCATCGCGCGGCTGGAGCGCCTGGGCGCGGGGCGTCGTGCGGCTGCGCTGGGCGGCCGCGGTCGGGGCGCTCGCGTTCCTCGCCGTGCTCGTCCTGCCGGTGGGCGGGCTGCAGTTCGGGCAGGCCCGCTCGGCGTCGCTGGCCCAGAACGGCGCGGCGTACGAGGGGCTCCAGGTGCTGCGCGACGGTGGCGTCGGCGCCGGGGTGCTGACCCCGATGAGCGTGCTGTTCGAGCCGGAGGCGGGGGACGGGCCGACGCTCGCCGGCGCGATCGCGGGGGTGCCCGGCGTACGCCTCGCCGTGGCCGCGCCGCCGGCGCAGGACGGCTCCTTCGCGGTCGACGTGGTGCCCGAGGAGGAGACGGTCGACAACGCCAGCACCGGCATCGTCGACGACGTGCGGCGCAGCGTGGCCGACGTGGCCGGCTTCGTCGGTGTCGCCGGGTCCGGTGCGCAGGTGGAGGACTACGGCACCGCGGTCTACGACAACTTCCCCTACGTGCTGGCGGCCATCTCCGTCATCACGTTCCTGCTGCTGGTCCGCACCTTCCGCTCGCTGCTGCTGCCGCTGAAGGCCGTCCTGCTGAACCTGGTGTCCGTGGCGGCGGTCTTCGGGCTCGCCACGTGGTTCTGGCAGTCGGGCAACGGCTCCGGCGCGCTCTTCGGGGTGGAGGGCACCGGGGCGATGACGTTCTGGCTGCCCGTCCTGATCTTCGCGTTCCTCTTCGGGCTGTCCATGGACTACGAGGTGTTCATCCTGGCGCGGATGCGGGAGGAGTACGACGCCACCGGCTCGACGGACGCCGCCATCGTGGCCGGGCTGGGGCGTACCGGCCGGCTCGTCACCTCGGCCGCGCTGATCCTGTTCTTCGCCTTCGCGGCGCTGGCCTCCGCCCCGATGACCGACATCAAGGTCTTCGCCACCGCCCTGGGCGTCGGGATCCTGCTCGACGCCACCGTCGTGCGCGCGCTGCTCGTGCCGGCGCTCGTCTCGCTGTTCGGGGACTGGAACTGGTGGTTGCCGGCGTGGCTGGCGCGGGTCGTGCGGGTGCCGGCCGGGCCGGCGCTCAGCTCGACAGCGCCAGCTCCCGAGCCTGCGCGGGCCGGGGGAGCGCAGCGACGAGGGCCAGCACGATGACGACGAGCCCGTACGCCGTGGCGGTGGCCCGCAGCCCGGCCGAGGGGACCGCGAGCCCGGCGACGACGGCGGGGATGCTGAAGGCCAGGTAGCTCACGACGAAGACGGCCGAGAAGAGCTCGGCCCGCTCGTGCGGGGCGGCCAGCGCGACGAGCGACTTGAACGCGCCGAGGAAGGCCGACCCGAAGCCGAGCCCGGCGATCGCCGTACCGACGAAGAAGAGCGGGGCCCAGCTCAGGTCGATGGCGAGCAGGGTGGCCGCGGTGCCCAGGACCAGGACGCCGGCGCCGCCGCGCATGACCGAGCGGGGAGCGGCGTCGCGCATCGCCACGGAGGCGAGCGCGCCGGGCGCCATCAGGGTGGCCACGACGACGCCGCCGACCAGGTGGCTGTCGAGCCCGAAGACACCGACCGCCAGCGAGGGGCCGAGCGAGAGGTAGAGCCCGCCCATCGCCCAGGTGGCCACCACGACCGGCGCCGCGACGAGGAAGGCACGGCGGGCGGCGGCCGGCACGGCGACCCGCGGGCGGAGCGAGGCGAGCGCGCCGGGTGCACGGCTGACCGTCTCGGGCAGCACGAGCGCGACGGGCACGAGGAGCAGCAGGGCGACGCCGAGCACCGCGTAGACGAGCTGGGAGGGGGCGGGGGCGTACTCGACGAGGACGCCGGCGAGCAGCGCGCCCGCGGCCAGCCCCACGGTCGACCCGGCGCTGTTCACCAGTGCGCCGAGCTTCGGGCTCGTGCGCGGCTGCAGGTCGATGAGGTACGCGCTCAGCACGCCGAGGGACGCGCCGATCGCCACCCCCTGCACGACCCGGGCGGCGACCAGCCAGGCCACGCCGTCCGCCGCGAGGAAGACGGCCATCGCCGCGGCGTCGAGGACGAGCCCGACGACGAGCATCGGCTTGCGCCCGAGGAAGTCCGACAGCCCGCCGACGGTCAGCAGCGCCGCGAGCAGCGCCACCGCGTACACGGCGAAGACCGCCGTCAGGGTCAGCGAGGAGAAGCCCCAGCGCTCCTGGTAGACGACGTAGAGCGGCGACGGCGCGCTCGCCGCGGCGGTCAGCACCAGCAGCGAGGCCGAGACCAGCCAGAACGCGGGGGTGCGGGCGAGCCGAGACCCTGCGCCGGATCGGGGGTTGTCCATGCCGACTCCAGGAAGTTCCATAATTTTCGAACCTTTTGGAGACTACAGACTCTTCCCCTTCAGTTCAACTATTATCGAACCATGCCCGCGTCGCGCGACCTCGACCACCCCGAGCCCGAGGACCTGGTGCTCACCGACGTCCTCTTCGCGCTGAGCGACCCGGTGCGGCTGCAGATCGTGCGGCAGCTGGCGCAGGGGCCGCTGGTCGCGATGAGCTGCCAGTCGCTCGGGCCGGAGATGGCCAAGTCGACGCGCTCGCACCACCTCAAGACCCTGCGCGAGGCCGGCGTGCTGAGCAACGTCCCGCACGGGCGCGAGCGCATGGTGAGCCTGCGGCGGGACGCGCTCGACGCGCGGTTCCCGGGGCTGCTGGACTCGGTCCTCACCGCGCCGCCGGGAGCGCGGGACCAGTAGGCCTCAGCCCAGGTCGTGCCGCATCCAGACGTTCGGCTCGACGTAGACCGCGACGCCCTGGGCGAGGTCTGCCTGCACCGGCGCGAGCGCGCCGGGCACGACGACGGGCCCGCTGGTGTCGAACGGCAGGCCGGTCCAGCCGCGCCACTGCTCCAGGGTCCCGGGGACGGCCATGGACAACGGGGCGACGCCCTCGATCGTCGCGCCCTGCCGGGCGTGCACGCGCAGCCACGGGTCCTCGGGCAGGCCGTCCGCGCGGGTGCGGGCGGCGTACTCCTCCATGGGCACGTGCGGCTCGAGGTGCTTGTGGTTCGGGCGCACCGGCACGACGAGGGCGTCGAAGCCGAGAGCGCGGGTGTTCGCGCGCAGGGCCTGGACCATGCGGCCGGACAGGCCGAGCCCCTGGGCGTCCGGGCGGAGCGTGACCTCCAGGGCCGAGACGAGGTCAGGGGTACGCCCGGCCAGGCGGTCGCGGGTGCCGCGGCGGATCGCCGCGCCCCAGCCGCCGTCCGGCAACGCGTCGTGCGAGCCGGTCATCGGGATGCTGCAGGCCCGGCCGAGCAGCCGGCCGGGGTCGTCGGCGTCGACCGCGACGAGCACGTAGTCGGCGTAGCGGTCGAGGTGGCCGTAGTAGAGGTCGGCCGTGGGGTCGGCGTCCATGAACGCCGGCCAGGCGCCGTCGAGGTCGCCGAAGCGCTGGGCGAGGTCGGGGCGCTCGGACAGCCGGTACGTCTGCAGCCGCATGCCCCCACCTCTACCGGGAGGCGCGGGGCCCGCGCCTCCCGATATGCCGCGGCTCAGCCGGCCTTGCGCATGAGGGTGTAGGGCTCGCCGTGCTCGACGCCCTCACCGACGCGGGACCAGCCCAGCGCGGCCAGGGTCGCGACGGCGGCCGCGGTGAAGCAGCGGCGGTCGGTCGTGGGCATGGCGTACCTCCGGGTCTGTGGCCGCAGCGGCCGTCGGCGTCGACCCCCGTGTCGTCGGGCGCGGCGAGCGGCGACCTGAGGGGTCAGCTCAGCTGTCGGCGCACCTCGGCCGCGACCCGGCCGCCCTCCGCGCGTCCCGCGACGCGCGGCGTCAGCACCTTCATGACCGCTCCCATCGCCTTCGGCCCCTGCGCGCCGCTCTCGGCGACCGCGGCCGAGACCAGCTCCGCCAGCTCGGCGTCGGACAGCTGGGCGGGCAGGTAGCGCGCGAGCACCTCCCCCTCGGCCTGCTCGCGGGCGGCGAGCTCGGGACGGCCGGCGGCGGTGAACGCCTCGGCCGCCTCCCGGCGCTTCTTCGCCTCCCGGGTGACGACGGCCAGCGCCTCCTCGTCGCCCAGCTCGCGGGCGCTCTTGCCGGACACGGCCTCCGTGGACAGCGCGGTGAGCGCCATGCGCAGGGTGGCCGTCGTCAGCTCGTCGCGGTCACGCATCGCCGCCGTGAGGTCCGACCGCAGCCGTTGCTCGAGCTCGCTCGCCATCGACGTGCTCCTCTCCTGCGCCCCTCGGCGCACCCCTCACCGTAGGTCCACCACTACCCCGGCACCGCCCCGGCGGTCGTCGCCGACCGCCGCCACGGTCCCGTCCGGCCCGGCGCTGACCGCATGCACCCCGCCGAAGTAGAGGTCGCGCGCGGGCCAGGTGTTCACCGGCCACCGCCCCGCGAGGGCCGCCTCGACGGCGGGCGGCAGCCCCGGCTCGGCCTGCAGCTCGGCCCGGTCCCAGTGCAGGCGCGGGGCGCGGACCGCGTCCTGCAGCCCGAGCCCGCGGTCGAGCAGCGCCGACAGCACGCAGGTCAGGGCGCTGCGGATGCGCTCGCTGCCGCCGCTGCCGAGCCCCACCGCGGTGCCGTCGGCGCGGCGTACGACCGAGGGGGCCATCATCGAGCCGATGCGTGTGCCGGGCGGCGTCACGTGGAACCCGTCCGGGTGCAGGTCCGCCTCGCCCATCACGTTGTTCAGCTGGATGCCGGTCCCCGGCACGAACGTGCCGGAGCAGCTGCCGTTCGAGGTCGTCATGGCGGCCACGTTGCCGTCGGCGTCCACCGCGCTGACGTGGGTGGTGCCGCGGACGGACCGGGGGCCCTGCACGTGCCGCTCGGACATCGCGACGAGCACCTCGCCCAGTCGCGCGTACGCCGCGGGTGAGCCGTCCAGCGGCGCGGGGCCCAGCTCCCGCAGCCCGCGGGTGATCAACCCGCCGCCGAAGGACGGCGGCGGGTTCGTCGCGATCGAGGCGCCGCGGTAGCCCAGCAGCAGCGGCTCCCGCTCCACCACGGAGTACGCGGTCAGGTCCGCAGCTGTCACCAGGCCGCCGCCGGCCTCCATGGCCGCGACGAGCGGTTCGGCGATCTGCGGATCGCTGAAGCCTGCTACACGTCCGGCTGCCACCTCGCCGAGGAAGGCGGCCAGGGCCTCGTTGTGCACCCGGTCACCGGCCCGCAGCAGCTCGCCGTGCGGTGCGAACACCGCGCGTCCGTCAGCCGTGAGCGTGAGGATCTCGCGCAGCAGCGCCACGACCTCGGCCTGCGCCGCGTCGAGGGTCGCGCCCCGCGCCGCGAGCCGGCGAGCGGGCTCGACGACGTCGGCCAGCGGGAGCCGCCCGAGCCTGCGGTGCGCGGTGAGGTAGCCGTCGAGGCAACCGGGGGCCGCGACCGACCCCCACCCGGCGTGGAAGACCTGCTGGGCGCCCGCCCAGTGCACGCGGACCGGCAGGAAGTGCGGCTCGAGGTCGGGCGCGGGGCGCCCGCGGCCCGGGGCGTCGACGAAGAAGTCGAGAAGCGTCGGCTGGCCCCCGGCGGGGGACGCGAGCAGGAAGCCGCCCCCGCCCAGGCTGGACAGGGTGGGCTCCGCGACGGCCGCGGCGAACCCGGCGGCGATCACCGCGTCGAACGCGTTCCCCCCGGCACGCAGGGCCTCGGCCGCCGCGGCGGCGGTCTCCCGGTGCCCGGCGGCGACCGCTGCGCGTGCTGCCACGCGCGCACTCTAGGGCGCGCCCGGTGATGCCCCTGCGCCGTGCCGCCGGCCCCTGCCCCCGGAGCCCGGCTGATCTTGGGCAGGTCAGCGCCGCGCGGCGGGTGTCGCGCCGATCCGCCGATGATCAACTCGCTGGGGGCGGGCGTGGGCCCGGGGTGTGTGCGGCCCCGAACGCCGGCAGGAAGCGGACACGATCTGGCCGCTACGCGCGAGAGGGTCGGGGTCATGGGCGTCTTGTCGTGGAACCGGCTCCTTCGCGAGCAGCTCACTGCCCACTGGGAGGGCCAGCTGCGCCCCCGGCTCGACGGGCTCACGGACCGCGAGTACTTCTGGGAGCCCGCCCCGGGGTGGAACGTGCGGCCGCGCGGCACGGGGACGGCGCCCGTGCAGGGCGGGTCCGGCGCCATGACGATCGACTTCGCGTTCCCCGAGCCGGTCCCGCCGCCGCTCACCACCATCGCCTGGCGGCTCGGCCACGTCATCGTGGGCGTCCTCGCGGTCCGCAACGCCACGCACTTCGGCGGCGCGCCGGCGAGCTACGAGTCGTTCGCGTACGCGGCCAACGCCCAGGAGGCGCTGGCCCAGCTCGACGCGCAGTACGCCACGTGGCTCGCGGGGGTGGAGTCCCTCGGTGAGGAGGGGCTGGCCCGCCCCTGCGGGCCGGAGGAGGGGCCGTACGCCGAGCAGCCGATGGCCGCCCTGGTGCTGCACATCTCCCGCGAGCTGGTCCACCACCTGGCCGAGGTCTGCCTTTTGCGCGACCTCCACGAGCACCTGCACCGGGACGGCGGGAGCCGCCCGCACGAGGAGAAGGGGCACTGACATGGCACGCGAGGTCCAGATCACCGTCGACTGCGCCGACCCGGAGCGGCTGGCGACGTTCTGGGCGCAGGCCCTCGGCTACGAGCTGCAGGGCCCGCCGCCGGGGTTCGGATCCTGGGAGCAGGCGCTGACCGCCTTCGGCGTGCCGCCGGAGCGGCACAACGACGCGCACGCCGTCGTGGACCCCGCCGGTGCCGGGCCGCGGCTCTACTTCCAGCGGGTGCCGGAGGGCAAGGCGGTCAAGAACCGCGTCCACGTCGACGTCCGGGCCGCGCCCGACGTCCAGGGCGAGGAGCGGATGACCGCCCTCGAGCGGGAGGCCGCACGGCTGGTCGAGCACGGCGCGACACGGCTCGAGCGGCACGAGCCCGCCCCGCCGATGACCGCCGGGCACATCGTGATGGCCGACCCCGAGGGCAACGAGTTCTGCCTCGACTGACTATGCGCGGGAAGGTTTGACGCGGGCTGCTGGTTGGCACTCTCGTACCGTGAGTGCTAACCCTCCCGGGGAGGCCCGGGAGGCGGTTCTGAGGAGGAGTCAGCCATGGCTGTCACCCGTTGGGATCCCTTCACCGCGCTCGCCCGTCTCGACCGCGAGCTGGACTCGTCCTTCGACGAGCTGGTCCGCCGTGCGTGGGGCTCCGGCCAGCGCGGGACCGCCGGCTACGTCCCGGCGGTCGACATCCGCAAGGACGGCGGCGACGTCGTCATCTCCGTCGAGCTGCCGGGCGTCGACATCGACAAGGACGTGTCCATCGAGGTCGCGAACGGCCGGCTCACGATCGCGGGCGAGCGCCGCGACGAGCGCTCCGCGGAGGGCGAGCAGGGCAAGGGCGTCCTCGTCCGCGAGCTGCGCTACGGCGCGTTCCGGCGTGACTTCGCGCTTCCCGAGCACGTCAGCGCGGAGGACGTCGAGGCGACGTACGACCGGGGCATGCTCCGCGTCGCGGTGCGCAACGTGACCAAGCCCGTCCCCGAGCCGCGGCGGATCCAGGTCCGCAGCGTCGAGGCCCCGCGCGAGGTCGCTGCCGAGCGGACCGTGCAGGGCGAGGTCGAGGCCTGAGCCTCGGCACACAGCAGGTGACGGAGGGCCGGCCCATCTCGGGCCGGCCCTTCCTGCTGTCCGGCGCTTAGCCGCCCGTCAGCGCGGTATGCCAGCCCCGACGTACCCCGCCGGAGGAGGCGCCATGGCGACGACAGCAGCGCAGTCACGGGCACGCGACGGGATCGGCCTGCCCGGCGTGGTCCTCGGGATCGGGCTCGGCGGCTTCGTGGACGGGATCCTGCTCCACCAGATCCTGCAGTGGCACCATCTGCTCACGAGCACCGACACCGACAACATCGGCGTCCGCTACTACCCACCGGACACCGTGCACGGGCTCGAGATCAACACGCTGTGGGACGGGATCTTCCACGCGTTCACCTGGCTGGCCGTGCTCGTCGGGCTCGCCCTGCTCTACTCGCGCGTCACCGTCCGGGCCAGGACGTGGGCCTCGCGCGCCCTGTGGGGGTGGGTCCTCGTCGGCTGGGGTGTCTTCAACCTCGTCGAGGGGATCGTCGACCACCACATCCTCGGCATCCACCACGTCCGCGCCGGTGAGCACCAGACCCTCTACGACCTCGGCTTCCTGGCGCTCGGCGTGCTCCTGGTCGTCGCCGGCTGGCTGCTCCAGCGGTCCGCTCCCGTCGTGGACGAGCGGCGCGCTCGGTGACGTACGCGCACGCCGGGCATGCGGGCGGGGCCGTCCTCGACGTCGCGTCCGTGGGCGCCCTGACCCTGGCGTCCACGCTCGCCGTCACGTACGCATGGGCCGCCCTCGCCCGCCGGCGGGAGCCGCGCGGCTGGAGCGGCCGGCGGGCCGCCAGCTTCCTGGCCGGCTGCCTGCTGCTCGGCGTGGCCCTGCTGCCCGCGCTCTCGCCGTACCCGCCGGGGGACTTCCGCTGGCACATGGCTCAGCACCTGCTGATCGGCATGGTCGCGCCGCTCCTTCTCGTGCTCGGCGCGCCGGTGACGCTGCTGCTGCGCACGTTGCCCCGGCACCAGGGACGGGCCGTCGGGCGCGTGCTGCGGTCCCGGCCGGCACGGCTCGTCGCCAACCCGGCCACGGCGCTCACGCTCAACGTCGGCGGTCTCGCGCTGCTCTACTTCACCCCGTTCTACGAGGTGGTCGAGGCGCACACGGCCGTCCACGCCCTGGTGCACCTGCACTTCGTCGCCGCCGGCTACCTCTTCGCGTGGGTGATCGCCGGCCCGGACCCCGCGCCGCACCGCCCGTCGGTGCCGGTACGGCTCGTCGTGCTCGGTGCGGCGGTCGCGTTCCACGCCCTGATCTCCCAGTTGCTGTATGCAGGTATCGGAGTTCAGGTGCCGGTGGGCGAGGCCGAGCGACGCGGGGCCGGGGAGCTCATGTACTACGGCGGCGACCTCGCCGAGCTGCTGCTGGCGCTGGCCCTGCTGTCGACCTGGCGCCCGCGTCGGGCCCCGGCGCGCACCCCCGTCGTGGCCGGCACATGAGCCGCGGCGGCCCCCGGGCGGACCGGCTGCCCGACAGCACGCTCGCGCTCCTGGCCCAGGGCTACGGGTTCCTCCCACGACGGCTCCTGCAGCGTGGGCGCGACGTCGCGCAGGCGCGGCTGCTGCTGCAGCGCACGATCCTGCTGTCCGGCCGGGAGGCCGCCCGCCTGCTCTACGACCCGGACCGGTTCGTCCGGCGCGGTGGCATGCCGCTCGTCGTGCAGCGGACCCTGCTGGGTGTCGGGGGCGTGCAGTCGCTCGACGGCGAGGCGTTCGCAGCCCGAAAGGCGATGTTCCTGTCGTTCCTCGGGCCGGAGCGGGCGCCGGAGACCGCCGAGCTGTTCACCACGTACTGGCGGGCCGCCCTGGTGCGCTGGCAGGCGTCCGGGCGGGTCACGCTGCTCGACGAGGCCGCCGAGGTGCTCTGCCGGACGGCATGCACCTGGGCCGGTGTGCCGTTGCCCGAGCAGGACGTCCGCCGGCGGACGGTCGACCTGCGGGCGCTCATCGACTGCGAGGGCGACCCGCGACTGGGGTACGCCCGGTCCCGTCTCGCCCGCCGCCGCTGCGAGGCGTGGGCGGCCAGGCTCGTCGACGGCGTGCGGCAGGGGGCGCTGTACCCGGGCGAGGGCACCGCCCTGCACACGGTCGCCGGGTTCCGCGGGCCGGGCGGGGAGCTGCTCGACCTGCACACGGCGGCCGTCGAGCTGCTCAACGTCCTGCGTCCGACCGTGGCCATCTCCCGCTACGTCGTCTTCGCGGCGCTCGCGCTGCATGGCAGCCCGCAGTGGGAGGAACGGCTGCGGGACGACGACGAGGCGGTCCTCCCGTTCGTGCAGGAGGTCCGGCGCTACTACCCCTTCTTCCCGGCGATCGCCGCCCGGGTCCGCACGCCCTTCCGCTGGCGCGGGGTCGACTTCCCCCGCGGCCGGCGCGTGATGCTCGACGTGCACGGCACGAACCACGACCCGCGCTCCTGGGAGTCGCCGGAGGAGTTCCGGCCCCAGCGCTTCGGCACGGGGAGCGCCGACGCGTACTCCTTCGTCCCGCAGGGTGGTGGCAACGCCGCCACCGGCCACCGCTGCCCGGGCGAGTGGGTGACGGTGGAGGTCCTCGCGGCGGCCGTGCGGCTGCTGACCCGGGAGATGGAGTACGCCGTCCCGCCGCAGGACCTGCGCGTGAGCAGCCGGCGGCTCCCCACCGGGCCACGCAGCGGGTTCGTGATCACCGGTGTCCGAGCCCTGTCGAGCTGACGCCCGGGCTTCCTCCAGTTGACGCTTGATAAAGCTAGTGCTTGAGTAACGGCATGCAGAGCGTGCTCGACGACCGGCTCGATGCCCTGTTCACGGCGCTCAGCGACCGGACCAGGCGGGACATCGTGGCGCGGCTGAGCGCGGGCGAGGCGACGGTCAAGGAGCTCGCGGAGCCGTACGCGATGAGCCTGCAGGCGGTGTCCCAGCACATCGGGGTGCTCGAGCGCTGCGGCCTCGTCAGCCGCGGGCGGCACCGGCAGACGCGGCCCTGCCGGCTGGAGCCGGGAGCGCTGGAGGCGGCGAACGCGTGGATCGAGGAGAGCCGTCGCACGTGGTCCGAGCGGATGGACCGGCTCGAGGAGCACCTCGCCCGCGTCCGGCCCGGGTCGGAGGAGGGCGCGTGAGCGAGGAGGAGCTGGTCTACCAACGGGTCCTCGCCGCGCCCCGCGAGCTCGTGTGGCGGTGCCTCACCGAGCCGGCCGAGCTGGCGCAGTTCTGGGGCCCACGGGGGATGACGACACCGGTGGACGGCATCGTGGTCGAGCTCCGGCCCGGCGGCCGCTTCGAGACCCTCATGGTGGGCGAGCACGGCAGCCACCGCATGGTCGCGCGCTTCACCGAGGTGCTCGCGCCCGCGCGGCTGTGCTGGGTCGAGCCTGCGAGCGGCCTGGAGACCCTGAGCACGCTCGAGGACCTCGGCGACGACACCACCGAGCTGGTGATCCGGCAACGGCACGTGCCCGAGGCGGTGCGCTCCGCGGAGGCCCGGGCCGGGTTCGCCACCTCGCTGGACAAGCTCGAGCAGCATCTCGCACTCCGTCAGCGGGAGGATCGACCGTGAGCGACCTGCAGCCCCTGGTGGGGCCGACGTACGACGGCCTGGCAGCGCTCCTCGAGGACGAGGGGGCGTGGGGCGCCCCGTCGCTGTGCGAGAGGTGGCTCGTGCGCCACGTGGTCGCCCACGTGACGATGCCGGCGCGGCTGACGCCCGAGCAGTTCGGCGCCGAGCTGGCTGCGGCCCACGGCGACTTCGGGGTGCTCTCCGACGCCGTCGCGGAGCGGGACGCCGCGCTGCCCGCGCCGGCGCTGCTGGAGCAGCTGCGCTCACCGGTGCTGCACGCGTGGCAGCCGCCCGGTGGCGGTGCGGCCGGTGCGCTGAGCCACGCGGTCATCCACTCGCTGGACGTCACCGTCGCGCTCGGCCGGCCTCCGGCGGCGCCGCCCGCCGCGGTCCGCGCCGTTCTGGACGCGCTCGTGGCCTCGGGCGGGAGCTGGTTCGGCGTGGGCCTGGCCGACGTGCGGCTGGAGGCGGCCGACGTCGGGTGGGCGTGGGGGAGCGGGCGGCCGGTCCGTGCCGACAGCGGCTCGCTGGTCGCGCTGCTGGCGGGGCGTACGTTGCCGGACGGGCGCAGGCTCGCCGGCCGCGGCTGAGCCGTTGCCGACACCGGACGCAGGGCCGACGACAGCGCCACTGCTGCGGGAGCGGTGGTGCCCACGTCACGGACGTCGAGGCTGCGGATCCGGGTCGTCACCACGGGCGCGCACCTGCCGGCGCCGTGCCGGCCCCGCCGCGCTGCGCGTGACCAAGCCGTGCCTTGCGTCCCGCGCGCACCCCCGCGATAGTCCGGGCGGACGACCACGGGGGCACGCCATGACTCGCACCACCCGGGCGGGACGGGCTGCCGCCGCCCTGCTCCTGCTCACCGCCTGCGGCACCGGGGCACCGACTCCGCTCGCCGGGCCCGGCACGGGCGCCGAGCCGTCGTCGCCGATCAGGGGCATGCGGCCTGCCCTCGTCGTCGGCAGCGGGAGCCACGAGGTCCTGGTCCACCCCCACACCTACTGCTGGCACGAGGGCGAGCAGGGAGTGTGCTCCGACGGCAACCCCACCGAGCCGTACGCCGACCTCGGCGTGGCCGACGAGGTCGGCATCCGGTTCGACCGCAGCGGGTGGACGTTCTCCGCGTACGCCGTGCCCGCGGGCGACCGGTGCGGGCGGATCCGGCCCACGCCGGTCTGGGCGGAGGGGAAGGGCTGGCGGCTCCTGCCGGCCGGCCCGGCCGGGGCGTACGACGTCTCGCTGTCCGGCCGCGGGCCGCAGGGCGACGTGCAGGCCGTCTTCCGCCTGACGACGACCCTGGACCGCCCCGAGCCGGCGGCGGAAGCCTTGGTGAGCTCCTTCTGGCAGTCGTCGGAGGGGCCGACCGTCGCGGCCATCGGGATCGGCTTCCGTCACCTGCGGAGCACTCCCGACGAGGCTTCCGGCCGGGTCAGCATCACCTCCGGCGACGGCACGGCCCGCACGCTCCCGCTCGTCGAGCCCCGGCCCGAGCAGGGCGACCCGTGCCCTCACATCCCCGGTTCGCTGTGGCTCCGCGCCGACGTGCCCGGTGCCACCTCTCGGGACAGCGTCGACGCCCGCCCGCTCTTCGGGGAGCCGCCCTACCGCCACCGCGTCGAGGTCGTGCTCGACGGGGCCCGGCATGTCGCCGAGACGAGCTGGCCGGACGGGCTGGACGCGGAGGGCAACTACCTCGACCTCGCGTTCAGCCCGCCCCTGCCCGGTCTCTGAGCAAGCTCTCGCGGGCCCGTCGGCCCGGGCCCGCTAGGCCGGGGGTCCGGCCGCCGTGCGGCCCAGCAGGCCGGGTGAGGGCGTCTCGGAGTCGACGTCCACGCGGCTCTCGCCCAGGGGGACTCCGGCGAGACGGACCCGTCCCCACTCGCGCGGGGTCACCGGATGCGCCGCGGCCCTGCCGTGGGGAAGACACACGTCGATCCGCAGCAGCGACGTCAGCAGGCTGATCGGCGTCGCCGCCGACCAGGCCTGGGGCGAGCACGAGGTCGGGTACGGCACCGGCCGCGGCACGGAGCCCCGGTCGAAGCCGCAGAACAGCTCGGGCAGCCGGCCCCCGAACGACGCGGACGCGGCCACGAGGGCCGATGCCACCCGCTGCGCCTCGGGCACCAGGCCGTAGCGCACGAGGCCGGCCACGAGAACCGCGTTGTCGTGCGGCCACACGGAGCCGTTGTGATAGCTGACCGGGTTGAACGTCGCCGCCGAGGTGGCCAGCGTCCGGACACCCCACCCGCTGAACATCGCGGGGGAGAGCAGGTGCGCAGCGACCGCACGTGCCCGGTCCTCCGTGACGATGCCGGTCCAGAGGCAGTGACCCTGGTTGGAGGCCAGCGAGTCCACGGGCCGCTTCTCCGCGTCCAGGGCGAGGGCGTAGTGGCCGTGCTCCGGCAGCCAGAACCGCTCGTTGAAGCGCCTTCTGAGCTCCTCGGCCCGCTCGCGCCACGAGCCCTCCTCGCCCGTGCTGGCGAAGACCCGGGCGAGATGCGCGCGCGCGAGGTACGCCGCGTACACGTAGCCCTGGGCCTCGACCAGCGCGATGGGCGGCTCGGCGAGGCGCCCGTCGGCGAAGGCGATGGAGTCGAGGGAGTCCTTCCAGCCCTGGTTGAGCAGGCCGCGGTCGGTCTTGCGCGCGTACTCGACGAACCCGTCACCATCGACGTCGCCGAACCGCTCGACCCAGCCCAGGGCCCGGTCCGCGGCTGGTAGCAGGCGCTCCACGTCCGCCAGTGGCGCTCCCCACCGGGCGACCTGGTCGAGCAGCATCACGAACAGCGGAGTGGAGTCGACGCTGCCGTAGTAGACCGAGCTGCCCCCCAGTGCGCGGCTCTCGTCCATGCCGAGCCTGACCTCGTGCAGGATCTTGCCCGGCTCCTCCTCGCTCATGGGGTCGACGACGGCGCCCTGGTGCCTCGCGAGCGTCTGCAGCGTCGAGAGTGCGAGCCCCGGGTCGAAGGGCAAGGCCATCCAGCTGGTGAGCAGCGCATCGCGGCCGAACAGCGCCATGAACCACGGGGCCCCAGCGGCCACCACGTCTGAGCCCGGTCGCTCGGGGTCCTGGATCCGCAGCGCGCCGAGGTCGAGCACGCTGCGGTCGACCGCGCGGGCAAGTGCGCTGCTCCCGCAGTGCAGTTCAGGAGTCGTGGATCGCCAGTCCTGCATGCGGAGGGTCGGACGGGCTTGCTCGACGGGTTGGTCGAGCGGGAACGCCGATGCCTCCTCGTGGCCGTCCGACGACGCGAAGACCTCTACGCTGGCCCGCCACTGGCCGTGGGGCGGCACGATCACCCGCCAGGCGAGGGCACCGGGGACCGCCGTGGCACCCGCGGCGCGTACGCGGGTGCCACGCCGCCGGCTGCCCGTGCCCGCGACGAGCTCGAGCTGATCGCCGCTGCACCGGCGGTCGACGGCGGGCACCCGCCTGGGGCGGCCGTCCTTCACGTCGAACAGGTCGGCGAAGTCGGCGTCGACCAGCAGCTGGATCGAGATCCCTGCGGGCTCGCGCCCGTAGTTGTGCACCACCAGGTCCTCGCGCAGCCCGTTGGCGACCATGCGCCGGCGCTCGACGACCAAGGACGCGTCGTGACATCCGGGTCGCGGCGCCGCACGGGTGAGGAAGGTGGCCTCGAAGGGCTCGCCGAACACGACCGACAGCGGCTCCAACGGAAGGTCGTCCACGAGGAGCCGCCACGTGGAGACGATGCGGTTGTCGCGGAAGAAGACGCCTTGCGGGCGGTCCGGGGTGATGTCCCCGGCGCGGTCGCTGACGCAGAACGAGGATCCCTCGACCACGGTGACGTCGCCGGGGGACGGAGCGGAGGCCTCCGTCGGGTCGGCGTCGTGAGGGAGCTGCTCGGCACGCAGAACGGAGAGGTCAGGTTCGGTCATCTGCGCTGGGAAGGAGGTCGTGGGCCGAAGAGGTGGCAGGGTCGTGCGGGGGACGGTCCCCCGCTCCGTGCTGGTGCTGCTGCGTGCTGACGCGGAGAGCGGCAAGAGCGCGCTGCGTCCGGGTGTCCTCGCGGGGAGGGTCGGCGAGGATGCCGGCGAGCAGCTGCAGGGCATACACCACTCCCACGACGTATGCGGGAAGGAGGGCGAGCCCGTCCATGGTCACCTGCCGCGGTGGGTCGAGCGGCGCGCGCCAGCGGCGGTCTCGCCCGTCAGCGCCTCGAGGTCACGGGCGCCGTCGACGAGCGCCCGGTAGATGCGCTCGTAGCCGGCGGCCATGACCGGTAGGTCGAAGCGGCGCTGCGCGCGGTCGCGGCAGCGCACCGGGTCCAGTCCCTCCGCAGCCCGCAGGGCGGGGGCGAAGCCGGCGTACTCGTCGACGACGAGGCCGGTCACGCCGTGGTCGACGACCTCCGGCACGCTGCCGCGCCGGAGCGCGACGACGGGCGTGCCGCAGGCCATCGCCTCGATCATCACCATGCCGAACGGCTCCTCCCACTGGACGGGGAAGGCGAGCGCCTGCGCGCCGGCCAGCAGTTGGCGCTTGAAGGTGGCGTCGGCCTCGCCCACGTACTGCACCCCGCTGCCCAAGCGAGGGGCGATCTCCGCCTCGAAGTAGGCCTTCTCCGCGGGCTCGCTGCACTTGCCGGCCAGCACGATCCACCGGCCGGCGGCACGGGCGGCGTCGATCGCGAGGTGCGCCCCCTTGTCGGGGTTGAAACGGCCGAGCCACAGGACGTAGCCGTCCTTCTCCGCCCGGAAGGGGAACGTGGAGAAGTCGATCGCGTTGTGCACCCGCCCGACCCAGTTGACGTCCGGGTTGAGCCGGCGCTGTGCGTCGGAGATCGCCACCACGTCGACGCTCGCGCCCAGCCTCCGGAAGTAGTCGCCCTGCTCGCCGTCGACCGGGCCGTGCATCGTCACCACCGTGGGCACGTCGCGCCCACGGGCGAGCAGCGGCCCGGCGAGGGTGTGGTCGTGGACGATGTCGACGTCCAGGCCGTCCAACGCGGCGGCTGCCCCGGCGGCGTGGATGACCTCGGGGGCCGGTGTGCCGAGGCGGGCCGACGGTGGCTCGTCGAAGACGGGTACGAACCGGGCCGCCTTCGTGGCGTGCCGTCCGGCGCCGACGAGCGTGACCTCGTGGCCGCGCTCGGCGAGCTGATCGACGAGGTCGGCGACGACGGACTCGATCCCGCCGTAGCCCCTGGGGGGGAGCTCGAACCACGGCGGGGCGATCATCGCGATCCGCAGCGGCGGCACCGCCGGGGTCACCGGGGTGTCGACAGGGGGTTGCAGCTGCACAGTCATGGAGGTCCTCCGAACGACGGGTCGTACGGGGGCCCGAGCCATCGCTGGGCCGTCCGCCCGGTCGGAGCGCCGCCCCGACCGGAGGGGGTACGAGGGTCAGGACATCGCCGGGGGCGGTTGCTCGCGCTCGCGGGCGGGCGGGCGCCCGTCGTCGCGCCGTCGTCCGGCCAGCTCGTCCTCGAGCTCGGCGATGCGCGACTGGAGGGAGAACACCCGGCGGACACCGGCGAGAGTGAGGCCCTCACCCACGAGCTCCTGCACCTCCTGCACCTGCTCCACCTGGTGCCGGCTGTAGCGGCGCTGGCCGCCGCCGGACCGGGCGGGCGTCACGACGTCCTGGTCGTCCAGCCGGCGGAGGAACGCCTGCTGGACGTTGAGCATGTCCGCGACCTGGCCGATGGTGAACAGCGGCGCGTGGGCGTCGTCGAACGGAAGAGGCGTCATCAGGCCCTCCTCGTCGCGGTCCGCGAACGGGGTGCACCCGTCTGGGCGCGAACATTACCACCCTGCCGGTGTCGAGGGAACCTCCCACTTGATGTTTAACTTTCCTGGTGAGCAGGAAGCAGCGAGGGTGCGGCCCCGGCGTGGGGCCTGCGGCTGCGCAACGTCGAAGGAGGAGCAGATGACCGTCCCGGAGCCCGGTCTGACCGTTGTGGCCACCACGGAGCACGACGTGCCCGTCCTCAGCGTGAGCGGTGAGCTCGAGGCCGCCGGTGCCCCGGTGCTCCGCGGCGCGGTGACCGACGCGCTCGCGCAGCGGGCACGGGGGCTCGTGATCGACCTGCGTGGAGTGGGCTTCGTCGACTCCGCCGGGCTCGGGGTCCTCGTCGGAGCCCTGAAGCGGTGCCGCGAGCGTGGTGGCGAGCTCGCCGTCGTGTCCACGACGCCGATGTTCCTGCGCACCCTGCGGGTGACAGGGCTCGCGCGGATCCTGCCGACCTTCCCGGTCCGGTCCGAAGCGCTGGGCCACGTGAGGGCGAGGCTGGCCGCCGGCCCGGCGACGGGCGGAGCGGAGCCGTCCCGCGCCGTCACCCTGCCGTGCCCGCGGTGGGCGAACCGGCGCACCCGCCCGGCCGTCCCCACCGGTGCAGCGCGACGCCGCGACATGGCGCCGGCGTCCTGACCCGACGTCGAGCCTGCTCCTGCTCCCGCTGCCGGGGCCGCCGGGCACACGCCCGGCGACCGCGGAAGTCAGTTGTCGGGGGCCGCGCGCAGCCGCGTCACGTGCGAGTAGCCCTTCGGGGACTTGGTGACGGTGAGGATCAGCTGCATGGCCGGCTCGAGCGCAGTCACCTTGTCCAGCGGTGCGCCGATGATGAGCTGGAAGCCGAGCTTCTTCCAGGCCTGCACGGCTCGTCCGGCGAACTCGGAGTCGGACTTGATGAAGCCCTCGTCGAGGAACACCGGCGCGAAGCGGGGGAGCCGGTCCTCGTCGCCGAGCTGGTAGCGCAGCGCGGAGCCGACGATGAAGGCCATCAGCTCCTGCGTCTCGCCGCCGCTCTTGCCGCCGAGGTGGGCGTAGGTCGCGAGCTCCTTGCCGTGCCGGTCCACCCGCACCGCGGTGATCTCCACGTGGCGTCGCACGTCGAGGTAGACGTCGCGGCTCACCGTGCCCGGGCGGGCGTTGCCGTCGGGCTTGCGGATGAGGTCGATGAACGAACGCAGTTCCAGGAACCGCTGTTCGGCGTCCTCGTCCGTCGCCTCGCTGACGAGCCCGGAGGCCAGGCGGGCGAGCTGCCTGCGGAAGCGCACGACGTCGTCGGAGGAGATCAGGCGCAGTGAGATGCGCAGCCGGTCGTTCTGCGGGCCGAACGGCAGCGTCGACAGGATGTCGTTGACCGGGTCGAGCCGGGCGCGGATCTCGTCGAGGGCCGCGCCGAACGCGCCGGACAGCGGCACGAGGTCCTGCCCGCTCCACTCGGAGAGCCGGCGGCGCCACTCCAGTCGCCGGTCGGCGAGCCCGGTAGCGACGATCTTGTCGAGGATCTCGCGGTAGTCCGGGTAGGAGTCGATGCCGACGCCCCGGTTGGGGTCGGGCCAGCGCGACTGGAACTGCTCGAAGATGCCGATCAGGGTGGCCGTCGCGGCCGCCCCGCGCTCGCGGGCGTGGGCCGTACGCTCGGACAGCCGGTTGCGCAGCTTGGTCAGGCTCCGCTCGAACTCGGCGATGCCGTCCAGGCTCCCGACCTCGAGGAGCAGGGCGTCGAGGTAGCCCTGCTGCTCGTCGGTCAGGGTGACCGCCCCGTCCGCAGCGACCCGGTCCACCTCCCGGGTGGTGGAGTCCTGCTCCTCGCAGAGCCGCTCGTACTCGGCGTCCGCGGCGTGCAGCAGGTCCTTGGCCCGGACGGCCTCCGCCTCCGCCTCGGCCAGCCGGGCCTCGATGCGCGCGTGCTGCGCGGCCAGGGCCGCCAGGACGTCGTCCGCGGCGAGGATGCGGCTCAGCTCGTCCTGCTTGGCGGCGAGCAGGGTGGAGGGGGTGGCGACGTCGATGTCCGCCCACTCGGTCGCGAGCAGCCACCGGTGCGCGCTCTCCAGCCTGCGCAGGTGCTTCGCCGTCTCGTCGAGCGTGCGCTCCTGCGCGAGCAGGGTGCCCAGGTGGGCGTCCAGCTCGGCGATCTCGCCGTCGATCTCGGCGAGCCGGTCCGCCGAGGAGAAGCCGATGATCGACGCGTCCCCCAGCTCACCGTGGGACCCGCGGCGGCCGTTGCGGGTCTGCCCGTTGCGCGTCACGCGCGGCCCGCCGCCGTCCAGCTCGCCCGGGGACTCGACGCAGAGGTGGTCGGTCCCGCGCCGCGTCACCCGCTCGCGGATCCACCAGCTGAACGGGCTGTCCTTGTAGAGCAGCTTGCCGGAGACGTAGCGGGCGTCGCCACGCTCCTCCACGTGCGGCTGCAGCTCGACGCCCTCGAACTGGATGCGCACCGGCAGCCGGATCGGGTCGATCGCCCGCGAGAGGTGCTGCAGGCGGCGCTCGTCGACGAGCAGGACGCGCGCGACCGAGAAGAGGGTGACCTCGGCGGCCTTGCGCCAGGCCTGCTCCTCCGGGGCGATGTCGATCAGCTCGGCGACGAACGGCAGCTCGGACGGGTCGATCCCGGCGGCCTCGGCGATCGCGAGCCGCGCCTCGTGCAGCCGGCGCGGCACCCGGCCGGTGCGCCCGGTCAGGGAGTCGCGCTCGGAGACGAGCTCGCTGCGGCGGGCCTGCGTCGGCCAGCCCTCCTGGCGCACCTGCTGCTGCTGGGCGGCCAGCGCCTCGAGCCGGTCGGGCAGCTCGGTGAGGAACTGCTCGGCCGCCACCTGTGCACCGGCGAAGCCGGCTGCGGTCGTCAGCTCGAGCCCGAGGTCCACGGTGCTGGCCGCGAAGCGGGTCCAGCGCGTGTCGGCGGCGTCCTTCGCCGCCCGGGCCGCCTCGATCTCGGCCTCGAGCCGCTTGATGCTGTCGCCGCCCGCGGCGCGCTGGGACTCCTCGACGTTCGCGAGCTCGCCCTTGAGCCGGGTCTGCTCCTCGCGTGCCGCGCGGTAGCGCTCGTTCAGCGCCTTCTTCGACTCGAGGGCCTCCCGCGCGGCCGTCTCGAGCAGCCGCTCGCGGGTGTGCAGCCGCCACACCGAGAAGGCGGTGTCGCCGGCCCGCTGGGCGCCGAACGTGTCGATGAGCTGCTCGTCGGCACGGGCCTTCTCCCGCTCCTCCCACAGCCCGGGCAGCCGGGCGAGGGTGTGCTGCTTCTCCGCCGCGGTCTGCATCTCCTGGTACGCGGCGTCGAGGTCGTCGAAGTGACGCGCCGCGTTGTCGGCGGCCACGTAGGTCGCCGGCTGCTCCAGCACCATCGACTTGTAGAGCCCGTCGACGGTCCGGACCTGCTGCCCGGCCTGGATGCGGGCCAGCAGGCGCAGCGCCTTGGTCCCGTCGCCGCCGGCGCCGATGCCCAGCCGGTCGAAGAGGCGCTGGGCGAACTCGGCGTACGTCCCGGCGACGAACATCGCCGGCCAGCGCGCCGTGAGCGACCGCTTGTCGAAGCGCTGCGACGCGAGCGGCTCGAGCTCGCGCAGGTCGAGCCGGCCGTCGACCGTCGCCATCTTCATCGTGACGTCCTTGGACGTCGTCGCCGCCCGTGGCACCGAGTACGCACGCAGTGCGGTGAAGCGCCGGCCGGAGCCGTCGCTGAACGTCATCGCGAGCGCGCCCCACGTCGGCCCGTCGGCGCCGCGCAGCACCTTGTCGGTGAGCGCGCCGGTCTCGGCCTCGCGGCTGTCGTCGATCTTGCCGCGCAGGTAGGAGAGCAGGTTGCGCTGGTCGGGGTTGCGGGCCCGGCCGGTGGCCGCGTCGTTGGATGCGCCGTTGAACGGTGTGTCCGACGGCATCATCAGCGCGAGGTACGCGTCGAGGATCGTGGACTTGCCGGTGCCCGACGCGCCCGACAGCAGGGTGGCCTCGGCGTCGAGCTCGATCACCGTGTGGCCGTGGAAGCCGCCCCAGTTGACCAGCTGCATGGACTCGGCCACCCAGCGGACGTCGCCCAGCTCGGCGAACTCGGGTAGCAGCGCGGGCTGGCTCATGCACGCTCTCCTGCGGCGGTCTCGCTCGTGTCGTCGGTGTCGCTCTGGCCGTAGGTGTCGGTCTGGCCGTCGGTCTCGTCCAGCTCGGGTGCGTCGAGCCAGCCGAGGTCCTCCCCGGTGCGGTTGGCGCGCTTGCCGGCGCGCATGTCCAGGCCCAGCTCGTCGGCGACGGCCTCGGGCGCTGCCGGGGCCTGCTCCTTGCCGTTGAGGCTCTCCAGCGTGCGCAGCAGCTCCTGCAGGCGCGCCACCGGGAGCAGCACCTCGATGACGGGCGAGACCCGGAGCCGCTGGTCGTCCGCGGTCTTGAGCAGGATCCCCGACCGCTGCAGCGACTGGACGGCGTTCTCCACCTTGCGGGTGTCGCCGGCGAGGTCGTTGGCGTCGGCGGGCCGGAACTGGGCGACGGCGGCCTGCAGCTGGTCGCGGTCGACGAGCACCGCGTCCGCGCCGTCGGCCCGGTCGGAGCGGTAGCGCTGGCGCAGGAAGACCAGCAGGATCGTCTCCTCACGGGTGTGAGCGACGTCGTGCAGCAGCGTCGGGAAGCGCCCGTCGCCCTCCGGCACCGCCTGCCGCTTGAGCGCGACCTGCGCGCGCAGGTCCACGTGCAGCTCGAGGAAGAGGTCGTTCAACCTGGAACGCAACTGCAGTTGTGAGTCCAGCAGGGTGCGCCACTCGGCGGGGTTCTGCTCCGCGCTGATGTAGCGGTGCTTGAGCAGGTGGACGAGCGTGCGCCGCTGCTCGTACGTCAGGGACCCCTCGTCGCCCTCGAAGAGCGACAGGCTGCGGCCCTCGACCTCGGCGTCCTCGACGACCCCGGGGCCGTCCACGAAGACGTCGGCCGCCGGCTCGCCGACGTCCGCGAGGCCGTCGTCGTCGGTCGGCGGGGCTGCCTGGGCGGGCACGGTCATCGACGGGCTCCTTCGACGAGGGCGTCGGCATCGGACGCGCGCAGCGGGAGGACGGGCAGGGTGAACGAGCGGCGCGTGCCGTCGGGGCGTACGGCCTCGACCTGCTCCTCGGAGTCGAGCGCTGCGAGCAGGGCCTCGGCCTCGGACAGGTCGTCCGGGGCGTCGGGACGGGACCCGAGCAGCAGGTGGACCATCCCGAGCAGCTCGACCGGCCGGCGCAGCCGGTCCGGCAGGGAGGCGAACACGTCGGCGACGCTCGCGCCGTCCGGCGTCATGGCCGCGATGACCAGCGCTTGGCGCAGCTCGGCGAGGCTCGGGCCGCCCTGCCGGCGGATCACGTCGAGGTCCGGGGCCGCCGGTGCGTTGTCGGACACGTCCTCGAGCGGGGGAGGCGGCGCGGCGTCGGCCGGGTCCCAGAACCGCTCGCGCAGGTGCTCGACGTCGACGCGCGGGGGGACGAGCTCCACCTCGACCGTCGCCCGCGGGCCGGCGGTCTGCATCCAGGCCTCGAGCTCCTGGTTGATCTGGCGCAGCACGGCGTCGAGCTCGCGGTCCTTCGTCACGTCGTAGTTCACGATGTGGGCGCGCAGCGTCGCGGACAGCCGCTGGCGCTCGCTGAGGACGTCGCGGATGCCGTCTTGGATGGTCTTGACCGTACGCCGGAACTCGCGCTGCTCGGCGGCGGCCAGCGTCTGTGCGAACGGGTGGGTGAGGATCACGTCGAGGTCGCGGCGCAGGTCCACGAGGAGCGGCTCGTCGCGCAGCAGCGCGAAGGCCCCCTCGAAGGCTCGTCCCTCGGGGGTCAGCTTCATCAGCGAGTCGGACTTCGCGAGGTACTCGTCGATGACCTCGACGACCGGCCGGGACTCGTTGCGGAAGTCGCTGATGATCTGGCGGTGCATGCCCGCCACGGCCTCCTCGACCCGCTTGAAGTCGCTGGGGAGCTGCCCGATGAGCGAGTGCAGGTTCGTGTAGGAGTCGAGCATGTGGTCGTCGGTCGCGGGCTCGATCTCGCCGCCCTCCGCGAGCCGGTCGCGCTCGGCGGTCAGCTCGGCGATGTGGGCGTCCAGCCGCGCGATGCGCGCGTCGCGGTCCGGGTCGGCCTCGGTGGCGAAGCGGCGGACGACGTCGAGGATGGTGTGGATCCGCGACTCGCTGATCAGGGTGCGGTCCCGGGTGAGCGACTGGACCAGGTCCAGGGCCTCGAGCGCGTGCGAGGTGAGGCTGTAGAACTCCGCGCCCTCGTCGTCGCGCGAGCGGACGAGCCACTTGTGGGCGAGCCACTGCATGCACAGCGCCCGGCCCGGCCCCTCCGGCCCCGGCTCGCCGGCCAGCCGGAGCTCGTCGAGGTAGTTGTCGACCTGCTGGTGCAGGCGCTCGGCCGGGACGGTGCGCTGGTCCCGGGTGAACGTCGTGCGGAAGACCGCGAGGACCAGGGGCGCCCACTTGCGGTCGAGCAGCCGCAGCGTCGGCTTGTCGAACGCGTCGCGGACCCGGGTCAGCTCCGCGAGGATGTCGCTCACGTACCCCCGCCTCTCGTCTCCAGTGTGCCTGAAGACGGTAAGCGGTCGGTGCAACTTCCGGCGCCCGTCCCCGGCGTCGGGGCGTCCCCAAACCCGGCGAATCGTACGCGGCCCGGTCGCCCCCCGCGGGGGGACGACCGGGCCACGGCCGGTCGTCGACGAGCCTGCCGCGCCGGCTCAGTGCATGAGCACGACCGGCTCGGACGCCGGGCCCTCGTCGACCGGCGCCGGCTTGCGCTTCGGCAGCAGCACGGTCGCGACGACGAACGCGATGACCACCAGGGCCAGCGCCCACCAGAACGTCGACCCGAACGCCTCGGCGAGCAGCGGAGCGGCCTGGGCGCGCTGCTCCTCGCTGACGGCCGCGCTCTCGCCGATGCCGCCACCGCCGCCCGTCCGGTCGGCGATGGAGCGGGCGAGCAGCACCGACAGGACAGCGGTGCCGATCGACGCCGCGACCTGCTGGACGATGTTGAGCGCCGTGCTCGCGTTGGCCACGTCCACGCGGCGCAGCGTCTGCATGGCCCCGGTGAAGGTCGGCATCATCGAGAAGCCCATGCCCACGCCCATGAGGAAGAGCAGGCCGGCCAGCAGCCAGTACGACGTGTCGCCCTCGATCTGGGTGAGCCCGAGGAACGACACCGCGACGGCCGCGAGGCCGAACGGCACGATGCGGCCGACGCCGGTGCGGTCGGCCAGCACACCCGCCAGGGGCATGGCGACCATCGCGCCGATGCCCTGCGGGGCAAGCAGCAGGCCGGTGTCCATCGCCGACTCGCCGCGCACGACCTGCAGGTAGAGCGGGAGCAGGAGCATGCCGCCGAAGACCGAGATGATCAGCAGCGCCAAGGTCGAGGTCGCCGCCGTGAAGACCCGGTTGGCGAAGAGCTTGAGGTCCACCAGCGGGGCCGCGGTGTGCAGCGCGTGCACCACGAAGGCCGCGAGGGCCGCTGCGCCGAGCACGACCGGCACGAGCACCTGTGCGTGCAGGAACGTGCCCTCCTCGCCGGACTTGGCGAACCCGTAGATGACGGCCGCGAGCCCCGGGGAGAGCAGGACCACGCCGAGCCAGTCGATCGAGTAGCGCGCCTGGGACTCGTCGTTGTCCAGGACCCTCCAGGCCAGGTAGATGGCCGCCGCGCCGACCGGCACGTTGATGAAGAAGATCCAGCGCCAGGAGAAGTCGTCGACCAGCCAGCCGCCGAGGATGGGGCCGCAGATCGGGCCGAGCAGCATGGGCACGCCCATGACGGCCATCACCCGGCCCACGCGGGCCGGGCCGGCCGCGCGGGTGAGGATCGTCATGCCGACCGGGCTGAGCAGGCCGCCGCCGAAGCCCTGCAGCACGCGCAGCGCGATGAGCGACTCGACGTTCCACGCGGCGCCGGCGAGGGCGGAGCCGAGGACGAACAGGAAGATCGACGCGAGGAACGTGCGCTTGGCGCCGAAGCGGTCGATCGTCCAGGCGCTCAGCGGGATCACGGTGGCGAGGGCGAGGGTGTAGCCCGTGACGACCCACTGGATCGTGGTGAGCGGCGCGTCGAGGTCCGTGGCGAGCGCCTGCAGCGCGACGTTGACGATCGTGGCGTCGAGGATGACGAGCACCGAGCCGAGGACCACCACCGAGGCGATGAGCAGCAGCCGGCGGTCGAGCCCCTGGTCGGCAGGGGTGCTCCCGCTCGGCGCCGGCGGCGCCCCCGCGCCGTTCGGGCTGGAGATGTCGGTCATACGGGTGGTCCTCCAAGGACGCGGGTGATCCAGTTGCGGTGGTGCGGTACGGGGGGCAGACGGCCCGGCCCGTCGGAACTCATCTTCGAGGATGCGAGCACGCCTTCGCCACGAGCCGGTCGCGCAGCGCTCCCCGCCATCGACGCTGCGTGACGTAGGTCACGTCGACCCATGCCCGCTGCCGGGTGCGGCCCGGGGCGCGGGCGTCGACATTCTGGCCGCTGCAGGGGGCGGAGCGCCTGGCAATTTCCGCCGGGTCAGGCCTGCACCAGCACCGGCACCGAGGCCGTCGCCCCCGTCGGCCCGGTCATGCTCACGGTGATGCGGGCGGGGGGCGTCAGGCGGACGAGGGCGGCGTACTCGTACGGCGCCTCCTCGTTCTGCCGGACGACGGCGACCGGCCACCCGGGAGCCGTCGGCAGCACCCGCGCCGGAGGGGGATGTCCGGCACCGCGACGGTGAGCGAGACCGGCGCGGGCAGCGGGAAGAGCACCGGCCGGCGGCCCACCAGCCGCAGCACGGCCGGCCCGTCGGGCGTCGTCGCGACCGGCGCGTCGCTGCCGAACAGGACCGCGATCCCGCGCCCGCCGACGACGAAGCTGTCCACCACCTGCAGCGTCGGCGCACCGGGGCCGTCTCGGGCGGGACGGTGAGCGTGCGGGTCGTGACCCGCCCGGAGGGTCGACCAGCCGCACGGTGACGTCCACGGCGTCAGCGGCGGCCGCGCGCCGCAGCCAGAGGGTCAACGGCGTGCTCCCCCCCCGCACGGTCGTCGCGCACGAGCAGCGGGCCCGGCTCCGCCCCCGCCGGCGGGGGCAGCTGGCCCGTCTCGGCGGCGAGGCCCAGCCGACCGGCGGCCCGTCCCGGCGCAGCCGGTCCAGCGCGGCGTCGACCGGCGACGCGAGCCCGGCGGCCGGCCCCTGCTCGCGCCCGTCGTAGCCGGGCAGCTCGACGCCCTGCCCGACCGGCAGGCCCACCACCTCCCACTCGGCCCAGTCGTCGGCCGTCACCACGTCCGCGAGGTGGGCCACGGCGGCCTCGACGTCCCAGCCGCCGACGACGAGGGCGCAGGTCATGCCCGGGCTGTGCAGCAGCACGTCGACGCTGCGCCGGTCGCGCCCGACACCCGCTCCGAGGCGGCCGCGGTCGACGGGGACACCGGGCCGCGGAAGCCGACGACCAGGACCGGCGAGCCGCCGTCAGCGACCGTCGCGCCCACCTCCAGGGTCGCCGCCTCCCCGGCCCAGCTGACAAGCAGGCCGTGCGGGTGGGCCGAGAGCGTGACCGGGCGCTCCGCGGCACCGCCCCCGCCCGTCGGGCCCACACGGTGAACGGCGACGCGGGCGCCCCGAGCCGAGTGGCGCGCGGTCGCGGACGAGCCGGTGCTCGACCGGGGCCTGGACGAAGAGCGCAGCCTGCTCGTGCACGTCGCGGAAGCGCGACGTCGTGAACGGGACCCGCAGCACGCGCACCCCCTGGCCGAGCCGGGCGCGCCCGAGGCCGACCCGCTCGACGTCGAGCAGGTAGTCGGTGCAGGGCTCGAAGTCGTCGGGATTGGTCGTGACGACAGTGTCGGTGCGCGAGCCCGTCCGGGGGATGCAGGGCAGCCCCTCGACCAGCTCGCGCACCGTCGTCTCCCACGGGCCGTACATCTGCAGCGCGGCGGCCTGGACCAGCCCGGGCAGCGGGTTAGGGGCCGGCGACCGCCTGCCCTGGAGCCTCGGGGTGGCGCCCTGACGTGGCGTGCACGTACGCCCGCAGCTCGGTGCCGTACGCGGTGGGAGAGCTTCGTCACGGCCTGGCTGGCGAAGGCGAGCCGCACCGGCTCCGAGCAGAAGGTGCCGGCCTCCCCGAGGCCGGGCGACGCGGCCACGACCCAGGGCTCGAGCCGGGCGGGGACGCGGCCCGCGCCCTCCGCGGAGAACGCGTACTCCTGGGTCTGCGGCGGGCCCTAGTCCTCGTCCTTCGGCGCGGCCGGGGGCGGGTCGTCGGACTCAGTGCTGTGCGCGGCGCGCCCCGGTCCGGGAGCTGTGCCTGCGAACGTAGCCCTCAGCCCGGGCGGGGGAAGGCCTGCGGGCGAAGGGGTTCCCTCCGCTTCGCCCGCACGTCGGGCGGAGTACACCTGCCGGTCGCCGGCCGTCGATGAGGTGCAGGCGTCTGTGTCCACCGGCTGCACCGATGTGCCAGGAGTGCTTCTTGCTTCGCCTTCCCGTCCCGCGGGTGATCGCCGCGGCGATCCTGTCCCCCGCCCTCGTGTTCAGTGCCTCCCCTGCGTACGCGGCCGCTGTGCCCGCCGCCGGCTCGGGCTCCTCCAGCGCCGCCGACCTGCCCGACACCGCCCTCGCCCCCGCGGGACGCGCGATCGTGACGGACCGCGAGGAGACCGTCGTCGCGCCGGGCGTGACGCACACCGCGTTCGACCGGATCGACGCACGCGGCTGGATCCGTGGTGACGTCCTGGTCGCCGACCTCGACGAGGACCGCGTCACCGTCGACTACCTCAACCCGGGCACCGTCTCCGGGCGGGCCGTGCTCTCCCAGCAGGCGGCCCGCGCCGGCGCGGTCGCCGGCGTCAACGGCGACTTCTTCGACATCAACGACACGGGCGCCCCGCTGGGCGTCGGGCTCGGCCGCGGGACCGGGCTGGTGAACGCCCCGTCCACGGGCCACAACGACGCAGCCACCATCGGGGCCGACGGGCTCGGCCGCATCGCGCAGGTCTTCCTGCAGGGCTCCGCCGCGACCGACCAGGGCGACCGCGTCTCACTGGCCAACCTCAACAGCCCGGGGGTCAACGCCGGCGGGGTCGGCCTCTACACCGCGGCGTGGGGCGCGGCCCCGCGCACCAGGGTGATCGACGGTGTCCCGACGGTCCGCGAGGTCCTGGTCCGCGACGGCGTCGTGGTGTCCAACGGCCCGGTCGGCGCGACGCCGCTCGCCGCCGACGAGCTGGCCCTCGTCGGCCGCGAGGCCGGGGCGGCCGCCCTCGCGGCGTTCTCGGTGGGTGAGCGCGTCGACGTCTCGTACGGCCCGCGCAGCGACGCCGGCGACCTCGCGGTCGCGATCAGCGGCAACAAGCAGCTCGTCCGTGACGGGGCGCTGCTGCCGGTCGACGACGTCGACCTGCACCCGCGCACCGCCATCGGCTTCTCGGCGGACGGGCGCCGCATGATCCTGGTGACGATCGACGGCCGCCAGGCGGACAGCCGCGGGATGACCGAGCGCGAGCTGGGGACGTTCGTGCGCGACCTCGGTGCCGACGACGTGCTGAACCTCGACGGCGGCGGCTCCTCGACGATGCTGGCCCGCACCCCCGGTGACGCGGCGCCCGAGGTCGTCAACAGCCCGTCCGACGGCGGTGAGCGGCTGACCCCGAACGGCCTCGGCCTGCTCGTGGCCCCGGGCTCCGGCACGCTGACCGGGCTCCACGTGGAGCCGGTCGTGGAGGACGACCGCTCCGACCGGGTGCTCGCCGGGCTCTCCCGCGTGCTCCGCGCGAGCGGCCACGACGAGACGTACTCGCCGGTGCCCACCGAGGTGCGGTGGCACGCGAGCCCGACGACGGACGCGTACGTCGCGCCCGGCGCCGACAACACGGTGGTCGTCACGGGGCGCCGACCGGGAGACGTGGCGATCGAGGCGTCGGGCAAGCGCGCCCGCGACGTCGTGGGCGTCGCCGACCTCGTCGTGCTCGGCGCCCCCGTCCGCCTGACCACGAGCGTGCCGCAGGTGTCGCTGAACGGCGCCGGCGCGGCCGGCACGTTCGAGGTCCACGGCTACGACGAGGACGGCTTCTCCACGTGGGTGGAGCCGCGCGACGTCACGCTCTCGTACGACGCCGACGTCGTGCGGGTCGAGGCGGCGGGGAAGGGCTTCCGCGTCACCGCCCTGCGCGCCGACGACGCCGCGGCGGTCACGGTGACCGTCGCCGGGCTGAGCACGACGGTGCCGGTCACCACGGGGCTGCAGTCGATCGTCGTCGACCCGATGGACGACCTCGCGCCCTGGATGGCCAACCGGGCGCCGGCGACGACCGGCTCGGCCATCTCGACGGCGCCGGGGCGCACCGGTGGCAACGCCATCGCCCTGGACTACTCGCTCACGAGCTCCACCGCGACGCGGGCCGCGTACCTGCAGGCACGTTCGGCCATCGCCCTGCCCGGGACCCCGCAGCGCATCGGCGCCTGGGTCCTCGGGGACGGCAGCGGGGCGTGGCTGCGCGGCAACATCTTCGACGCCGCCGGCGGTGCGGCCAAGACCATCGACTTCGCGTCGTCGGTCAACTGGACCGGCTGGCGGTACGTCGAGGCGACCGTCCCGGCCGGGCTGCAGGCGCCGTTCCGCTTCCAGCGGCTGTACGCCGTCGAGACGGCGCCGACCCGCCAGTACTCCGGCCGCATCGTGGTCGACGACCTGACGGTCAAGGTCGCGCGCGCGGTCAGCGTGCCGGCGGCGCCGCGCCTCGTGGACCCGGTGGTCGTCACCGACGGCAGCGTCCAGGACGGCAAGCGCTGGAGCTTCGCGGTGCTGTCGGACGTGCAGTTCACCGCCGACGCCCCGGAGTCCGAGCTCGTCAAGCAGGCCCGGCGCACGATTCGCGAGACGCTCGCGGCGCGGCCGGAGTTCCTCGTCATCAACGGTGACTTCCTCGACCGCGCCTTCGCCGATGACGTCACGCTGGCCAAGCGGGTCCTCGACGAGGAGATCGGCGACCGGCTGCCCTACTACTACGTGCCCGGCAACCACGAGGCGTCCGGCCCCGGCACGATCGTGGAGTGGTCGAAGGTGTTCGGCCCCGGCTACCGCACCTTCGACGAGAACGGCACGCGGTTCGTCCTGCTCGACACCTCGCTCGGCACCCTGCGCGGCGGCGGCTTCGAGCAGATCGTGATGCTGCGGCAGGCGCTCGACTCGGCGAAGGCGGACCCCGGCGTCCGCTCGGTGGTCGTCATGGGCCACCACCCGGTCGACGACCCGCTGCCGACGAAGAACTCTCAGCTCGCCGACCGCAAGGAGGCGCAGATGCTGGTCGACTGGCTCGCGGGCTTCCGCGCGAGCACCGGCAAGGGCGCGGCGTACGTCGCCTCCCACGCGGGCGTCTTCGGGGCGAGCCGGGCCGACGGCGTCCTGCTGCCGCTGCTCGGAAACGCGGGCAAGGGCCCGAGCTCCGCGCCCGACGCCGGCGGCTTCACCGGCTGGGCGCTCTTCGGGGTGAACGCCGCGGCACCGCTGGTCGACGACAAGGTGCGTCACCGGGCCGCCCCCGAGCGCAAGGACCCCGACGCCTGGCTGCGCGTCGAGTTCCGCGCGCACGTCGACACGCTCGAGCTGCAAGCCCCGACGACGCTCGTCGCGGGATCCTCGGCCCCCGTGTCGGCGACGACGGTGCAGGACGGCCGCCGGGTGCCGGTCGCGTACCCGGTCTCGGCCGACTGGGCCGGCTCGCGCGAGCTGCTCGTCGGGGACCCCGACGACGTCCGCTCGCGACACGTCGCCGTGCTCGACCCGTCGACGGGGAAGCTCACCGCCCTGAAGCCGGGTTCGTTCGACCTCTCGGTGACGGTCAACGGCACCACCCGCAGCGTGCGGGTGTCCGTGGCCGCCGCGGCCCTGCGCCCGGCCGCCTGACCCGCACTCCAGCACGAAGGGGCCGCTTCCGGTGAGGAAGCGGCCCCTTCGCGTGCCGTCCGGCTCGGACGCCGGACCGGTGCCTCGACGCCGGCGAGGCGATCCCGTCACCGCCGCAGCGGTGAGCCTCCTCCACCCAGCAGGTGCTGCACGGCGCGCCCGACGAGGTCGGCGCGGGCCTGCGCGTCGGCGAGCTGCTCGATGCCGAAGCCGAAGAGGGCGGTGTCCTCGGTGAGGACGGTCGCGGTGTCACCGCCGACGCCGACCGAGCGCTCCCAGCCCCCCGTCGCCGGCGGGCTGCCCGCCGGCGGGCCCTGCACGGACCAGGCGCCCAGCCCGGACTCGAAGCCCTCCTGCTGCGACGGCCCGGCGGTCGTCGTCAGGCGGGTGTCGTCGAGCAGGACGCCGAAGCCGCCGGTGAAGGGGTCGCTCACGTAGCTGACCGTGACCTCCACCTGCTGCCCCGCGTACGCCGACAGGTCGAAGGAGAGGTCCTCCCAGCCGCCGGTCGAGCCGGTGAGGGAGTTCCACGACCCGCTCGTGCCGGTCGGCTGGCAGGGGTTGCCCGGGGTGAGGTAGTGCGTCAGCCACGGGTGCTCGTCGAGCAGGAAGCCGACTTCGCACTCGATCGGCACGTCGTCCGAGGTAGCGCCGCCCTGGTCGGCCAGCGTCGTCCAGTTCTGCTGGCCGACCGTGCGGGCCTCGACGAGCACGTGGTCGTACCCGAGCTCGGTGTCGACGGAGAAGGCTGCGGCGAAGGCCGGCTGCTGCGCCGCGCTGATCCCGGTGAGGTCGTACGTCCGGGTCAGCCGGGTGTACGTGTCGTCCGTGTGGAACGCCGCCACCGCGTACTCGCCCTCGCGTGGCAGCAGCGGGCTGACCGCGCCGAGGTACCGGGCGCCCGCCCGGCTCTCGCCGAACTGCGGGAACTCCTCGACGGGGAGAACCTCGCTCAGCGGGGTGAAGGCCCCGGGCTCGTCGACCGGGTTGTCGACCGTGGCCGGCCCGCCGAAGGTGCCGGAGAACCCGGCGAAGGGGCTGCCGGGCAGGCCGCCCACACCGGACGCGGCGTCGAGCGGGACGCGCGAGTCGGCTCCCAGGTAGTACTGGGTGAAGTCGTCGGCGAGCAGCAGGCAGTCGTCGCGCAGGCTGGTCGTGACGACGCAGTCGCCCTCCGGGTCGCCGTTGATCCCGTAGTAGATGCCGCCGATGGTGGAGCCGAGGAAGCCGTAGTACGCCGCCGTCTCGCCGGAGTGCAGGAGCTTGCCGCCCTCGTTGAGGAAGTCCCGGACGGCGATCGTCAGGTACTGCTGGCGCTCGGCGACCTGGGCATCGGGGTAGTTGGCGTTGCCGATGCGGGTCAGCGCGTCCTCGGGGTCCATCGTGAGCCGGTTGTCACCGAGGTACCACAGCACCGCGTCGTAGTGGCCGAGGACGGCAAGGTCGTGCGGCACGCCCTGGGCGTCCACGTCCCAGGTGTCCGCGGCGATCCCGTTGGCCGCCAGGGCGGCGACGTGCTCGTCGAGGTACTTGGGCGCCGTCACGGAAGCCGGGTACGTCGGGTTCACGCCCCGGTAGTCCTCGTTGGCGATGACAAGAACCCGGTTTCCGGTGTCCTGCGCGACCGTGTAGGTGAACGACTCGCTCTTGGAGTTGCCCTCCCCGCGCCCGCGGAAGTGCACCGTCACCCGGTCACCGGGCTTGGCCCCGCGTACCTCGGCGCGGTACTCCGCGTAGTAGTCGTTGTTCTCCCAGCCGTAGCGCTCGCCGCCCTCCCACTCGGTCGCGGCGACCTCGTAGCGCGGGCCGCGGCCGTTGATGCGGTACTCCATCGTGATGTCGCGGAGCGCCCGCTTGGCCACGACGCCCACGGTCTGCGGGTCGCCGTACGACACGCTGAAGGTGTCGACGCGGAAGTTCTCGGCGGTCCGGCCGACGACGGACACCGGGTCGTCCGGGTCGAGCGCCGACTCCGCGACCGCCAGCGCGAAGGGGACGTTCTTCTCGAACTCGGCCTGCACCAGCTCCTCGTCGTCCGGGAAGATGAAGCCGCTCTCGCAGTCGGCCGGGTCCCACTCGTCGTCGGGCACGGAGGCCGAGGCCGCCTCGCAGGTGGACATCTCCGGGGTGAAGCCGAGCGTCCCGTGTGCCTCCTGCGCGTGGGTGTCGGTGTCACCGTTGGTGGTGTAGAGCTCGGCCGACAGGTCGGGGTCGTAGCCCGGCACCGCCGGGTTCGCGTCGTCGCCGACCATGGCCTCGTAGAGCACGTCGTCCGGCCCAGGGGTCGCGACCTGCCAGCCGATGCCGTGCAGAAGCAGCTGCGCGGCCGAGTGGTAGTTCACGAGGAACTGCGCGCTGAGGCGGCCGAAGAGCGCGTCGAGCGCCTGGGTCTCCGGCTCCGAGGCGGGAGACGGGCCACGGTAGGTGTCCACCTGCGGGAACGGCGACGACCCCTCGTTGTCGTAGCCCCAGCGGGTCGGGAAGTTGCGGTTGAGGTCGACGCCGTCGGCCGCGGAGACCTGCCCGTCGCCGTCGTTGTCGCGCAGGTTCTTGCGCCAGAGCCGCTGCCCCTCCTCGAACGTCCAGTCGTAGCCGTCCGGGTTGGCGACCGGGATGAACCACATCTCCGTGCGGTTCACCAGCCGGCGGATCTCGGGGTCGGTGTCGTAGCCGGTGAGGACGTGGTCGAGCAGCCGGCGGATCATCTCCGGTGTGATCCACTCGCGCGCGTGCTGGGCGCCGAGGAAGATCGTGGTCGGCTCGCTGCCGTCGGGCCGGGTGGAGGCGTTGCGCCCCACCTTCACGGCGACGATGTCCTGGCCCTTGACCGACCTGCCGATGCTCACGAGCTTCGTGATCCGGGGATGGGCCGCCGCCTGCTGTTCCATCTCCTCCTTGAGCCCGCCCGGGCCGGAGTACTTGCGGAACACCTCGTAGTCGGCCGCCGCGAGCGAGGCGCGCTGCGCGACCGTCTCGCCCTCGATGAGCTTGGGCGCGAGCTCGAGCCCCTGCTCGGCAAGCTCCTCGACCTGCGCCCCCGACAGCGTCGCCTCGACGCTCACCTTGCCCGCGGCGCCGCTGGCCGAGGCCACCTCCAGGTCGTGCCGGTCGACCCCGAGGTCCAGCAGCGCGCGCAGGTCGGCGCGGTCGACCACGCCGGAGTAGACGTCCAGCCGGTCCGTGCTCGGCGCCCGGGCGGCGGCGCCGCTCGGCGCGGCCATGGCCACCGAGGCCGTGAGAGTCAGGGCGGCCAGAGCCGCGGCGGTACGTCGGTGCACGTTTCCCCCTACCTGGTGCGATCATCGGACAGGTCACGGTTCTCCCGCGGTGTCTGCGGTGTCAATGGCCGTTGCCCCGGGCTGTCACCTCCCGCGCGGGCGAGGCGAGGTGACGGCCGGCCCGGGGCGCGAGGGCGGGGCGGGAAAAGGGCCCTCCGGTAGCCTCGTCGCCGGGAGCGCGTCGCCCCCGGCGATCCCGTCGCTGGCCGAGTCGGGCTCCTGTGGGCCGCTAGCTCAATTGGCAGAGCAGCGGACTTTTAATCCGCGGGTTCAGGGTTCGATCCCCTGGCGGCCCACTCCGCTCGTCCTCTGCCGGTGCCGGAACGCCGGCGCGCATCGAGCGGCCGTTGCGGCACGCGGTCTCCCGGGCTCCACCGCGGCGGAGTTCGACCGTGCGGCAGGCATTCAGCCCGACGACGAGGCGCTCGGCGAAAGCATTGCGACCACGGGCCGCGTCGTGCTCTGGTAGGACTCCACGGGTGCGGACCGGCCGCCGGGAGACCGACGACTCGACCGGGGGCGCGGCGGAAGGCCGGACGATCACCGCATCCGGACGAGGAGGGGCCGTGTACGCCCGCACCACCGTCAGGCCGGCACGAGCAGCGCACCATCGGCCCCGCCTCCGCCTTCTCGGCACGTCGGTCGCGGTCGCGCTGGCCGCGCTCGCGGTGCCCGCGGTGCCCGCGGTCGCGGCCGCCCCCGACCCGGGCGTCCTCGTCGCGGGCATCCCACCGGAGGTGACGGCCCCCGAGCTCGGCCCACCGACCCTCAGCGACGCGTACGGCGACGAGGCGGCCGGCCGGCCGGGGACGGCGGCGTGCCCGTTCCCCGCGGTGCTGACCGGCCTGGTCGGCACGGTGAGCGGGTACGTCCGCACCGTCGGCGTCGCCTGCCGCCGGGTCGTCGTCGAGGACGGGCGCGCGAGCCTCGGCGGCCAGTTCCTCGCGGGCACCCTCGTCGCCGACGTGCCGGGCACGGGGGCCGGCTCGGTCTGCCCCGACGGCTCCCTCGTCGTGGGGTTCGAGGCCAGGGCCACGACGCGCATCGACGAGCTCACGCTGGTCTGCGCCCCGCTGCACAGCGACGGGACGCTCGGCGCGCGCACGGCCACGCGGCCCCTCGGGGTCGGCGAGGGGCCGGTGCGCGAGCCGGTCCAGTGCGCGCCCGGCTCGATCGCCACGGGCATCGACGGACGATCCGCCGCGGGGCTGGAGTTCTTCCGGCTCGTGTGCCGGCAACTGACCTTCGGCGACATGGAGCCCTCGCCCGCAGACCCGGGCAACCTCGCCTGGCCGCTCGCGACGGACATCAGCACGACGGGCCGCGCCACCGGCTACGTCGACGCCCCCGGCCAGGCCCGCTGGTACCGCTTCGCCGTCCGGCCGGACAGCACCGTCACCGTGCGCCTGCCCGGGCCGCCCGCCAACTTCGACGTGACACTGTTCAGCGACATCGGCGAGGCGTTCGAGCAGATGTACGCCGACGGCACCGGCTCCGTGGACGACCTGACCCGGCTGAGCGCGGAGTTCGCCGGGGACGCCTTCAGCCCGTCGGTGTTCAGCCCGTCGGTCTTCTCGCCCTCGGTCTTCAGCCCGTCCGTCTTCAGCCCCTCGGTGTTCTCGCCGTCCGTGTTCTCGCCGTCGGTGTTCTCCCCGTCCGTGTTCTCCCCTTCGGTGTTCTTCCCGTCGGTGTTCAGCCCGGCGGTCTTCTCCCCCTCGGTCTTCAGCCCGTCCTTCTTCAGCCCCTCGGTGTTCTCCCCGGCCGTGTTCGCGCCTTCGGTGTTCTTCCCTTCGGTGTTCAGCCCGTCCGTCTTCAGCCCCTCGGTGTTCACGCCGTCCGTGTTCTCGCCGTCGGTGTTCTCCCCGTCCGTGTTCTCGCCTTCGGTGTTCTTCCCTTCGGTGTTCAGCCCGTCGGTCTTCTCGCCCTCGGTCTTCAG
>NZ_JAANNO010000014.1:38681-43570 GCF_011250645.1 Motilibacter aurantiacus
GGTCTTCTCGCCCTCGGTGTTCAGCCCGTCCGTCTTCAGCCCCGAGGTGTTCCTCAAGTCCTACTCCAACGCGCAGGCGCGCACGCTCGTCGGTGTCTCCGCCCGCGAGGGCACCGCGTCGGAGGACATCACCGCCTCGACGTGGAACAACACCGGCTACTACTACGTCCGGGTGCAGGGCCGCAACGGCGTCTCCTCCAGCGACCCCTTCGAGATCACGGCCGCCGTCACGGGGTCGACCTGCGGCCAGGTCCAGGAGTACGCGGACGAGCCCACGCTGCCCGGCGGCAGCGGGCGGTCGACCGTCATCCTCACCGACAGCGCGCGGGTCCCGGGAACAGCGCAGCAGAAGGCGCAGCTGGCGCAGAAGCTCGACGCCCTCGCCTCGCGCGTCGACGGCGTCGTGGTCGACGTCGACGCCAGCGCGAAGGTGCGCCGGCTCAACGAGCAGGCCGACGCGCACGCCAGCTGCCCCTACGCGAAGAACCTCGTCGCGCAGGCCATCCGTGACATCGTCAACTCCTACCGCGACAGCTCGGGGTCCTTGAAGGACGTCGTGCTCGTCGGCGACGACGCGGTGATCCCGTTCTTCCGCTACGCCGACCGCTCCGGCCTCGGCCCGGAGGAGGACTACGTCCCGCCGCTCGCGCACGACTCCGCCTCCGAGGCCAGCCTGCGCCGCAACCAGGTGCTGGGCCAGGACGCGTACGGTGCCGAGTTCGACGTCTCGACCAAGGGCTCCACGGTCCCGGTGCCCGACCTGCCCGTCGGGCGGCTGGTCGAGACCCCGGCCGAGATCGGCGCGACGATCGACAACTTCCTCGGCCTGGGCGGCGGCGCCCTCCCGGCCCCCACGTCGTCGCTCGTGACCGGCTACGACTTCCTCACCGACGCTGCGGACGCGGTGGCCGCGGAGCTGAGCAGCGGCATCGGCGGCAACCGGAACGACACGCTCATCACCGACCAGGGCGTGCCGCCGAGCACACGGACCCCATCGGGCGGCCAGCCCAGCCGCGCAACGTCCTGGACGGCCGACGACCTGCGAACCTCTCTTCTGGGGTCCCGCCACGACGTGGTCTTCCTCGCCGGCCACTTCAGCGCCAACAACGCGCTGGCCGCCGACGACGAGTCGACTCTCGGCGCAGCCGAGATCGCAGCGGCGCCGCCGGGCCTGTTCCGGAACGCTCTCGTCTACAGCGCGGGCTGCCACTCCGGCTACAGCATCGTCGACGACGAAGGCATCCCCCAGGTGACCGACCCGCTGGACTGGTCACAGGCCTTCGCGCAGCAGGGCGCCATCCTGGTCGCCGGGACCGGGTACCAGTACGGCGACACCGACTTCCTCGAGTACTCCGAGCGGCTGTACCTCGGCTTCACCCGCCAGCTGCGCACCGGCTCCGGGCCGGTGGCCGTGGGGGAGGCGCTCGCCGCCGCGAAGCGAGAGTACCTCGCCGAGACCCCCGAGCTGCGCGGGATCCACGAGAAGGCCCTGCTCGAGGCCACGCTCTACGGGTTGCCCATGCTCGGCGTCGACCTTCCCGGGCAGCGCCTCACCCCCGAGGACGACTCCTCGATCGCCGCTCCGGCCCCCGTCACCAGCGGCCCGGGCAGCGACGCGGGGGGCCTCGGGCTGCAGGTGGCGCAGGTGACCCTCGAGCCGCAGCTGTCCACCGTCGACCGGCCGCTGCAGAGCACCGAGGGGCCGGACGTCACGGCGTCCTACCTCACCGGCCCCGACGGCATCGTCACCAACCCGGCGGAGCCCGCCCTCCCACTGGTCGACGAGAATGTCTCGGTGCCCGGCCGGGCCCTGCGCGGGGTCGGCCTGCGCAGCGGGTCGTACACCGACACCGACGGGGTGACGCCCCTGACAGGGGCGCCGGCGACGGAGTACAGCTCGGTCCACGGGCCGTTCGTGTCGGCGGCCTTCTTCCCGAACCGGCTCGCCCGGGTGAACTACTTCGACGCGATCTCCGAAGGCAGCGCGACCGGGCAGACGCGGCTGATGCTGACGCCGACGCAGTACCGCTCCGACGCGCCGGGGTCGACCACCACGACGCAGCGCCGCTACTCCGCCGTCGGCCTGCAGCTCTTCTACAGCTCCGACACGGCCACGTACGGCCAGAACGTCCCGTCGCTCAGCTCCCCGCCCAGCCTGTCCGGGGCCCGCGCGGAGATCGCCGAGGACGGCCGCTCCGTCACGTTCTCCGCCCGGGTCGTCGGCGACCCGTCCGCGGGTGTCCAGCAGGCGTGGGTCACCTACACCGGCACCCGCGGCTCCCCGTGGCACGGCACCTGGTCCTCGCTCGACCTGCAGCAGGACCCGGAGGACTCCACGCGCTGGTCGGGGCGGCTCGCGCTGCCCGCCGGCCAGTCGGCGGCGGACGTGCGCTACCTCGCCCAGGCGGTCAGTGGCGTGGGCCTCGTCGGCGTCGCCGACAACTCCGGCACGTACTACACCCCCGGGGTCGACCCCACCGCCGCCACCGTCCCCACCGCGGTGACCCTGCGCCTGCCCGGGAGCACGGGCGGCGTCTACGCAAGCACGCTTCCGGTGCAGGCGACGCTGGACGCCCCTCAACGTGCGGGGCAGCCGGTGACGTTCACCATCGGAGGCGCCTCACGAACCGCCGTCACCGACGCGACGGGCGTCGCCCGGGCCGACCTGCCGCTCCTCGCGACCCCCGGCGTGCACGACGTCACTGCCGCCTTCGAGGGGTCGTCGACGCTGTCGCCCGCGGCGAGCGACCCGCTGCCCGTCACCGTGAGCAAGCTCGGGACCAGCCTGGTCGTCACCCAGGACCCGGCGGCCGAGGACTCCGGGGTGTCGGCGACGCTCACCGCCCGCGACCTGCCCGTCCGCTCCAAGCCCGTCTACCTCGTCGTCACCGACGCGGCGGGGCGGGTGGTCTCGCTGGTGGCGCGGGCGACCAACAGCGCGGGCACCGTACGGCTCGGGGGGCCGACGCTCCCGGCCGGCCGGCTGACCGTCCGTGCCTTCTTCGGCAGCGCGGACGTGCCGCTGCCCGGGGGCGGGGCCACGGGCACGGAGGACCCCGTCCTCGCCGCCTCGACCGCATCGGCGACGCTCGACGTGCTCGGCTCCCCGGCCATCGTGACGACGGCGCTGCCCGGGGCGGCCCGCACGGTGGCGTACTCGGCCGCCGTGCGGACGACGGGCCACCCGGCCCCGACGCTGCGGGCCGCCGGGCTGCCCCGCGGGCTGGCGCTCTCCGGCTCGCCGGACGGCGGGTACGTGATCAGCGGGACGCCGGTCGACGCGGGCACGTACCGGGTCCTGTTCACGGCGACCAGTGCCGCGGGCACCGCGACGGTCACCCTGCCGCTCGTCGTCGACGGGACGTACGTCGTCGGGCGCTTCGCGGCCCCGTTCAACGACCCGGGCCAGAGCGTGCTCTCCGCCGACCCGCGAGCCTGGGTGCTGGTGCGCACGCAGGTCCTCGGGGACGACGGATGGCCGATCCCGGACGCCGCGGCGCAGGCGCTGGTCAGGGGGTGCCGGGTGCGGATCGCCGCGCAGCCGGCGGCCGGGCCGTCCGTGCCCGACGCGGCCAACTGCCTGCTGTACCAGCCGGAGGTCGACACCTTCTTCTACTTCGCCTGGCAGGGGCCGCTCGGGTACTCGCGCGGCGACTACGACCTGACGGTGTCGGTGTACGCCCCTGACGGCGCCGTCCTCGGGCGGCACGCCGCGCCGGTGCGCTACGAGTAGCCGGGCGGGCCGTGCCCCCGCCGATGTGACCGCGAGGGGCGCGCGTGTCCGGTGGCCGGGCAGGGCAGAGGGATGGCGAAGGCCCGCCCGCCCGGGCACGGCAACTGCCACTGGCTCGTTGAGGAGACCATGCACCGCGCGATCCCTGCCACCGCCCTCGCCGCCGCGCTCGCCTTCGGGCTGAGCGCCTGCGGCGGCAGCTCCGACGAGGGGGCCGCTCCGGCCCCCGCCGGCAGCGTCGCGGCGTCGGCGAGCCCCTCCGGGCCCACCGCCTCCGGCGACTTCGCCCAGGTCCTGGCCGACAGCCAGAGGGCCACGCTCGCGGCCGGCACCGCCCGCATCGAGATGCAGGCGGGCGTCGGCCTCGCCGGCCAGGCCCAGGACGTCAGCGCCACCGGCGCGTTCGACTTCGCCGCCGAGCGCGGCTCGATGACCGTGACGACGGGGCTCGGCGGCCAGTCCGTCAGCGTGAAGACGATCGTCGCCAAGGACGCGGTCTACGTGCAGAACCCGGCCAGCCCGGGCCAGTGGATCAAGCAGGAGGTGCCGCAGGGCCTGGGCGGTCTCGCGTCCGGCAACCCGGCCGCCGCCCTCGGGGTGCTCACGTCGGCGACGAGCGACGTCGTGCTCGCCGGCGAGGAGGACGTGCGCGGCGACCGCACGGACCACTACACCGGCACGATCGACCCGGCTGCCCTCGCGCAGTCCCTGCCGCAGGCGCAGCAGGACCAGCTCGCGGCGCTGGGCGACGCCTGGCCGTTCGAGGCGTGGATCGACGACGAGGGGCGGCTGCGCAAGCTGACGATGTCGGCCGGCGGGGCCGGGAGCTCGGCCGGCGACGCGACCTCGGCGCCGAAGCCCGCTCCGACCGGGGACGCGGGGCAGATGTCGTTGACCCTGACGATCGAGATGTACGACTTCGGCACGCCGGTCACGGTCCAGACCCCGGCTCCCGGCTCCGTCCGCGAGGCACCCGGGCTCGGGTCCGGGCTCGGGGGCGGGAGCGACGCCGCCGAGCCGGCTGCGACCGCCGGGGCCTGATCGCTTCTTCGTGCTCGTCGGCGCCCGTCGTGACTCCGTCACGGCGGGCGCCCTGGCGTCTGTGGGGATCGGCGTGCGGGGGATCGGCGGCTGCGGGGGATCGGCGGCTGCGGGG
>NZ_JAANNO010000014.1:43597-74635 GCF_011250645.1 Motilibacter aurantiacus
TCCGTGACCGACCAGCACCGGCCCGACCAGCACCGGCCCGACCAGCGCCGGCCCGGCCAGCGCTGCCCCGACCGGCGGCGGCTCGGTCAGCGGGCGCCCCGCTCACCGGCCGTCCCTACCCAGCCGCGGGAGGCCGACCCCCCGGACACGGTCAGCCGGCGAGCGGAACGCCGTGGAGTGCGGCTGCGGCGGGGCGTAGGGCCGCTGCGCCGTCAGCGAGGAGCTCGTGGGCGGCGGCGTCCTCGGCCGCGCGGGCGACGGCGCGACGGCCCGGGCCGGCCCAGCCGCAGTGGCAGATGGCGTGGGCGAAGGATCCGCGATGTTCGACCGAGGGGTGGTGCACGCTTCAACGCTACCTCGCCGCCTAAACCTGCTCTCAGCAGATTCTTAGGAACCTCCTCCGTCCGGGTAGCTCCCCTGGTCCGAATTACGGGGTTCGGCGTACACCTGGTGAGTAGTTCCGCCACGATGGGTGATGACCCGGTCATGTCATGGTGGCGAAGCGGGAAGCGCACTAGCGTGACGGCCGGAGGTTGATGCCGTGCGACGTGAGGGAGGGCTGCGCGTGACCGAGCCCGACACTCGTGTGCAGGACCCGATGGCTCTGGCGGAGATCCAGCTCTTCGGAGACCTCGTGATCGCCGCCTCGTCGAGTGACGGCCGGCTGAGCCAGGGCGAGATCGACCGGGCGCTGGGGCTGCAGGACCCCTGACCCGACTGCCGGGCTGCCGCAGCGGCCACGTCCCGCGCCCGTCCCGGCCGCGCAGAGCAGCTCACGGGCCGCTGGTCAGCGGCTCAGGCCGGGCCAGCGACCGGGAAGACCGGCCAGGCGATCTCGGTGCGCCACGCCGCCGCCTCGGCGGTGTCCCGGGGGCCCACGAGGTAGGTCTCCCGCACCGGCCCGGACACGGCGAGGGCGGACTCGGCCACCCATCGGCCCAGCTCTCCGTAGGTGACGTCGATGGTGTCGTGTGTGCCCGGGTGCACCGCGACCGCGAGCTCGACCGCCGGCAGCTCGACCGGCCGCACCCGGCCGACGGGGCTCGGCGCCTCGTCCACCGGCAGGTGCACCAGGACGTGGCCCCTGCCCGCGGTGAAGAGGGCGTTGTCGTACAGGCCGCCGGGCGGGCCGGCCGGGGCGGGGACCACCGCGTCGAGCTCGGCCATGGCCCCGGCGTACCACGCGAGCACGTCCGAGTGCGCGACGGTGGCCTGCACCGCGGCAACCAGCCGGGCCGGCTCGCGGCGTACCTCGACCGCCAGCCGCGGCGGCTGCGGGTGCAGCAGCCGCTGCAGCGAGGCCACGGCCGCCTGCGTGCGGGAGAGCTGCTCCTCGAGCCGCTCCAGGTGAGCGGCGATGAGAGCCGCGCGGCCCGCGGGGTCCGGCGTGAGCAGGACCTGCCGGACGTCGGCCAGCGGCAGGTCGAGCTCGCGCAGCTTGGAGATGACCTGCGCGGTGGGCACCTGCGAGGCGTCGTAGTACCGGTAGCCGCTGGCCGGGCTCACCACGGCGGGCTCGAGCAGCCCCGACTCGTGGTAGCGGCGCAGCGTGCGGACGCTCAGGTGGGTCAGCTGGGCGAACTCGCCGATGGTCAGCACCGCCCCACTCTGCACCCTCCCCCCGGGGGAGGGTCGGCGCCTTGACCCTCCCGCAGCGGGCGCCGCCACCGTAGGGCCATGGACGACATCACGACCGTGCAGCAGGCCACCGCAGCGACGACCGGCCCGGCAGCGGGCCCGCCCGACCTGCCCGCGCCCGTGCAGGACTACCTCGACGCGCACCTGCGGGGCGACGTCGCCGCGGCGGCGGCCTGCTTCGCCCCGGACGCGGTCGTGGTCGACGACGGGGCCACCTACCGCGGGCGCGCCGAGATCACCCGCTGGCTCTCGCGCACCTCCTCCGAGTACAGCTACACCACCACCCTCACCGGCGCCCGCCGGGACGGCGACCGGCACTGGACGGTGACCCAGCGGCTCGAGGGGACCTTTTCCGGAGGCGTGGTGGTCCTGAGCTTCGCCTTCGTCAGTGACGGACGAAGCCTCCTCGCCCTGACGATCGCCCCCTCGACCGCGGGGTGAGACCGGACGCGCCGACGCCCGGGGTGCACGAGGGCACCCCGGGCGTCGGCGACGTCCGACGGGGAGGATCAGCCGAAGCGGCCCGAGATGTAGTCCTCGGTCGCCTTCTCCGACGGGGTGGAGAACATCTTCGGCGTCGGGGCCATCTCGATGAGCTTGCCCGGCTTGCCCGAGCCGGAGATGTTGAAGAAGGCGGTCGTGTCGCTCACCCGGGCGGCCTGCTGCATGTTGTGGGTGACGATCACGATCGTGTACTTCGACTTCAGCTCGGAGATCTGGTCCTCGATCGCCAGCGTGGAGATCGGGTCCAGCGCGGAGCACGGCTCGTCCATCAGCAGCACCTCGGGCTCGACCGCGATCGCGCGGGCGATGCAGAGCCGCTGCTGCTGGCCGCCGGACAGGCCGGCGCCGGGCCGGTCGAGCCGGTCCTTGACCTCGTTCCAGAGGTTGGCGCCCTTGAGCGAGCGCTCGACCACGTCGTCGAGCGCGGACTTCCTCTTCACCCCGTTGAGCCGCAGCCCCGCCGCGACGTTGTCGTAGATCGACATCGTCGGGAACGGGTTGGGCCGCTGGAAGACCATGCCGACGGTGCGCCGCACCGCGACCGGGTCGACGTTCTGCCCGTAGAGGTCCTCGCCGTCGATAGTCACCTTGCCCTCGACGCGCGCGCCCGGGATGACCTCGTGCATCCGGTTGAGCGTGCGCAGGAAGGTGGACTTGCCGCAGCCGGACGGGCCGATGAAGGCCGTCACGGAGCGGGGCTCGATGGTCATGTTCACGTCCTCCACGGCCCGGAACGAGCCGTAGTAGACGTTCAAGCCGCTGACGTCGATGCGCTTGGCCATGGGTCCAGTCTCCTACCGCGCCTGGGGCGCTTTCCACCGCGCGATGCCGCGCGCGACCACGTTGAGGATCAACACGAGCAGGATCAGCGTCAGCGCCGTCGCCCACGCCCTGTCCTGAGCGTACGGGCTGGAGCGGAACGCCTGGTCGTAGATGATCAGGGGGAGCGAGGCCTGCGGGCCGTCGAACGGGTTCTTGTTGATCGAGTCGGTCGCGCCGACCGTGAGCACGAGCGGGGCCGTCTCGCCGATGACGCGGGCCACCGAGAGCATGACGCCGGTCACGATGCCGCCGATGGCGGTCGGGATGACGATCGAGACGATCGTCTTCCACTTGGGCACACCGAGCGCCAGCGAGGCCTCCCGCAGGTCGTTCGGGACCAGCTTGAGCATCTCCTCGGTGCTGCGGACCACGACCGGCAGCATCAGGATGGACAGGGCCAGGCCGCCCCAGACGCCCTTGGGTGTCATGCCGAGCCCGAGCATGATGGCCGTGTAGATGAACAGGCCCGCCACGATGGACGGGACACCGGTCATGACGTCCACGAAGAAGGTCACCGCGCGGGCGAGGGCGCCCCGCCCGTACTCGACGAGGTAGACCGCGACGAGCAGGCCGATCGGCACCGAGATCAGCGCGGCGATGCCGACCTGCTCGACCGTGCCGATGATGCCGTGGTAGATGCCGCCGCCCTCGTCGCGTGGGCCGATGCCCCGCTGGGAGTGGCTGAGGAAGTACGGCGTGAGATGGGCCGCGCCGCGCTGGATCGTGGTGATCAGCACGCTCAGCAGCGGCAGGATCGCCAGCGCGAAGCAGGTGTAGACGACGACGGTGACGACCCGGTCCTTCGCCCGTCGCGGGCCCTCGATCCGCGCGGACGCGATGGCGACGAGGGCTGCGTAGACCGGGACGAACAGCACGACCGCGAGGGCGAGCGGGCTGTCCAGGACGAGGACCAGCAGCGCCGCGACGACGGCGGCGGCCACCGCGAGCGCCCAGGGGAGCCACGCGGGCAGCGGGCGGGTCTGGGGGAGCAGGCTCGAGCTGCCCGGCTCGTTCGTGGGGAGGAGGGTCGTGCTCATGCCGATGCCCCCGAGAACTCCTTGCGCCGGGCGATGACCGCCCGCGCGCCCATGTTGACCAGCAGCGTGATGAGGAAGAGCACGAGGCCGGAGGCGATCAGCGCGCTGCGGCCCGTCTCGGCGATCTCACCGAAGCGCAGCGCGATGTTGGCGGCGAAGGTCGAGCCGCCGATCTCCAGGACGCTGGCGTTGATGGTGTAGCTCGGCGACAGGATCAGCGCGATGGCGATCGTCTCCCCGAGCGCGCGCCCCAGGCCGAGCATTGTCGCGCTGATGATGCCGGGCCGGCCGAAGGGCAGCACGGCGGTGCGGATCATCTCCCATCGCGTGGCCCCGAGCGCGAGCGCGGCCTCCTCGTGCGCGCGCGGGACCTGGAGGAAGACCTCGCGGCAGACGGCGGCGATGATCGGGAGGATCATGATCGCGAGCACGACCCCGGCGGTGAACAGCGAGGACGCGGAGTTCACGCTCCCGCCGAAGACCGGGATCCAGCCGAACCAGTCGTTGATCCAGCGCTCGACCGGGAGGATGTGCTCGCTGAGGAAGCGCAGGCCCCAGAGGCCGAAGATGACGCTGGGGACGGCGGCGAGCAGGTCGACGACGTACGCGAGGACCACGGCGAGCCGCCGCGGCGCGTAGTGCGAGATGAACAGCGCGATGCCGATGGCGACCGGCACGGCCAGGATCAGCGCGATGATGCTGCTGACGAGCGTGCCGTAGGCCAGGGCGGCGATGCCCCAGTCGTTGTTGTCGGGGTCGAAGTTCTGCGTGGTGAGGACGTTCGACTCGTTGGACGTCAGGCTGGGGATCGCTCGGACCAGCAGGAACGTGCCGATCGCCGCCATGACGACGAGCACGAAGACGCCGGCACCCGTCGACGAGCCGCGGAAGATGCGGTCCCCGAGACGCACACCGCTTGCCGACCGGGTCGTCCCCAGTTGGGTGGGTTCATTATCAAGATCGGGCGGTGTCGCCACGAGTTGCTCCTCCGACGGGCGGACGGGGCTGAGAGGGATGCTTCCACTGACGAAGCGCCGGCGCTGTCCCGGCCCCCCCATGATCGGGGGGCCGGGAGCGCACGGCGCTTCAGGGGGTGGTGCAGGGAGTGTCAGGCACCCGGCGTGATCGCGGCAACCGTCTCCGCGACCTGCGAGCGGACCTCCTCGGGGAGCGGCGCGTAGCCGTTCTCCGTGAGCAGGGCCTGGCCCTCCTCGCTGGAGGTGTAGGTCAGGAAGGACTTGACCAGGTTGGCCTCAGCGGCCGGCTGGCCCGCGGAGCAGGCGATCTCGTACGTCACGAGGATGATCGGGTACGCGTTGGGCGCGGTCGTCGCGTAGTTCAGCGAGAGCGCCAGGTCGGGGGCGGTGCCCGAGACCTCGGCGTCGGCGACGGCGGCGGCGGCGTTCTCCGGCGTCAGCTCGACGAAGCTCTCCCCGTCGTTGGACACGTTGGCGGCGCTGAGCCCGGCGTCCTCGACGAAGGAGTACTCGACGTAGCCGATCGCGCCGGCGGTGCGGGAGACGGCGTCGGCGACACCGGCCGACTTGTTGGCGCCCTGGCCGCCCTTGATGTCGGCCGGCCACTGCTGCTCGGTGCCGTAGGTCCAGACGTCCTTGGCCGTGGCGTCGAGGTAGCGGGCGAAGTTCTGCGTCGTGCCCGACTCGTCCGAGCGGTGGACGGCGACGATGTCGGTGTCCGGCAGGGAGGCGTCGGGGTTCTCCGCCGCGATCTCCTGCGCGTTCCACTTGGTGATCTGGCCGGTGAAGATCTTGGCGATCGTGGCGGCCGAGAGGTTGAGCTCGTCGACGCCCTCGACGTTGTAGGCCACAGCGATCGGGCCGACGACCATCGGCAGGTTGATGGCCTCGCCGCCGACGCAGTTGGCGTCCGCCTGGGTCTTCTCGTCCTCCTTGATCGCGGAGTCCGAGCCGGCCCACGCGACCTGCTTGTCGATGAAGGCCTGGCGGCCCGCACCGGAGCCCGAGGCGTTGTAGTTGATCGTGACGTCGGAGCAGGCCTCCTGGAAGGCCTTCGTCCACTCGGAGACCGCGTTCTGCTGCGCGCTGGAGCCGGCGCCGTTGAGCGTGCCGCCGCCGGCGGGGCACGCGATGCCGCCGCTGCCCGCGTCGGGCGCGCTCGAGCTGCCGGAGGTGGCGGCGGGCGCGTCGGAGCCGGCGTTGTCGTCGGAGTTGTCGTCCGAGCCACAGGCGGCGAGCGCGAGCGAGCCGGCAAGGGCGACGACCGAGAGCCGGCCGAAGCGGTGGAGCTTCACGAGTTCTTGTCCCTCTCCTGGGATGACATGTCGTTGCGGAGAGGACGGTAGGTGGGCCAGGTGACGCGATCGCCGGTCGAGAGTGAACAGCGGGTGAACGTCGGGCGAGGGGGTGGCGACGGGCCCGTTGCACGCAGCGGTACGTCAGGGAAACGACCCTTGTGCGGCGCCCGAATCGCGGGTTCACACCCGACTGGTCACCGACCTGACGCCTGACCGACCGTACGGGTTAACCCGAACAGGGGGCCCGAGGGCTTCAGTTCGCGCCATGAACAACCTTCCCCTCAGCCGGCGCTCCGTACTCGCGGGCGGCGCCGCCGTCGGCGCGGGTGTCGCCGCCGGCGCCCTGGGCGCCCCGGTGCCCGCCCTCGCCGTCCCCAAGGCCCGACCCGGCCGCATCGCCTACCCGTTCCTGCTCGGCATCGCCTCCGGCGACCCGACCGCCGACGGCGTGGTCCTGTGGACCCGCCTGGCCGTCGACCCGCTGGCCGAGGACGGCTTCGGCGGGATGACCGCGAGCAAGTACGACGTCGAGTTCCAGGTCGCGACCGACGAGCAGTTCCGCTCGCTGGTCCGCCGTGGCACCAAGCACGCCCGCCGCGAGGACGGCTACGCCATCCACGTCGAGCTCACCGGGCTGCCCTCCGGCCGGGAGTTCTTCTACCGGTTCCGCATCGACGAGCACGTCTCGCCCGTCGGCCGCACGCTCACCGCCCCCTCCGCGGGCGCGGCCGTCTCCTCGCTGCGCACCGGCGTCGTCTCCTGCGCGCAGTTCGAGCACGGCTACTTCACGGCCTACCGCCGCCTCGCCGAGGACACCCCGGACCTGGTCCTGCACCTCGGCGACTACATCTACGAGTACCGCGCCGGGGCGTACACGATCCCCGGCGGCAACCCGCGCGACCACGCCGGGCCGGAGACGACGACTCTCGCGGGCTACCGGCAGCGACACGCGCAGTACAAGTCCGACGCCGACCTGCAGGCGGCCCACGCCGTCGCGCCCTGGGTGGTCGTGTTCGACGACCACGAGGTGGAGAACAACTGGGCCGCCGACATCAGCGAGAACGCCGGCGACTCGGTGGAGTACTTCCGCCAGCGTCGCGCGGCCGCCTTCAAGGCGTACTACGAGAACATGCCACTGCGCCGAGCCCAGGTCGCCAAGGGTGCCGAGATGCAGCTCTACCGCCGCCTCGGCTGGGGGCAGCTGGCCAACTTCCACATGCTCGACACCCGGCAGTACCGCGACGACCAGGCCAACAACGACGGGCTGAAGGCGCCGAGCGCCCAGTCCCGCGACCCGCGCCGCTCGATCATGGGCATCGCGCAGGAGCGCTGGCTCTACGACGGCCTCGGCCGCTCGACGGCCACGTGGGACGTGCTGGGCCAGCAGGTCTTCTTCGCGCTCAGCGACTTCGGGCCCGGCACGGCCGAGGTCTACAACATGGACTCGTGGGACGGCTACCAGCCGAACCGCGACCGGGTCATGAGCGCGTTCCAGACCCGTGGCGTCGCCAACCCCGTCGTCCTCACCGGTGACATCCACACCGCGTGGGCCAACGACCTCAAGGCCGACTTCCGCAACACCTCCTCGAAGACGGTCGGGACCGAGCTCGTGACCACGTCGGTCACCTCCGGCGGCGACGGCACCGACATCCCGTCGTACGGCCCCGCCGTGCGCGCCGAGAACCCGCACATCAAGTTCGCCTCCAACCGGCGCGGCTACGTCCTCGCGACGTACACGCCCACCCAGCTGCGCGCCGACTTCCGCTCGCTGGCCCAGGTCCGTACGCCTGGCGCGCCGGTCTACACGCAGGCCTCCTTCGCGGTCGAGGCCGGCAACCCCGGGCTCCAGAGCGTCTGAGCCCCACCGCCGAGACAGGAGAAGCACGAACCATGCGATCTCGTTCAGTTGTCGCGGTCACGACGACGCTCGCCCTCGGGTGCGGCGTCGCCGCGGTCGCCATGGGCCCCTCGGCGACCGGCGCCGCCGGCTCTCTGCAGCAGGCCGAGCTGGTCGGCCGCACCGTGCTGCCGGCCGACACCTTCGGCGAGCAGCTTCCCAGTGGTGCGCTCGCCAATGCGGCCAACGGCCGCACCACGCCTTTCCCGGCTCAGCCGGTCCAGGGCTTCAGCGGCGTGCTGCCGCAGGCCGACGGCACCTACTGGGTGCTATCGGACAACGGATTCGGCACCAAGGCCAACAGCGCGGACTTCATCCTGCGCGTACAGCACGTGAAGCCCGACTACGCCACCGGCAAGGCGACGGTCGTCGACCTCGGGGTCGACCTCGAGGACCCGGACCGCAAGGTGCCGTTCCCGCTCGCCCGTGCGGACCGCCGGCTGACCGGTGCCGACTTCGATCTCGAGTCGTTCCGCCAGGCGCCCGACGGCACGCTGTGGTTCGGGGACGAGTTCGGCCCGTGGCTCCTCCACACCGACGCGAACGGCAAGGTGCTCGAAGCGCCGTTCCACGTCCCGGGCGTCGCATCGCCGAGCGACCCCACCCTTCCCGCGGGTGCCACGCCGAACCTCGCCAACAGCAAGGGCTTCGAGGGCATGGCGCTCTCGGAGGACGGCAAGGAGCTCTACCCGATGCTGGAGGGCCCGGTCGTGGGCGACTCCCCGCAGGACCTGCGCGTCTACAAGTTCAACCTGCGGCACACGCGGTTCCAGGGCATAGCCTTCCGCTACCGGCTCGAGAGCGCCGGCAACGCCATCGGCGACCTCACGGCCGTGGACGACCACCGATACGTCGTTCTCGAGCGCGACAACGGCGAGGGCGCCTCGGCCCGGTTCAAGGCGGTCTTCCTCGTCGACGACCGCGACAAGGACAAGGACGGGTACGCCGACAAGACCCTGCTGGTGAACCTGATGGCCGTGCCGGACCCCAACGGCATCGCCGGCCCGAAGGGGTCGTTCTTCACCTTCCCCTTCCAGACCATCGAGGGGATCGCCGTGCTCGACGACCACACCCTGCTCATCGAGAACGACAACAACTACCCTGGCTCGGCTGGCCGCACCCCCGGGTCGCCGGACGACAACGAGTTCATCAAGGTGCGGCTCGACCGCTCCCTGACGGACTGAACCGCCCTCGACAGGCCTGGAAGGTGCCCGTGTTCGTGCTGCTGCGACACGGGCACGCCGGGCAGAAGCGCGAGTGGCCGCTCCCGGACCGGGAGCGGCCGCTGCGCGGCCGGGGCCGGCAGGAGGCGCTGGGTGTCGTGGGGACACTGCAGCACGTTCCCGTGCACAGGCTCCTCAGCAGCCCCTACCGCCGGTGCTGGGAGACGCTGATCCCCTTGTCGGCGGCTCGCGGCATACCGGTCGAGCACAGTGGACTGCTGGCCCCGGACGCCCCGCTCGACCAGGTCCTGGCCCTGCTCTCCGGCCCCGACGCCGACGGCGCGGTGTTCTGCACCCACGGCGAGCTGCTCGAGCGGGTGCTCGACAGCTGGCAGTCGGACGGCCCCGTCGAGGTCCGCCGCCGCGTCACCACGAAGAAGGGCGCGCTGTGGGTGGTCGGGGCCTCCGCCTCGAGGGCGCCTGTCGCGCGCTACCACTCGGCCCGCAGGGTCAAGCGCAGCCCCCGGTGAGCACCTCGTCGCCTCGAGTCCCTGCCGCCGGCTGAACGCCGGGTGAATCCCGCGGCCACGCCCGTTTCGGCCTGCGTACGGCGCCGGGTAGTCCCGTTCCGGAACAACGGCCACGGGGTCGTGTCGACGGTGATCCTCCCGGCGCTGCTCGCCCCGCTGGCTGCCGGCCTCGTGGCGGGGCTGGGGACGTACCTCGCGTACCGGATCACCTCCAACGTCTCCGAGAACGTGCACGACAAGGGCTTCAAGGTGGGCCAGACCGGCTCGGCCTCGTTGGTGTCGCTGGCCCATGGCACCGACGACGCGCAGAGGACGATGGGCATCATCGCGCCTGCGCACGTCGCGCACGGCAGCCTCGCCGAGGGGTCCGACCCGCCGTTGGCGTCGACCTGATCGGCGGCACGGCGGGCGTCGCCGCGGTCCTCGTGCTCCTCGTCGCATGCTCCGCAGCGTTCTACCTGGCGTCGCGACGGTCCCCGGTCAACCCCGCCAACGTCAACGACGAGTGGACCGGCACGGTCGCGCCCGAGCGCGCCCGGGTGCCGGCCAACGCCTGAGGAAGGGCCTGGATGGACGAGTGGGTGGACCTGGCCGCCCTGGGCCGGGTGCTGCTGGCCGGCCTGCTCGGCGGGGCCGGCCTCGTGGCGGTGTTCCCGTTGGGCCTGGTCGGGCTTTCCGAGCACGAGGGCCGCAGGCGCTCCGGCACGCACGCCACCGGCCGCGGGAGGAGCCCGGCCTGGCTCGCCCGGGTCGATGGCCTCGACGTCCGCGATCGGCGCGAGGCCGAAGCGCAGCCCGCGACCTCACGTCCCGCCCGCCGTGCCGCCCGACCTCGTCGCGCTGCGCGGCGGGCTGCCCTTCCAGCGTCTCGCCGGGCGGGCGAACGACCTCGACCTGGAGGCGGTGGCGCAGGCGTACCTGTCCGGGCTGGCGCGTGTGGGACGCGCCAACCGTGATTCAGGCTCTGTTCTTCTCCTACGCGACCTGCGTTCACCGGATGTCGCTTCGCTGTGCGCGTCGGTGGCGCCGCGGTCGAGGGACGGCCGTGCGAGCGCGCCGCGAGGAGCCTTCGTGCGTATGCCCTCCCTCAGCCGCCGCGCGGTGGTCGCGCTGGCCGCTGTGCCCGCGATCGCCGCGCCGGTCGCGCTCGTGTCGGTCAGCGCCGACGCCAACGTCAACGCCACCGGCACGTCGGTGTCCGCGCCGCTGGTCTTCGGCCACCGCGGTGCCTCCGGCTATCGCCCCGAGCACACGCTCGCGAGCTACGACCTTGCCGTCCGCCAGGGCGCCGACGTCATCGAGCCGGACCTGGTGTCGACCAAGGACGGCGTCCTCGTTGCGCGCCACGAGAACGAGATCAGCGGCACGACCGACGTCGCCGACCACCCCGAGTTCGCGTCGCGGCGCACGACGAAGGTCATCGACGGCTCGTCCATCACCGGCTGGTTCACCGAGGACTTCACGCTCGCCGAGCTGCGCACGCTGCGGGCGAAGGAGCGGCTGCCCGCCGTCCGCCAGGAGAACACCGCGCTGGACGGCCGCTACGTCATCCCGACCTTCGGTGAGGTCCTGGACTTCGCCAAGCGCGCGTCCAAGGAGACCGGCCGCGACATCGGCGTGGCCCCGGAGACCAAGCACCCGACGTACTTCGACTCCATCGGGCTCTCGCTCGAGGAGCCCCTCGTCAAGGAGCTGCGCGACCGCAACATCGACAAGCGCAACAAGAACATCTGGATCCAGTCGTTCGAGGAGTCGAACCTCCGCCAGCTCCACGAGCTGTTCAGGGTCAAGGTCGGCCTCGTCCAGCTGACCAGCGCGGCCGGGCGGCCGTACGACCACGTCGTCTCCGGCGACCCGCAGACGTACGCCCAGATGACATCGGCCGAGGGCCTGCGCGAGGTCGCGGAGTACGCCGACGTCGTGGGCCCGGACAAGTCGCAGATCTACCCGCGTGCCGCCAACGGCACGACGGGCGCCCCGTCCGCTCTCGTCGCCGACGCGCACGCCGCCGGGCTGAAGGTCGTGCCCTACACGGTCCGTGCCGAGAACCAGTTCCTGCCGGTGCAGTACCGCAAGGGGACCGACCCGACCGCGTACGGCGACGTGCTGGCCGAGTTCGAGGACCTGTACGAGGCCGGCGTCGACGGCATCTTCGCCGACCAGCCGGACCTGGCGTACGCCGCGCGCGAGGACTTCCTCGGCTACCAGCACGGCGTCACCCACCCGCAGGCGGAGACGCCGCGCGGCTGACCCGTCGGCCGCCCGCGTCCCGCTCGGGGCGCGGGCCTCGGAAGAGCGACGACCATGGGCCCTGTCAGGCGACACCGGGTGTCGTCCGGCAGGGCCCGTGGTCATCGTCGGGGGTGGTCGGACCGCGGCCAGTAGGTTAGGCTCCCCTAAGGGCTGGCGCCGGGAGAAGTCGCACAAGTCCGGACGATGGTTCTGTTGAGCAACGAGCTCCAGGTCGCGTCGTGCGTTCTCCACGCTCTGTTCACGTTCGATTCATCCGGCTCGCGCCCCGGCTGCATAGCGTGCGGGCGGTCGCGCCGAGTACGGCGCGCATGACGCCTGAGACTTCTGCACCGCGAGGGGAATCGTGTCGGACCTCGAAGACGCCACCAACCGCCGTCGACTGCTGCCGCTGCTGGGCACCCGCCACGGCAGCCGCAGCCACATGACGTGCCTCTACCGCTGCGGCAACGCCTGTGACAAGCCCGTCCCGAACACCACGGACAACCCCTACATCAAGGACGTCATCGAGGGCGTCCTGACCCGGCGCGCGCTGTTCAAGGCCGCCGGCGCCTCCGCGCTCGTCGTCATGGCGGGTCAGGCCCTCGACACGCGCTCGGCCTCGGCCGCCCCGAAGCTGCCCCGGGTCCCCAGCCCGATCGGCATCGCCACGAACGGCGACGGCGCCCTCGAGTTCGTCGCCGTCGCGCCGAACAACCGCGACGAGCTCGTCGTCCCGACGGGCGACGACTACGCGTACAGCGTGGTCATGCGCTGGGGCGACCCGGTGCTCGCGGGCGCGCCGGCCTTCGACCCGCTGAACCAGACCGCGTCCGCGCAGGCGCAGCAGTTCGGCTACAACTGCGACTACGTCGCGGTGCTGCCCTACACCCGGGACGGCGACACGGCCCTCCTCGTGGTCAACCACGAGTACACCGACGAGCAGATGATGTTCCCCGGCGTCACCACCGCCACGAACACCACAGCCGAGCAGAAGCGCATCGCGATGATGGCGCACGGCATCTCCGTGGTGAAGATCGAGCGCGTCGGCCGCCACGGCGAGTGGGAGCGCTCGGCGGACCGGTCGGTCAACCGTCGCATCACGGTCTCGACGCCGTTCGTCGTCGACGGCCCGGCCGCCGGCTCGCAGTACCTCAGGACCTCGGCCGACCCGACCGGCAAGCTGGTGCTCGGCACGCTGAACAACTGCGCCGGCGGCACCACCCCGTGGGGCACCACGCTGCACGGCGAGGAGAACTTCAACCAGTACTTCGGCGCCAGCACCACGGTGCAGGACCCGGAGCGCCGGCTCGCCCGCTACGGCATCGCCACCAGCGGCCTGTCCTCGCGCCGCTGGGAGGAGATCGACCCGCGCTTCGACCTCGCCAAGGAGCCCAACGAGGCCAACCGCTTCGGCTGGGTCGTCGAGGTCGACCCCACGAACCCCTCGGCCCCGCCGGTCAAGCACACCGCGCTCGGCCGCTTCAAGCACGAGGGCGCCTCGATCTCCATCGCCGCCGACGGCCGCGCGGTCGCCTACTCCGGTGACGACGAGCGCTTCGACTACATCTACAAGTTCGTGTCGCGCAACAAGTACCGCCCCGGCCGCACGGCCGCGGACCGTGCGCACAACATGACGCTGCTGTCCGAGGGCGACCTCTACGTCGCCCAGTTCAGCGGCGACAGCCCGAAGAGCGAGCTCAACGGCAACGCGAACGGCACCGGGACCCTCCCGGCGGACGGCGAGTTCGACGGCACGGGCCGCTGGATCCCGCTGGTGGTCAACGGCCAGTCCATGATCCCCGGCAAGTCGGTCGCCTGGGTGCTCACCTTCACCCGCCTGGCCGCCGACCGCCTCGGCAAGCAGCTCGACGCCAACGGCAACCCGGTGCTCGTCAACGGGGCGGAGGTCGTCGTCGACCCGGCCCTGGTGCCGACCAAGATGGACCGGCCCGAGGACATCGAGCCGAACCCCGTCACGGGCCGCGTGTACGCCGCGCTCACCAACAACTCCAACCGCACGGTGGCGCAGGCCGACGAGGCCAACCCGCTCGGCCGTTCGTACGCGTTCAACGCCACGACCGGGCAGGACACCCTGCAGAGCGGCAACCGCAACGGCCACGTGCTCGAGTGGGAGGAGGCCGGCAACGACCACGCCTCGCTCACCTTCACCTGGCGCATCTTCATCGTCGCCGGCGACCCCGAGCGCCCGGAGACGTACTTCGCGGGCTACGACAAGTCCAAGGTCAGCCCGATCTCCTGCCCGGACAACGTGGCCTTCGACCCGCACGGCAACCTCTGGATCTCGACCGACGGCAACTCGCTGTCGTTCGTGAACCAGGTCGAGGGCACGACCGGCCTGCTCGGTGGCAACGACGGCCTCTTCGCCGTCCCCGTGCAGGGCCCGGAGCGCGGCCACCTCAAGCAGTTCCTCACGGTGCCGCGCGGCGCCGAGACCTGCGGCCCGCTCATCACCTGGGACGGCGACAGCCTCTTCGTCGCCGTCCAGCACCCGGGCGAGTACGGCGGCGCGACCTTCGACAACCCGAAGAGCTCGTGGCCGGACCGCTCGGCGACCCGCCCCTTCCCGCGCCCGAGCGTCGCCGTGGTCTACAAGACCCGTGGCGACAAGCGCATCGGGTCCGGCGGACGGGCTGCTCGTGACGCCGAGCGCGCCGAGCGGCGCGTCGCGGCGAAGAAGTAGCACCGACAGCTGACCGGGGAGCCGGGGCCGCCGAGCAGGCGGCCCCGGCTCCGTCGTTCCAGCCCCGACGTTTGCCTGCTGCTCCCGCTGCACACACCACGGTCATGAGCAACTCTGCGCAGCGGGAGGCCGGAGCCGCCCTCCGCCTCACGGGGACGGTCCTGGGGGTCGGGGTCGTGCTGAGCGTCCTGCTCGGCCTCGTGACCGGGCACTGAGCGAGGACTTCGGGGCCGCGTTCGGCCGGGCCGTCGCGGTGGCGATGAGCGTGACGGCGGTCGTGGGCGTGGCGCTGGTGCTGATCCCGCGCCGTCGGGCCTGACCGGCTCAGTCCTCGGCGGGCAGCTCGTTGTAGCCCGGCGCGCGCTCCTGCCCGGTCAGCCGGCCGATGGCGTCGATGACGTCGTCGGTCAGCTGCCGGCGGGCCAGCCCGGGAGCGGTGGCGGCGTACTCCTTGGGCTGGATCGGGGGAGCGAAGCGGACCGTCACCCTGGCGATCCGCGGGAAGCGGGCGCCGACCGGCTGCACCTTGTCCGTCCCGATGAGGCCCACGGGCAGGACGGGGGCGTCGGCGGCGAAGGCGAGCCAGGCCACGCCCACCCGGCCGCGGTAGAGCCGCCCGTCACGTGAGCGCGTGCCCTCCGGGTAGATGCCGAAGGCCTCCTCCCGCTTCAGGATCTCCAGGGCGGTGTCGAGCGAGGCCTGGGCCGCACGCGCCTCTCCCCGGGGGACGGGGACTGCCCCCATGGCGGTGAAGAACCAGCGGGACGGCAGGTTGCGCAGGCTGCGGTCGGTGAAGTACTCGCTCTTGGCGAGGAAAGTGATGCGCCGCTCGGTCACGACCAGCGGGAGAAGGATGCTGTCGATGAACGACAGGTGGTTGCTGGCCACGATGACCCGGCCCTCGCGCGGGATGTGCTCCCGGCCCTCGACCACCGGGCGCCAGAACGTTCGGAGCAGGACGCCCAGCAGTCGGCGCAGGATGAAGTACAACACCTGAACATTCTCCTACGCCTCGTGGGTCTCGACGGCGACCACCGTGCCGTCGGCCGCGTGAAGCACCCAGAAGCCGCCGGCGGCCAGGGGCTGGGACGGGGCGGCGGCCGGGCAGAGCGCGCACAGCGCGCGGACGACGGGGAGCAGCAGGGCCTTGTGGGTGCAGATCGCGGTCGGGACCGGGGCATCCAGCAAGGCGCGCAGCTCGGTGACGGCAGCAGAACCGGCGTTCCGGAAGCCCTCTTCGCTGAGCAGCGGGTGCGCCTCCAGCGGCAGCGAGTGGGCCGCGGCGTACGGGGCGATCGTGTCGACGGTACGGACGGTGTCGGAGGTCACCAGCCGCTCGATGCCGTACGCCGCGAGCAGCGGGACGAGAGCGTCCGCCGTGGCCCGCCCGCGCCCGTCCAGGGGCCTGTCGTCCGCGGCGCCGGCCCACTCGTCGCGGGCGACCGGCTTGGCGTGGCGCAGGACGACGAGCGGCACGGTCTCGCCCGGGCCCGCTGCAAGCTCGCCCACCAGCGCGGCGTCGCGGGGGCGCGTGAGTCGCCGGCGCGCGGCGTCGAACGGCAGCCACTCGCACCGGTCGACCTCGTGCGTCGGGACGAACTGCCCGCCGGTCGGGCGCGCGGCCCAGTAGGAGACGGCCTTGTCGCGGCCGGACACCTGGTAGCGCTGGGTGGTGAGCGGCCGACCGAGCACGACGTCGAGCCCGGTCTCCTCCCGCACCTCCCGACGGGCCGCCGCGAGGACGTGCTCGCCCTCGTCGAGCTTGCCCTTGGGGAAGGACCAGTCGTCGTACTTGGGACGGTGGACCAGGAGCACTTCTGGGCCGCTCGGGCCCGGCCGCCGGACGAGGGCGCCGGCGGCCAGCACTGTCCCTCCGTTGCTCACGTCAGCCCGGTCGCAGCCAGCGCCGGTGCTTCGGGTCGGCGACCTCGGGCCAGAGCTCGAGGAACTGGTGGCGCGCCAGGTCCACCGCCGCGCGCTCGTCGCAGTAGAGCAGCCCGAGGGCGAACCCGGTACGGCCGCCCACGTGGGCGCCGGCCGCGAACCCCTGCAGGGTCTGCGCGGCGATCGAGGCGTCCATGTGCTCGCCGAGGTGCTCGGTCACCCGCTCGATCTGCTTGGCGAGCTGCTTGGCCGGCTTTCCCAGGGCCGGCGCGACCGCCTCGCACGCGTAGCGCGCCTGCTTGGCGGCCTTGCGCGCCTCGTGCCACTCGTCGTCGTGCCCGTCGAGGCGCAGCCCCTTCACGTCGCGGTCGAGCCGCTTCCAGGCCTTCGCCACCAGTGGAGGCAGGGCGCGCGAGCACGGCTGGGCGGCCGCCTCGGTGGTGGGCAGCGCGTTGACGGCGTCGACGAGGGCGTCGTGCAGGGCGACGTAGCGCTCGCTGCGCATGGCCGTGAGCGCCTGCTCCCGGCCGTCGTCGGCCTCCTTGCCCAGGTGGCGGTCGATCAGGCTGCGGGCCGCCAGCGGCTCGACGTGCTCGGGCAGGTGCTTGACCGCCTCGTCGAGCCGCTCGCGCAGCACCTCGCGGTCACGGGCGGCGCTCAGCTCACCGGCCAGCCACTTGAGCTCCTCGCGCAGCGCGTCGGCCCACTCGCGGTCCAGCAGCGGGCGGAAGACCTTCAGCCCGCTGCGCAGCCGGCGCGCGGCCACGCGCATCTGGTGGATCGAGTCCTCCTCGTCACGCCGGACGCCGAGGTCGCTCTCGCGCAGCTTGCGCGCCTGCCCGGCGATGTAGGCCCGCACCAGCGTCGCGGCGCTGTCCTTGGGCCCGACCGGCGGCAGCTCCGGCACGTCGGAGGGGGCGCTCGCCATCGGGCCGAGCGCGCGCACCGCCTTGGAGGTGAACTCGCCGGGCACGGCCCCCGCGCTCAGCAGCCGGGCCACCACCTCGTCGAGCTCCCCGGCCCGGGCCTGCACGTCCTCCAGCTCGAGCTCGCGGAACTTCACGACGACACGGTCGCCGTCGACCACCGAGACGTCGTCGTCGGTCAGCTCGGCCAGCTCGCGGCCGTCCTCGGTACGCAGCACCCGCGAGGCCCGCCTCGTCCGCAGGGTCGCCACGACGACGAGGGGTGCGCTGCGCGTCACGGCGGTGACCAGCTCGCGCAGCTCCTGCGGGACGTCCCCGGCGCCGCCCGCGTCGAGGGGGAGGCGAACCTCGTCCCGCACCCCCGAGCCCACGCCGTTCACCGGCAGCTTGAGGTGCCATCCGGCGTCGGAGCCGCCCTCCCGGCGGCGCAGCGTGATGCCCTCGCGCGCCAGCCGGAGGTCCCCGGTGTCGTGGTAGAGCGCGGTCAGCTCGTGCGTGCCACGCTCCTCGACCGCCGCGACGACGCCCGTCCCGGAGAGGTCGGGCAGCGAGAAGAGCCCGTGGATGCGGAACTTGCGCTCGCTCTCGCGGTAGGTCTCGGCCCGGGTGTCCTTGTCGTCAGCCACGCGCACTCCTCGCTCCACGCTGCTTCACGGTCATGAGGTGGTCCTGCAGGTCGCGCAGCGGCTGGCCGTCGTCGTCCTGGGACCGTCGTGTCCACACCCCTTCCCCGTCCAGCTCCCAGGCAGCCGTGCCGCGGTCGAACCCGAGGTCGAGCAGGGTGTCGAGCTCGGCGACGTGCTCCGGGCTCACCAGGCGGACCAAGGTCTCGATCCGGCGGTCCAGGTTGCGGTGCATCATGTCGGCACTGCCGAACCACGTTTCGCAGGTCTCGCCGACGCCGAACTGGAAGAGCCGCGAGTGCTCCAGGAACCGGCCGAGGATGCTGACCACGCGGATGCGGTCCGAGAGCCCCGGGACACCGGGCCGCAGCGCGCAGATGCCGCGTACCCAGAGCTCGACGTCGACGCCGGCCTGGCTCGCGCGGTAGAGCGCGTCGATGACCGCCTCGTCGACGAGGGAGTTCACCTTGATGCGCACCCGGGCCGGCCGCCCGGCACGCGCGGCCGCAGCCTGCTGCTCGATGCGCTCGACGATGCCGGAACGCATGGACTCGGGGGCGACGAGGATCCGCTTGTAACGGCCGGTCCCGAGGGCGAAGCCGGACAGGGTGTTGAAGAGGTTGGTCAGGTCCGCCCCGACCTCCTCGTCGCAGGTGAGCAGCCCGAAGTCCTCGTAGAGACGGGCGGTCTTGGGGTTGTAGTTGCCCGTCCCCATGTGGACGTACCGGCGAAGCCCGTCCTTCTCTTCACGGATCACGAGTGCTGCTTTGCAGTGCGTCTTCAGGCCGACCAGGCCGTAGACGACGTGGCACCCCGCCTGCTCGAGCTTGCGGGCCCACTTGATGTTCGCCGACTCGTCGAAGCGGGCCTTGATCTCGACGAGCACGAGGACCTGCTTGCCGGCCTCCGCCGCGTCGATCAGCGCGTCGACGATGGGGGAGTCGCCGCTCGTGCGGTAGAGCGTCTGCTTGATGGCGAGCACGCCCGGGTCCGCGGCGGCCTGCTCGATGAAGGCCTGGACGCTCGTCGCGAACGAGTCGTAGGGGTGCTGCACGAGGATCTCGCCCTGCCGGATCTTCGCGAAGATCGAGGCCTCGCGGGCCTCCACGTCCACCAGGTCGCGGTGCGTGCCCGGCACGAAGGGCGCGAACTTCAGCTCCGGACGGTCCAGGTCGGCGATCGCGTGCAGGCCGGTCAGGTCCAGCGGCCCGGGCAGCGCGAAGACGTCGTCGTCGCCCACGCCCAGCTCGCCCTTGAGCAGGTCGAGCAGGTGCGGGTCGATCGTCTCCTCGACCTCGAGCCGGACGGGCGGCCCGAACCGGCGCCGCATCAGCTCGCGCTCCAGCGCCTGCAGGAGGTTCTCGGCCTCGTCCTCGTCGACCTCGAGGTCCTCGTTGCGGGTGACCCGGAACATGTGGTGCTGCAGGACCTGCATGCCGGGGAAGAGCTGCTGCAGGTGCGCCGAGATGACGTCCTCGAGGGGGACGAAGCGCTGGGCGGACGCGCGCGTGAAGCGGGGCAGGACCGGCGGCACCTTGATGCGGGCGAAGTGCTCGGTGCCGGTGTTGGGGTTCCGGACGATGACCGCCAGGTTGAGGCTCAGGCCGGAGATGTAGGGGAAGGGATGCGCGGGGTCGACCGCCAGCGGGGTCAGGACCGGGAAGATGCGGTCCCGGAAGAGCTGGTGCAGCGAGTCCTGCTCCTCGTCCCCGAGGTCGTCCCAGCGCACGATCTCGATGCCGGCGTCGCAGAGCGCGGGGTGCACCACGTCCCGGTAGTCGTCGGAGTGGCGGCGCATCAGCTCGCGCGCCTGCTCCGAGACGCGCTCGAGCACCTGGCGCGGCTGCAGGCCACTGGCCGCGCGGACCGCCAGGCCGGTGGCCATGCGGCGCTTGAGCCCCGCGACCCTGACCATGAAGAACTCGTCGAGGTTGCTCGCGAAGATCGCGAGGAAGCGGGCCCGCTCCAGGAGCGGCACGTCGGGGTCCTCGGCCAGCTCCAGGACCCGCTGGTTGAACCGCAGCCAGGAGAGCTCCCGGTCCAGGAAGCGGTCGCCAGGCAGGGGAACGCTGTCCGGGCTGTCCGGGCCACCGGTGCCGCTCGCGCCGCTGGGGCCGTCGGGCTGCGACGACGAGGCCGCCGTCGGGACGGCAGGGCGCGCTTCGGGCTCGACGCTCATGGATCACATCGTCCCATCCGTGGCAGGCACGGAAACGGGCAGCCCGGAGCTCGGCGGGGGAGCGAGCCGCCGCAGCGCAGGCAAGCCGATGTCCGGCGTTCACCGCGGCGTACCCGGGCCGTAACGCGGGACCGAGGACCATGTCGGCCACCCCGGCGGCTCCGCCTATCCCTGAGAGGCTCCTGATGGCCAGCTCGCGCTTCCAGTTCTTCGACCGGGGCAGGGGGATCGAGTGGCGGCTCGTCTCCGCCAACAACCGCGAGCTCGGCCGTGCCGCGCGGTCGTACCCGCTGCTTCCCGACACCGTAGCCGCGGTCGACGCCCTGCGGGCCGAGGCCGACGCGGCCGTGCACTGGCTGGAGCAGGACGAGAGCGGCCGCTGGCGGTGGAAGGCGAGCCTGCGCGGCGAGGTCGTGGCGGCCGCGAGCCGGGACTACCTGCGCCGGGCCGAGTGCGAGGCCGCGCTGGGGCTCTTCCGCGACGCGGCCCGCACGGCGACGGCCCAGCCGGTCGTCCATCGCTTCCTCCCGGCCGTGGGAACGCCGGCCCGGGCGCAGGAGCTGCTGGACACCGCGCGCCGACGGGTCCGCGTGCAGAGCTGACAGATGCGCCGATGGGCCGCATGCCCGGCTGGGAGCTTTCGTCCGGCTGCGCCTCGCGCCACATGAGGCCGACATGTGTTGTTCAGCTCGGCGTCCTCGCCCGGTCGGCTGACCCCGCGACCTTCTTCTCGGCCGCAGTCCGCGGCATCCCCGCCGTGGCCCGACCTCGTCCCGAACGTGGTACCGGCACGGCAACCCCTGAAGGAGCGCCCGGTGGGCCAGCCGAAGTTCGTCTTCGCTGCCGAGCCGTACCCGACACCGGGGCAACGAAACCTCGCTGTCCGAGAGTTCCGTGCCGCCGGCGTGCGGCAGGGCCTGCGGGTGACCTGGCGGCTGCGCTCGGCGAACAACCGGGGCCTCGCCGTCAGTGCCCGGGCGTACCCGGGCTTCGCCGCCTGCCACGACGCCGTTCTCGCTCTCCGCGCGCGGGTGGGGGAGGTCGTGACGGCGCAGTTCCTCGACGTCGACACCGGCCAGTGGGGGTGGCGGCTCGACCTCGACGACCAGACGGTCGCCCACAGCGCCCGTCAGTACGCGCGGGCCCGCGAGTCCGCCTACAGCCTCGACCACGCGCTGGAGGCCGTCGTCACCGCCTCCGTCGCCCGAACGGACGGACCTCTCTTGGTATCCGACCCCGCGCCGCTCGACGCGGCCCTCCCCGAGCCACTGGGCTCGTCCCACCGGGGGGACCTTCCGTGAGCGCGGTCATCACCGACCCGGCCGCCCCACTCGGCGGGCCCGACGGCGACGTCCCCCGCGCGTTCGGCAAGAAGCTGAGCGGCGCGGACCGGGCGTTCAAGCGGGTCACCACCGGCTCCGGGCTCGCCGTGCTCGTCATCATGGGGCTCGTCGGGTTCTTCCTGGCCACCCGAGCCGGTGACGCGCTGGGCGAGGCGGGCTGGTCCTTCTTCACCACCGAGGCGTGGGACCCGGACTCCGGCAACTTCGGCGTCGTCGCGATCCTCGTCGGCACCATCCTCATCGCGGCGGTCGCCATCCTGGTCGCCGTGCCGCTGGCCGTGGGCACCGCGCTCTACATCTCCGAGTACGCCCCGCGCCGCATCCAGCGAATGCTCATCAACCTCGTGGACCTGATGGCAGCCGTGCCGAGCGTCGTCTACGGCCTCTGGGGCCTCTACCTGCTGCAGCCGGAGCTGCTGGTGCACGGCCCGAAGGGCGAGGGGCTGCCGCGCTGGCTGGCGACGTACTTCGGCTGGGTCCCGTTCCTCACCGTCGACGGGGTCGACATGCGGGACCCGCTGGGCAACAACTCGGTCTTCCAGTCCTCGACGTTCATCGCCGGCCTGGTCGTCGCGATGATGGTCTCGCCGGTCATCTGCTCGATCATGCGCGAGGTCTTCGCCCAGGCGCCCATCGGTGAGCGGGAGGGCGCGTACGCCCTCGGCGCCACCAAGTGGGGCATGATCCGATCGGTCGTGCTGCCGTTCGCGCGCGGCGGCATGATCGGCGGGACCATGCTCGGCCTGGGCCGCGCGTTCGGCGAGACCATCGCCGTGTTCATGGTCATCTCCCCGCTCTTCGAGGTGCAGCCGCACATCCTGCAGAGCGGCGCGAGCTCGATCTCCTCGCTCATCGCGCTGCGCTACGGCGAGTCCTCGACCTTCGCGCTGTCGGCGCTCTTCGCGGCCGGGCTGACCCTCTTCGCGCTCACCCTCGTCGTGAACTCGCTCGCCGCGGTCATCGTGTCGCGCAGCCGGTCCGGGGCGGTGAGCGAATGAGCGCGCCGACCCTTTCCCGCCCCGCACAGCAGGCGGTGGCCCGGCCGGGCATCGCACCGGAGCAGGCCGAGCAGCGCCGCAACCTCTCCACCGTCCGCCAGGCCGACGTGCTCGCCCTGCTCGGAGCAGCCGTGGCGGCGGTGTCGTTCGCGTCCCTGCTCTTCACCCGGCTCACGCCGTTCAGCGGGCTGCTCGGCTTCGTCGCCGTCTCCTACGCGCTCTTCGTCGCGATCTACGCCCTTCTCGTCTGGGTCGAGGAGCCGGGGACGTACGTCCGCGACCGGCTCGCCGCCGTTGCCGCGCACACGCTCGGCTTCGTCATGCTGCTCGCCCTGGTCGTCGTGGTCGGCTTCACCTTCTGGCGCGCGCGGGACGCCCTCGGCAACGCCAGCTTCTTCACCGACGACCTTTCCGACGCGGGGCCGCTCGAGCCGCTCACGGTCGGCGGCATGCAGCACGCCCTCGTCGGGACGCTCGAGCAGATCTCCATCGCGCTGCTCATCACGGTCCCGCTGGGGATCACCGCCGCGGTCTTCCTGTCGCAGTTCCCGGGGCGGTTCAGCCGGGTCGTGCGGACCATCACCGAGGCGATGACCGCGCTTCCCTCGGTCATCGCAGGGCTCTTCGTCTACTCGGCGCTCATCATCGGGATCGAGCTCGGCCCGGTCTCCATCAAGGTGCCGCGCAGCGGGCTCGCCGCAGCGCTGGCGATCAGCGTCATGATGCTGCCGATCATCGTGCGCGCTTCCGACGTCGTGCTGCGCCTCGTCCCGGGCACGCTCATCGAGGCGTCCCTCGCCCTCGGTGCGTCCCGGTGGCGCACGGTCTGGACGGTGGTCCTGCCCACGGCCCGCTCCGGGCTCACCACCGCGGTGATCCTGGGGACGGCGCGCGGCATCGGCGAGACGTCGCCGGTGCTGCTGACGGCCGGCTACTCGACCGTCATCAACGCCAACCCGTTCAAGGACCCGCAGGTGTCCCTCCCGCTGGCCACGTTCACCCTCGTGAAGCAGCCGCAGGAGACGATGATCGCCCGCGGGTTCGGCATGGCCGCGACGTTGATGGCCCTGGTCCTGCTGCTCTTCATCGGCGCCCGCATCCTCGGCGGGCGAGGCCCCGGGCAGCTGTCGCGACGCCAGGTGAGCCGCCGCCGCGCGGCCTCGGCCCGGGACGCCGCCCGCTTCGCCGGCTACGCCGGGGCCGGCCGCATACCGAGGTCCTCCGGCTACGTGCCGGTGGACGACATGCCCACCCAAGAATTCCGGATGGACCTGGACGCCGACGGCGGCAGGACTGGGAGAGACTCCGAATGAGCGCAGCAGGAAAGACCGCCATCCCGGCTACGGTGCGACGCGCCCTCGCCGTCCGCGTGAGACGAGCGGCCCTGCTGGTGCTCGCGCTCGTCCCGGTCACCGGCGCGGCGCTCTCCGCCGCCCCGTCGGCCGCGGCCGAGGACTACGTCAGCATCAACGGCTCCGGCTCGACGTGGAGCGAGAACGCCATCGGCGACTGGGTCCGCAACGTCGGGCAGTTCGGGCTGAAGGTGACGTACGGCGGCGGCGGCTCGTCCGTCGGCCGCGAGCAGTTCGGCTCCGGCACCATCGACTTCGGCGTGTCCGAGATCCCGTACGGCATCACGGACAACGGCAAGCCGGACCCGGCCCCGCCGCGCAAGTTCGCCTACATGCCCATCGTGGCCGGCGGCACCGCCTTCATGTACAACCTGAAGATCAACGGCCAGCGGGTCACCAACCTGCGGCTCTCCGGCGAGACCATCGCCAAGATCTTCACCGGTGCCATCACGAACTGGGCCGACCCCGCGATCAAGGCGGACAACCCCGGGCTCGTCCTGCCCGCGCGCACCATCGTCCCGGTCGTCCGCTCCGACGGCTCGGGGACCACGGCGCAGTTCACCACCTGGATGGCGTCCCAGCAGTCGGGCATCTGGAACAGCTACTGCGCCGGGCTGGGGCTTCCGACCCCGTGCGGCGTGACGTCCACGTACCGCATCAAGGGCGGGACGAGCTTCGTCGCCCAGGCGGGCTCGAACGGCGTCGCGCAGTTCGTGTCACAGGCCCAGAACGAGGGGGCCATCACCTACGTCGAGTACTCCTACGCCATCAACGCCGGGTTCCCGGTGGCGAAGATGCTCAACGCGAGCGGCTACTACGTCGAGCCGACCGACCAGAGCGTCGCGGTGGCGCTGACCGAGGCCCGGATCAAGGCCGACCTCACCCAGGACCTCACCGGCGTCTACGTGAGCGGCGACCGGCGCACGTACCCGCTGTCCAGCTACAGCTACATGATCGTGCCGACCGCGGTCGAGAGCGGCTTCACCACGGCCAAGGGACGCTCCCTGGGCGCCTTCGCCAACTACTTCCTCTGCGAGGGCCAGCGCAACGTCGGCATCCTCGGCTACTCCCCGCTGCCCATCAACCTGGTGCGGGCCGGCTTCGAGGTGATCGCGAAGATCCCGGGCGCCGAGACGGAGAACGTCAACATCGCCTCGTGCAACAACCCGACCTTCTCCCGCGACGGCAGCAACACCCTGGCCGAGACGGCTCCGCAGCCGGCCGACTGCGACAAGCAGGGCGCGCTCCAGTGCTCGACGGGCACGGCCGGTGCTCCCCAGGACACCCCTGTCATCGACACCGGTGTCGGTGGAGGCGGCACGGGTGGCGGCGGTGACACGGGCGGCGGCACCACCGGTGACGGCGGTGGCGGCGGCGGTGGCGGTGACGGCGGCGGCGGGGCCACCGGCGGCACGGGGGGCACCACCGGCGGCAGCGCGGGCGGTAGCGGCGCCACGGGCGGCACGGCGGGCGCCGGCGCGACGGCCGGGACCATCGACCCCGTCACGGGCCAGGTCGTGGGCGGGGGAGCCGCGGGCGGCTCCGCGGCCGCGGGTGGCGTCGGCGGCTCCACCGGCGGCGGTGGCTCCGCGGGCGGCGGTGGCTCCGCGGGCGGCGGTGGAGGGGGCTCGGCGGGCGGCGCCGGCTCGGCGGGCGCGGGTGGCGCAGGCACTGCCCCCACCGGACCGGTCGTCGACCCGCTGACCGGTGAGGTCGTCGCCGCGGATGCCGCGGCGCTGCCGGGCGGCGCGGCTTCCAACGGCGTGGTCACCACCGGCGGCGGGGGGACCGGTGGCACCCAGTACCTGGGCGCGACACCGGTCTCCATCAGCGCCGCATCGGGCTGGGACCTGCAGCGCACGGTGATGGTGCTCAGCGCTCTGCTGCTGCTCGGCCTCGTCGTCGCGCCCCCGCTGGTCTCCCGGTTCGTCAACGGGGCCGAGGGCCGCAGCTGATGCAGACCCTCCTCGGTCGCCGTGCGTCCCGCGCGGCGAGCCTCAGCCTTGTCCTGCTCAGCCTGCTCGGGTCGGTCGCGCTCGGGCTCAGCCTGCCCGGGACGGTGCCGTCGGCCGTGGCGGCCGACGCCAACGGGCCGGACCGGGTGCTCGCCCTCGACGGGGGCTTCCTCGGGTCGGACTCCTGCACCTCGGACGGCATCGCGCTGACATGCCGTGGCCGCGGTGAGTTCAGCAGCCTCGCGGTCACGGTGTCCAAGACGACGAACCTCGTCAACGAGGCGGTCCAGGTGACGTGGACCGGCGGCGCCCCCACGCTCGAGGACTACTACACCGACTTCCTGCAGATCATGCAGTGCTGGGGCGACGAGCGCAGCGAGGGGCCGGACCGGACGCATTGCCAGTACGGCGTCTCCGGCCTCGACCGCGGCAACCTCGGCCGGCGTGAGGTCGGGCCGTGGGACATCGACCCCTTCGACCTGACGAAGGAGCCCGGCCAGCAGAAGGAGCTGTGGGACCCGGCCGAGCCGCTGACGCGGAACCGGTCCACGTCCCAGGTCTACGTCCCCTTCACCGCGGCCAAGAGCCCCGAGCAGGAGGGGCAGCCGGACCAGACGGTCAACAGCAACGGCAACGAGTTCTTCCAGGCCGGCACGACCACCGAGGTGCCGCAGGCGCGTACCAGTGCCGACGGCACCGGCCGGGTCGCCTTCGAGATGCAGACCGGGCGCGAGGCGAGCGGCCTGCGCTGCGGCTCTGCATGGCTCAACCGCACGACCGGCCGGGTCGAGCCGAGCCGTCCCTGCTGGCTCGTGGTCGTGCCGCGTGGGAAGTACGAGACGAACGGCAACGGGCCGCGTGTCCTCGGCGCCCACGCGCTGACGTCCTCGCCGCTCAGCACGACCAACTGGGAACAGCGAATCGTCTTTCCGCTGTCCTTCACGCCGAGCGAGAGCGCGTGCGCCATCGACCGGGCCAGTCGAGCGGTCGTCGGCCAGGAGCAGCCGGTGGATGCCGTCACCCGATGGCAGCCTGCCCTTTGCGCGGACGGCGGCCCCACGTTCACCTACTCGCAGGTGAATGACACCGTGGCCCGGCGGAAGCTGACGACGCCCACTCCCGACCTCGTCCTCACGAGCCGCGGCGTCAACCCTGCGACGGTGCCGACGTCGCGCCCCGTCGTCTACGCCCCAGTGGCCCTGTCCGGGCTGACCATCGCCTTCAACGTGGAGCGCCAGCCGAAGTGCACCGGGTGCACCGACGCGGGCAGCGTCGCGGCGCGGCGGCTCACCGGCACGCGCGTGGACAAGCTCGTGCTCTCGCCGAGACTGGTGGCCAAGCTGCTCACCCAGTCCTACCAAGCGGCCGTGCCGTCAGGGATGGGCCGCGAACTCGAGTACCTGGCGAAGAACCCGCTGAACCTCGGCGCGGACAAGGATTTCATCGCGCTGAACCCAGAATTCCAATACCTGCGTCTTGACTCCTTCCACGCGTTGACGACGGCCGGCGTCACGGATGCGGCAGGGACGTTGTGGCGCTGGATCCTGTCCGACCCCGAGGCGAAGGCGTTCATCGACGGCCAGCCCGACCCCTGGGGCATGACGGTCAACCGCAACTACCGCGGGCTCTCGGCCACCGACTCGTTCCCGCGCTCGGACCAGACGTGCGCGCCCAAGGAGGACCCGCAGCCGCCGCTCTGCGCGCTGGACTACGCGGGCTACGCCAACGACTTCCATGACGCCGGGCGGTCGGCGAGCCGTGGTGACCTGCTCACCCGGGCAACCTGGAACGCGAACGGGAACCCCCCGTCGTACACCAAGGACCCGCCGCAGCGGGCGGGTGTCCGCGCGGTGCTCGCGATCACGGACGTGCCGACGGCGATCCGCTACAGCCTCGGGATGGCGACCCTGCGCGACAGCGCGGGCAACGAGGTGGCCCCCACGACGGCATCGCTGCTCGCGGGGTACGCCGCGATGGTGCCGAGCGAGGTGCCGCAGGTGCTGCAGGCCGACCCGGAGACGCTGCAGGCCATCCCGGCCGCGTACCCGCTCACGACGGTCACCTACGCCGCGACCGCCCCGGCAGCGCTCACCGCGGACCAGCGCAGGGACTACGCGGCGTTCCTCGAGTACGCGGCCGGCCCCGGGCAGATCGAGGGTTTCCGACCCGGCACGCTTCCGCAGGGGTACGCCCCGCTGCCCGCGGCGCTGCGCAGCCAGACCGAGGCGGTGGTCGCGGCACTGCGCAACTACGTGGCGCCCTCGCCGTCGCCCTCGCCGTCCCGGAGCCCGAGCCCCTCGCCGAGCCCGAGCCGGACGGCGAGCCCGTCGCCGACGCCGACGCGCTCCCCGTCGCCGTCGCCCTCGCCGTCGGCGTCCCCCTCGCCGTCGTCCGTGCAGGCCGCGCCGTCCCCGTCGCGCGGGCCGGCCTCGCCGGTGCCTGCAGCGAGCCCGTCGCCGTCGCCCACGCCTGCGGCGCCGGGCGGCGGCACGTCCTCGACGAGCGGCGGCAGCACCGGCAGCTCGTCGACGACCGTTCCCAGCGGGGCCACCGCGACGTCGAGCCCCGCGCCGCCCCCGGCGACGTCCGCGTCGCCGGCCCCGGCCCCCACGGGCGCTCCTCTCCCGCCCGTCGCCAACGTCTCCGCCGTGACGCCGGGCACGGCGCTCGGGGCGGGACGACACGTCCTGCTCGGCGTGCTCGTCGTGGGCCTGCTCGCCGCGGCGGCCGGCCCGGTGCTGCGCCTGCTGGCCGACAGACCGAGGAAGTGACCCCGACCCGTCGGGGGCTTCCTCCGCGTGACCGCACGTCTCCCCATCCCACCTAGGTCACCTCGCACTTCGTCCTGAAAGGGCATTTCCGTGAAGAAGCGTTCGCTCCTCACAATCGTGGCGGCGAGCTTGCTCGCCGTCGCCGGCCTGGGCAGCTCGCAGGCCCTCGCCGACCCGCCGCAGAACGAGTACCGCGCGCTCTCGGGCGTCGGCTCCGACACCACTCAGGACGTGCTGAACGGGCTCGCCGAGGCCGTGACCGTCAACGGCCAGAAGGTGATCGGGTCCTACGACGCGATCGGCTCGTCCACGATCCAGACCAAGAGCAATGCCGCCTGTGCCGGCATCACCCGGCCCAACGGCTCGGGCGCCGGCCGAACGGCCCTCATCAACTCGCTCGTCGCGAACAACGGCTGCGTCGACTTCGCCCGATCCTCCAGCGAGACGCTGACGGCCGCTCCCGTGCAGCTGACGTACGTCCCGTTCGCCACCGACGCCGTCACCTTCGCCGTCACCGGCAACAGCGGCATCCCGCGCAACCTCACGCTCGACGAGCTGCGCTCGGTCTACAAGTGCGAGGTCGAGGGGATCAACCCCTACATCCCGCAGGCCGGCTCGGGCACGCGCTCCTTCTGGCTCGGCCAGATGCAGATCACCGAGGCGCAGATCGCGCAGGGCCTCTACCCGTGCCTGCGTGACCGCAAGAACGGCCAGCCGATCCAGGAGCACAACGGCACCTACTTCGGCCCGGACGACATCGTCCCGTTCTCGGTCGCGCAGTACATCTCCCAGTCCACCGCGGTCATCCCGGACATCCGCGGCTCCCTGCTGCTCGGCACGATCAACGGTGCCTCGCCGGTCACGCTGAACGGCAACTTCACCGTGACCCGCCCGGTCTTCAACGTCATCCCGACCTCGCGGGAGAACACCGCGCCGTGGAGCACCGTCTTCGTCGGCTCGAACTCGCTCGTCTGCCAGCAGGCCGCCACGATCGTGCGCTACGGCTTCGCCACCCGCGCCGACTGCGGCAGCACGACCCGTCGCACCGCCACCTCGTCTCCTCGTTGATCCGGCCTGAGTGTCCTACTTCGGAAGCGAGCATCACGTGATGAAGCGAATCCTCACAGCCGGGGCGACAGCCCTCGTCGCCGTGGCCGGTGTGGTCGTCGCCGCGCCGAGCGCGTCCGCGGCCGACATCGGCACGCTGACCGTGACCCCGACCAGCGGCAACCTCGAGACGGGTGGCATCGCCTTCCGTACGTCGGGCGGCTGCCCTGCCCCGGCCACGAACATCCTCGTCCGGGTCTTCGGCCAGGGCTTCCCCGAGGCCGGGCTCAACTACGTCGCGAACACCTCCCTGACGACCTACGGCTCGTCCAGCGGCTCCACCGCGCCGTTCACCGTGCCGGCGCCGCGGTCGCTGCGCGACCAGGGCCAGCTGGCCAGCCCGCCGGTGACCAACTGGGCCGGCACGTACGAGTTCCTGCTGGTCTGCCGCACCGCTCTGGGCGCGGCGAGCCTGGGGGACTACCGCGGCCGGATCACCTTCGGTGAGAACAACACCTGGACCGCCGCGAACGCCACCACGACGACCCTCGCCGCAGCGCCGGCCGGCCCGCAGCCGCAGGGCACCGAGGTCACGTTCACGGCCTCCGTGACCGCGGGCGTCGACGGTGCCGTGACGTTCCGCAACGGCTCCACCGTGCTGGGCACGGTCCCGGTCGCGAACGGCCAGGCCGCCTACACCACCTCGGCGCTCCCGGTCGGCGCCAACTCGGTCACCGCCGAGTTCGTGCCGACCACCACGGGGTACGCCGGGTCCACGTCGCAGGCCGTGAGCTACACCGTCACCCAGGCGACGCAGGCCACGACGACGACGCTCTCGGCCGCGCCGGCCTCGCCGCAGCAGGAGGGTGCGAACGTCACCTTCACCGCGACGGTCTCGCCGGCCGCCGCAGGCACCGTGACCTTCCGCAACGGAACCACCGTGCTGGGCACCGCGCCGGTCGCCAACGGCACCGCGACGTACTCGACGACCGGCCTGCCGGTCGGCACGAACTCGGTCACCGCCGAGTTCACCCCGTCGGGCTCCGGCGTCACCGGCTCGACCTCCCCGGTGCTGAGCTACGTCGTGACGGCGGCCCCGGTCGCCACGACGACGACCCTGTCGGCCGCGCCGGCCTCGCCGCAGCAGGAGGGTGCGAACGT
>NZ_JAANNO010000015.1 GCF_011250645.1 Motilibacter aurantiacus
CGCGACCTACATCTCCTCCGAGGCCGTGACGGTCGAGGTCGACGTCGTGGACGTGCGGTACTTCGCGAAGATCCGCGCGGCGGTGAACGCCTACGTCGCCGACGGCACCACGAGCGCGAAGACCGCGGCCAACGTTCTCGAGCGGCTCGACCGCGCCGAGACAGCGGCGCGGGCCGGGAGCGAGGAGCGGGCGATCGGGTTCCTCGAGCAGTTCATCGCCCGGGTCGAGAACCAGGTGAAGGGCGACGCCGCAGACGTCGCTGCGCGCAACGCCCTGACGGCCGACGCGGCGCTCCTCCTGGCGTACTACCAGGCGATGGAGGACGCCGAGAACGTCGCGTGACCCACTGAGGGCCACGGGGGAAGGGCCGCCGGCACCGCCGGCGGCCCTTCCGTCGTCCCCTGCACGTCCCGGAAAAACCAAAGACAGCGACAACCGTTTCCATTAGGCTCGGCCACTGGCAGGACGGCCCCGAGGAGAGGACCCACCGTGCGGCGAGAGCGCCTGACGCGCCGGCTCATCGGCCTTGCACTGGCTCTGACCGGCTTGTCGGCCGGGCTCCAGTCGGCTGCATCGGCCGCGGAGGACGCGCCGCTCCTGCTGCACAGGGGTCACATCGACCTCTTCGACGTGACCTACGACGCCGAGGCGCGCAACCTCGACCTCCGGGTCAAGGACGACACCAAGCTGTACGCCGAGACCGCCGTGCTGCGCGAGCCCGAGGACGTCGTGATCCCGGTCGACCCCGCCATCACCACGACCACCGTCCCCGTCGACCCCGACTACGGCTTCCTGGGCGCCGCGGGCCAGCCGATCTACGTGCTGCAGCAGAACGGGCGCAACGCCGACGGCATCCGCCAGCCGTGGCCGGGCTGGGGCGCCGAGACGGTGCCGGGCGGGCTGCTGCAGGACGATTTCGTCGTGCTCGACGTGGACGTCGAGGGCCCGGGCAAGCTGTTCGCGTACTCCAGCGGCGCCGGCGCCCCCCGGGTGTACGTCGACGGCAACTTCGACTGGCCGGACGACATCGAGACGAACGTCGGCTCACACGTGCACACGAACTGGGCCTTCACCTCCCAGGGCACCTACACCCTGCGGGTCAGGGCCAAGGCGACCACGGTGGACGGGCGGGCGCTCGTCAGCCCCACCTCGACGTACACCTTCGTCGTGGGAACGCCCGCCGAGCAGCCCCCGCCGCCCCCGACGACGCTCTCGATCGCCGGGGCGGGCGTGACCTACGCACCGGGCGACCAGGTCGCGCTCGAGGCGCTGCAGCAGCCCGCCACCGAGCTGACCGAGTACATGTGGGAGTCGCGCCGGCCCGGCGCCGCCGACTTCTCCTCGGTGCTGCTCAGCGGTTCCGGGACGTACGGCTTCCCCGCGCGGCTCGCCGACGACGGCACGCAGTACCGGGTCTCGCTGCTCGACCGGCACCGTGACGTGGTGGCCGTGTCGGCGCCGGTCAACGTCCGGGTCCGCGAGCCCGGCTCCGGGCAGGTGCCCGCGGGTGACGCCTGTGCCCAGGACGGCGTCGAGGTGATGACGGAGGGCCATGCCGACCTCGCCCTTCGGCTCCGGGACGACGGAGAGCTCGTCGCCCAGGTGAAGGACGGGCGAGCCGTCCCCGCGGTGTGGCGTGGCCCGTCACAGGTGGCCTTCAGACTCGACGCGGCGGCGCGCGGGACGGTGTCCCCCCGTGCCTCCCTGTCCTTCCTCGGCCGTCCCGGCGACCCGGTGTGGACGATCGGCCAAACCCAGCAGGCGGGCGTCCCCTGGCTGGGGTGGAGCACGGACGACGTCACGTTGACCGACGCCGTCGGCGACGAGATCGGCTGGCGGATGGACCGGGCGCGTGTGACGGGCCCCGGGGACGTCTACCTCTTCCAGTCCGACGCCTTCGGCAGCGTGCTGCCGCTGCTCGGCACGGGCGCCGGCTGGCCCGCGACGACGACGATCTCGCGCGCCACGCACTCGCACGGCACGTGGGCCTTCACGGCTCCCGGCCGCTACTCGGTGCCGTTCACCTACACGGCGACGTCCTACGGCCGTGAGACCTCGACCTCGGCCACCCTCACCTTCCTCGTCGGGCCGTGCGCTTCCGCCACCCCGTCCCCGCAGCCCGGCCCGGGAGCCTCGACCCCGCCGCCGCCCCCTGCCCCTGCGGTGGCCGGGTCCCCGCCGGCACCTCCGTCCCCGGCGCCCGCCGTCACCCCGCCGCCGGTGACCGTGCAGGACCGCGAGCCGCGCCCGGCCGTGCTGGCTCGCGCCCGGCTGACCGGGACGCCCGTCGTCGGGTCCCGTCTGACGTGCCGGCCCGCCTTCTCCGGCGGCACCGTGCGCTCCTACCGCTGGCTGCGTGACGGCAGGGCCGTCCAGGGGCGGTCTTCGGCACGCCGGCTGGTGGCCGCCGACGCAGGGCACCGCATCCGCTGCCGAGTGGTCGTGGCCAACGCGGCCGGCACCGCGTCCTCCCTGTCGCCCACCCGGACGGTGAAGCCGCGTCCCGAGCGTGCACGGACACGCGTCGGCTGAAGCGTGATACCTGAAGAGCGCATTGCTGCACGATCGTGCGTGCTTCGGTCCGCGCGTCTCCTCCCGGGCCCGGCCGCCCCGTACGATGCGGGGACGGCGGGCCGGTCGACGAGGGCAGGGCCGGCACGGAGCGGGCAGAAGGAGCGCGTGTGACGGCTGCCCGGCGGACGAGCGCGGCGCCGGCAGGGCTGGCCCGATGGGGCATCGTCCGCGAGCTGCGCGCGGCCGAGCCCGTGGTGCGCCTCCTGGTGCTCACCCAGCTGGCGTTCAACGTCGGCTTCTTCATGGTCCTGCCGTACCTCTCGGTCCACCTCAGCGACGACCTGGGGCTGGCGGCCGCGTCCGTCGGGCTCGCGCTCGGCCTTCGGACCTTCAGCCAGCAGGGGCTCTTCGTCGTCGGAGGCACGCTCGCGGACAGGTACGGCGTGAAGCCGGTCGTGCTGGTCGGATGCGGCCTGCGGGTGGCCGGTTTCGCCGGGCTCGCGGCCGCCGACTCGGCACCGGCCGTCTTCGCCGCGACGGCCCTGACCGGGTTCGCCGCCGCGCTGTTCTCGCCCGCGGTGGAGTCCGCGCTCGCCCTGGAGAGCGGCAAGGCGGAGGCCGCGGGGGGCACCTCCCGGGTCGACGCCTTCGCGCTGTTCTCGGTGGGTGGGCAGATCGGCGCTTTCACGGGGCCGCTGCTGGGGACCGTGCTGCTCCTCGTGGACTTCCGGGCGGCCTGCGCCGTCGCCGCCTGCGTCTTCGTCCTCATCCTGCTGGCCCACGCGCGCTGGCTCCCGGCCGCCCCGCCGGCCCACGAGGGCGAGCGCCTGCTCGACGGGTGGGGCGAGGTGCTCGCCAATCGCGCGTTCCTGCTCTTCGCGCTGGCGTACAGCACCCAGCTCGTGGCGTACAACCAGCTCTACCTGCTCCTCCCGCTCGAGGTCGACCGGGCGTGGGGCTCGCAGGCGCCCCTCGGGTGGCTGTTCGCCGCGTCCTCGGTGCTCGTGGTCCTCGCACAGCTGCCGGTGACGGCCTGGTGCCGCAGCCGGCCCCTCGGCCGCGTCCTGCCCGGCGGGTTCCTGCTCATGGCGGCCGCGTTCGCAGTCGTCGCGGCGACGGTGTCCGCGCAGCGGCAGGGCTGGGTGGGCCTGCTGCCGGCGGCCGCGTTCGTCGTGCTGCTCACGGTCGGGGAGATGGTCGCGCTGCCGTTCGCCCGGGACCTGGTCCCCCGGCTGGCCGCGGAGCGCCGGCTGGGAACGTACTTCGGCGTCCTGTCCTCGCTGTCCGGCGTGGCGGTGCTCGGGGCGAGCACGGGGATCGGTGCGCTCGTGCAGTCGACGGACGGGGGCCCGTGGAGCCCGGTTCCCTGGCTGGTCGCCGGCGCCCTGCCGCTGGTCAGCGCGCTGGCGCTGTCACGGCTGCTGCGGTCCCTGGAGCTCGGCACCCGCTGAGCGGGAGCGCCAGCGGCGAGGAAGGCCCGGTGCCAGGGCGGAGGCGCTCACCGCCAGGACCGACAGGGCGACGAGCGACAGGGCCGGCGCGACCACCACCCACGGAGCCCGCTCGACGTAGGGCATGCCCTCGGCGAGCACCAGGCCCCAGTCCGGGGTGGGGGGTTGCGGGCCCAGCCCCAGGAACCCCAGCCCGGCGAGCGCGAGCGCGACGCCCGGCAGGCGCAGGAAGGCGTTGCGCAGCACCGGCCCGGCCACCATCGGCAGCACGTGGGCCAACAGCACCCGCATCCTGCCGACTCCCAGCACGGGGAGCACGCGCACGTGCGGCTGCGCGACGGCCTCGGCGACGAGCGCGCCCGTGTGCGAGGCCAGGGGCGCCCAGCTGACCAGCAGCACGGCCACCGCCGCGCCGGTGGACGACGGCCCGGTCAGCGCGGCGACGAACAGCCCGGCGAGGACCGGGGGCGCGGCGTTGGCGACCTCGACCGGCCCGGCGGTGACGTTCGGCAGCAGGCCCGCGAGCAGCCCCACGACGTACGCCGCGAGGCACACGGCGACGGCGGTGGCGATGGTGGAGCCCGCCCCCTGCCCCAGCCGGGCCAGCAGGTCCCGTCCCGACGCGTCCGCCCCCAGCAGGAGGTCGCCCGACGGGCCGGCCAGCCGGCCGCGGTCAGCGGCGTAGGGGTCGCCGGCCAGCCCGCCGAGGACCAGGGCGGCCAGCAGCAGCAGCGCGGTCAGCGGGACGAGCCGGTCACGGCGGCGGACGACGTGGCCGGAGGAGGGGATGACCAGCCCGCCCGCCCGGGCCGCTCGGCCCAGCACCGCCCGACGGGTCACGTCGGTCGCGACACCGAGCAGGGCGCCGAGGGCGATGAGCAGGAGCATCCCGGCCTGCAGCACCGGCAGGTCCTGGGTCTGGGCCGCGCCCAGGGTGGCGCGCCCCAGCCCCGGGATGGCGAACACCCGCTCGACGGCGACCGCTCCACCTACCAGCCCGACGACCACCAGCCCGACCTGAGGGAGGACGGGGGGGACGGCGCGCAGCAGCAGCCCGCGGGCCAGCGCCGCCCGCGGCGCTCCTGCCGCCGTCCAGGTGGTCACCCACGTCTCGGCGCCGCTGGTCGCGACCGCGTCCGCGACCAGCCGCCCGACCAGGCCGCCCGCAGGCAGGCCCATCGCCAGCGCGGGCAGGACGGCGCTCGACGGCCCGTCCCAGCCGTACGGGGGCAGCAGCCCCAGCCAGACGGACACCCCGACGAGCAACGCCGTGGCCAGCAGGAACTCCGGCAGCGCTGTCAGCGCGGCGGCGACGGCACCGGAGGTGCGGCGAGGCGCGCCCCGCAGGACGCCGCGCAGGGAGGGCACGACCAGCAGCGCCGCGACGGCGAGGACGACCACGAAGGAGAAGGCCATGAGCGTGACCGACACGCCGAGGGCGGAGAGCGCTCCCGGCAGCACCTGCGCCCCGCTGACCCAGGACGTGCCGAAGTCGCCGCGCAGCACGTCGGAGGCCCAACGCCCGAGCAGGGCGAGCGGCCCGTCCGCGAGCCCGAGCTGCTCCCGCACGGCCGCGAGCGCCTCGGGCGTGGCCTCCTGGTCCGCGGAGCGCCCGCGCAGCACGGTCAGGGCCGGGTCGCGTCCGGAGAGCCAGGGCAGCAGCCCGACGACGGCGACGACGGCGAGGACCGTCAGCACCCGGGACAGCAGCCGGACCGCCGACGCGGCCCGTCGCTCGCGTCGGCGCGGCTGCATCGTCCGGGACGGGGGGCTCGCCGCGGGAGGCAGCGTGACCGCGGGCACCGTGGGGGTCACCCTGCGGTGGTCTCGGCCGTGATGAGCTGGCGCTCGCGCGGGTCACGGGCGACGCCGGAGAAGTCGCCGGACTCGCCCTGGATGACCCGTTCGTGCAGCATCGGGATCGCGGCGTCGGACTCGAGGATCAGCCGCTCGGCCTCCAGGGTGGCCGCCCGGCGCGCGTCGCCCGTACCGGCGGCCGACGCCTTGCGCAGCGCGGCATCGATCTCGGGGTCGCACAGCTGGGCGATGTTGAAGGAGCCGTCGCAGGCGAAGTCGGAGTACATGTACGCGACGGGGTCGCCGGAGTCCAGCACGGTGGCCCGGGACAGGATGAACGCGTCGAAGTCGCCGGCCAGCGCGTCGGCCTCGATCTGGGCGTACTCGCGCACCTCCTGGCGCACCCGGAAGCCGGCGGCCTCCAGCTGCTGCTCCAGCTGCACGGCGACCTCCGGCAGCTCCGCCCGGTCGGTGAAGGTGGCGAGGACGATCTCGGCGCCGGCCGGGTCGGCGGCGGGCCGCTCGCTGCGCGCGGGCCGCCCCTCGGCAGCCCACGGCAGCGCCGGCCCCAGCAGCCCCTCGGCCACGTCGGCGCGGCCCTCGTACACGTTCTCCACGATCGTCTCGCGCTGCACGGCGCCCCGGGCAGCGGCGCGCATCCCGGCGTCCGCGAAGACGCCCCGCTCGGTGTTGAGGTACAGCGTGTTGGTCCGGGGCATCGGCACCTCGAACACCTGCTCGGGCTCGAGCAGCGACGCCTGCGAGACCGGGACCGCCTCGACCACGTCCGCGGCCCCCGTCCGCAGTGCTGCGGCGCGCGCCGTGCCGTCCGGCACGAAGTCGACGTCGATGCCCGCGACCCTGGCCCGCTCGCCCCAGTAGCCGTCGAACCGGTTGAGCGTCGCGCCCACGGTCCCGTCGACGGCCACCAGCTCGAAGGGCCCGGTCCCGTGGCCGACCGGGTCGACGGTGCCGTCCGGCCCGTACGCGGCGGCCGCCAGGATCGACAGCTGGGGGCTGGACATCCGCTGCGGCACCAACGGGTCGGCATCGCCGGTGCGGACGAGCACCGCCTCGCCCGGCGCGGCGGGGTCGGGCTGCGCCGTGAGCTCGACACCGTCGAGGATGCGCGGCTTGGGGCTCGCCTTCGTCGCGGCGGTGAGCACGGCGGCGACGTGTTCTGCCGTCAGGGGCGTCCCGTCGTGGAAGGTCACGCCCTGGCGCACCTCGAAGCGCCACGTACGGGGGTCGACCTGCTCCCACGCGGTCGCGAGCGCGGGCTGCGCGTCCCCGGCCTCGTCGAGGACGACGAGCGTCTCGGCGGTGGACCAGCGGGAGAGCTTGAACGCGTCGTCGCTGAACGGGGTGAGCCCGGAGCGGGGCGGCTGCAGCATGGCGACACTGATGCGCTCGCCCGACGCGGTGGGAGCGGCGCCGTCGGGCTCGTCCGCCGAGGAGGAGAAGCAGCCGCTGAGGAGCAGGGCGGTCATGCCGATCGCGGGCAGGGCGTAGCGGGAGTTCACGGAGTCCTCCGGACGAGGGGGAGCGGGTGGGGCGAGCTCAGGGCAGGGCGGGCAGGGCCGTGACCAGAGCTCTGGACGACGGGTGCTGCGGGGCGCGGAGCAGCTGCCGGGTGGGCGCGTCCTCGACGACCCGGCCCTCGGCGAGCACGACGGTGCGGGCGCAGAGCGCGGCGACTGCTGCCACGTCGTGGGACACGAGCACCAGGGCGGTGCCCTGACGCTCGAACGCCGCGCGCAGGGAGGCCAGGACCTGGGCCCGCAGGGGCAGGTCAAGGCCGCTCACCGGCTCGTCGGCCAGCAGCAGGGAGGGCCGGAGGACCAGTGCCCGGGCGAGGGCCACCCGCTGCGCCTGGCCGCCGGACAGCTGGGGAGCGCGGGCGTCGCGCAGGCCGCCCGGGAGGTCGACGGCGTCGAGCGCGTCGTCGACGAGAGCGCGCTCACGCCGGCGCTCGTCAGGGGTGCCCAGGCGTCGCACGGGCAGCGCGACGAGCTCGCGGACCGTTCTGCGCGGGTCGAGCGTGGAGGCGGGGTCCTGCGGCACGTACTGGACGAGGCGGCGGAACCAGCCCAGCCGGCGCGGGGAGCCGGGGCGGACCTGCCGCCCGTGGCACGTCACGGTGCCGGCGTCGGGCGGCTCGAGGGCGAGCAGGGTGCGCAGCAGCGTCGTCTTCCCCGCGCCGGACTCGCCGACGACGCCGAGGCGCTCTCCGTCGGCCACGGCCAGGTCGACGTCGCGCAGCAGCCGCAGCGACAGGCCCTCGCAGCGCAGCAGCGTCATCGCGCCTCCGCCGCCGCGTACAGGTGGGCCCCGACCGTTCGGGCAGCGGCGACCAGCTCGCGCGTGCGCTCGTGGCGGGGGCTCGCGAGAACGTCCTCGACCGGCGCGTGCTCCACGACGCGGCCGTCGGAGAGGACGACGAGCTCCTCGCAGAGGCTCGCGGCGACGGCGACGTCGTGGGTGACGAAGAGCAGGGCCCGGCCGGTGCCGCGCCCCGTCCGCTCGCGGAGCAGGCTCACGACGCCCGCCTGGGTGACCACGTCGAGCGCGGTCGTCGGCTCGTCCGCCACGAGCAGCGGCGAGGGGGTCATCAGGGCCAGGGCGAGGCACACGCGCTGCCGCATGCCGCCCGACAGCTCCGACGGCAGCGCCTCCGCGACGCGTCCGGGGTCGCGGAAGCCCAGGGACCCGAGGGCGTCGAGGACGCGGGCGCGGGCGGAGGCACGGGTGCCGCCCAGGGGCAGGGCCAGCTGGCGGCCGACGGGCTGGAGCGGGTGCAGGGCCCCGGCGGAGTCCTGACGCACCACACCCGGGCGGGCGTCCGGCGGGCGCCGGGCCGCGGGGAGCCCCAGGATCTCGGCGCCGGCCAGCCGCACGCTGCCGGTGGCCCGGAGGGCGGGTGGCAGCAGCCCGAGGACCGCCGCGACGGTCAGGGACTTGCCCGACCCGGAGGCGCCGAGGACGCCGACCCGGCGCTCGGGCTCGACCACGAGGTCGACCCCGTGCAGCAGACGGCCGTCGGCGCTGTCGACGCGGAGTGCGCGGACGTCGAGGAGGGGCACGTCCTGATCCCTCCTCCTTCGGCCGATGACACCGAGCACTGTAGACGAGAACGATTACGGTTTCATTCAGCAGGGGAGAGGGCCGGCGGATGCGGCCGACCCGCCGCGGATGCACGATGGTGCGGGCAACGAGGCGCTGCGCGAGGCGCAGCCGGGAGTGGAGGTCGGCAGTGGCACTGCCTTTCGGAGCAGGCGTCGTACGCAAGGGCGTCGGGGCCGTCGTGACCGGGGTGGTCGGCGTCGCCGTCGTGCGCCTCGCCGAGCGCCGTGGTGCCCCGGCCGCTCGCCGGGTCGCCGTCGAGGTGACGAAGGCCGGCATTCGTGGCGGGCGTGCCCTGGGCGAGGGCGTGGAGCGCACCCGGCTCGCGGCCGGCGACGTGGCGGCGCAGGCTCGGGAGGAGATGGGCGAGCAGGCACCGGTGCCCGGCACCTCCGCGACCGGGCACGACGGTCACCAGCACTGACGAGCGGAAGGGGCCGACGGTGACGGCGACCGTGCAGGAGCAGCAGGATTCAGGAACTGTACGTGTGGTGTCCGACGCCGCCGGCCGGATGCGCGTGGAGGCGGACCTGCTCCGCGGGTCGACGGCGCGGTCGGTGGCGCTCGAGGACCTGCTCGACGGGACGCCCGGGGTGCTGGCCTGCCGGGCCTACCCGCGCACGGGCAACGTGCTGGTCTGGTACGACCCCGAGCTGCTCGGGGCCGAGACGGTCCTGGCTGCGGTCGAGTCGGTTCAGCAGGTCGACGCGCTGGCCGTGGCTCCGCGCCAGGCCCGCTCCGCGGAGGTCCCGGACGGCGACGTCCTCCGGCTGGTGGCCGGTGCCGCCGCGCTCGTCCTGCTGGGCGGGCGCCGGTACGTCCTGCGCCGGCCGCCACTGCTCGGGCCGCAGGCCCGCGGCGTCACGGCGGGCGTCGCCGTCTTCACCGGCTACCCGTTCTTCCGGGGAGCGGTGAGGAGCCTCGCCGGTGAGCGGGCCGCCGGCACCGACGCGCTCGTCACGTCGGCGACCGTGGCGAGCCTGCTGCTCCGGGAGAACGTCGTCGCGCTGACCGTGCTGTGGCTGCTCAACATCGGCGAGCTCCTGCAGGACCTCACGCTGCGCCGTACCCGCAAGGCCATCTCCGAGCTGCTGGCCGGGACCGTGACGACCGCGTGGGTCCGTCACGACGGGGTGGAGCAGCAGCTGCCCATCGACCGGCTGCGGGTGGGCCACGAGGTCGTGGTCCACGAGCAGGCGACGATCCCGGTCGACGGCGTGGTCGTCGACGGGCAGGGCGTGGTGGACCAGGCCGCCATCACGGGCGAGAGCCTCCCGGTCTCCCTGGCGACGGGTGACACCGTCCACGCCGGCAGCGTGAACCTGCGGGGGCGGCTCGTGGTCCGCGCCACGGCCACCGGGCGCGACACCGCCGTCGGCCGGATCATCGCGCGAGTCGAGCAGGCGCAGGAGGACCGCGCCCCCGTCCAGACGGTGGGCGAGCGGTTCTCGCGCCGGTTCGTGCCGGCGTCGTTCGCGCTGGCGGGGGCGACCCTGCTCGTCACCCGGGACGTACGCCGGGCGATGACCATGCTGCTCGTCGCCTGCCCGTGCGCAGTGGGGCTGTCCACCCCGACCGCGATCAGCGCCGCGATCGGCAACGGCGCACGGCGCGGGATCCTCATCAAGGGCGGGTCGCACCTCGAGGCCGCCGGGCGGATGGACGCGCTCGTCATCGACAAGACGGGGACGCTGACCCTCGGCAAGGCGGTGGTCACGAACGTCATCTCGTTCGCGGAGGACTGGGACCCGATGCAGGTCCTGGCCTACGCCGCCAGCTCCGAGATCCACTCCCGGCACCCGCTGGCGCAGGCCGTCATCCGCAACGCCGAGGAGCGCCGGCTGGAGATCCCGCCGCACGAGGAGTGCGAGGTGCTGCTCGGGCTCGGGATGCGGACGGAGGCCGACGGGCGCGTGCTGCTGCTCGGCTCGCTGGCGCTCATGGAGCGGCAGGGCGTGGACGTGGGCGGTGAGGCCCGCCAGTGGCTGGACCGGCTGCAGCACGCGGCCGAGACCCCGCTCCTGCTCGCGGTGGACGGCCGGCTGGTCGGCCTCGTGAGCTTGAAGGACGCCGTCCGCCCCGACGCCCGGGAGGCGCTGGACCGGCTTCGCGCCACCGGTGTGCGCCGCGTCGTGATGCTGACCGGTGACTCGCCGGCCACGGCGGCCGCCGTCGCCGCGGAGCTCGGCATCGTGGAGTGGTCGGCCGAGGCGATGCCGGAGACGAAGCAGGACGTCGTCCGCGCGCTGCAGGCCGAGGGCTACGTCGTCGGGATGGTCGGTGACGGCACGAACGACGCGCCCGCGCTCGCCCTCGCCGACATCGGGATCGCGATGGGCGTCTCGGGGACCGACGTCGCCCTGGAGACGGCCGATGTCGCGCTGATGGGCGAGGACCTGACCCGCCTGCTCGACCTGCGCGACCTCGGCGGCCGGACGCTGGGCGTCATCCGGCAGAACTACGGCATGAGCATCGCGGTCAACGGGCTCGGGCTGCTCGTCGGCGCCGGCGGCGCGCTGTCCCCGGTCGCGGCGGCGATCCTGCACAACGCCTCGTCGATCGCCGTCGCGGGCAACAGCACCAGGTTGGTCCGCTACCGCGTCTGAGTGGCGAGCTCCGACGCACAAGGGCGGTGGAGTACTCCACCGCCCTTGTGCATCGCTCGGCGCGCTCCTCGGGTCAGCCCTTGTACGGGGTCAGCAGGAACGCGCGGGTCTGCCCGTTCACCGTCGCGTACCCGGCGATCTGCCCCTTGCCGCTGACGCTCTCCGCGGTACGCAGTACCCAACCCGTCGGGAGGCCCACGACGAGGTCGTTGAGGTCGTAGCCCGCGGAGCCTCGCCACAGCACCGCGGTGCCGTCGATCGTGGGGAAGTTGTAGAAGCCGGACGCGTGACCGACGACGTCCCCGGCGTCGTTGACCGCGGCCGCGCGGCTGTTGCGCAGCCCGTCGACGGTGCCGAGGTCACGCGCCGTCCCTCCGCTCCACACCGTGGCGTGGTAGATCGGCGTGCCCGTGGCGGTCTCGCCGACGACCGACTCGCCCACAGCGGTCTGCAGCTTGTTGACGTCGAGCGCCTCGCTGTACCGGCCCGGGACCAGCGCGCCCAGCACCACGGGCTCCTTGCCCGCGCGCCAGAGGATCGCCTGGGAGACGCCACCGGGAACCGGAGCGCGGCCGACGATGTGGTTGCCGTCGCTGACGGCGGTGGCCCGGCTCGCCCCCGTCAGCCCGGGGAAAGGCAGCGGGAGGGCCGTCATCGCCCGGCGGTGGCCGGTGCGGAAGGCCCGGCTCGCGCCCGCCGCGGTGGACGCGGAGCCGACCACGGTGCCTTCGTCGTTGAGGTCGTTCGCGACCGCGGACGCACCCCCGAGGGTGCCCAGGTCCGTCAGCTTCCCGCTCGCGTCCCAGAAGACCGCGCGCGACACCTCCGGCGACGCGGTGGAAGCCTCGCCGACCGCCTCCCCGCGCACGTTGACCTCGAAGGCGCGGCTGAAGGTGCTGCCCGGCAGGGTGCCGAGGCTCGAGACCGTGCCGCCTGTCGCGCGGAAGGCGATCTGAGGGCGGCTCTCGGTCGTGGTGCGGGAGGTGCCGACCACCACCCCGCGGTTGTTGACGCCGAGCCCGAAGGCCGCGGTGCCGCCGAGGGGCCCGAGGTCGACGAGGGAGTAGCGCGGCTGCTCCGGGGCCGCCTCGGCCGGAGCGCTCAGCGGCGCGCCGGCCACCGCGGCGGAGACGGCCAGTGCCGCCGCCACGGGACAGGCGACGGATCGATGGCGGGTGGGGGGCATGCGGGCTCCTGTCGACGTCGTGGTGGCCCGTTGTCCGGGCGTCGCGCGCGGGTCGCCGGCCGTTGTCTGGCGTCAGTGTCGGCCGAGCGCCGCTGGACCGTAACGACAACCATTGTCGATGTCCAGGGCGGGGCCGCCTCCGAGGACGGCATCGGGGCGCCGCACCGCGAGCGTCCTCTGCTGCGGGCGAATGCCCGCTCACCCGCCGGGCACGACCGACTCGGCCAGGACGCCCGGCAGCCGGGGGAGGACGGGACCGGCCACCGACGCGCCCGTCACCCATCGCACCAGTGCTGCCCGCCGCTCGTCGCCCTGCACGCAGGCGAGCCACGTGCCGACCTGCCCTGCGGAGCCGCGTGCCCCGACCAGGCCGACCGCGCCGTACGCGCAGAGCCCGGGGCAGTCGAGGCGCAGGAGCACGGCTCCGGACGAGCGGCGGACCGCGTCCCCCAACCCGACCAGCGGGTCCTCCGACGCCAGGCCGCGCAGCGCCCGGCACCGGTGGCCGTCGCAGATGCCGACGACGAGACGGGCGCCGCCCGTCCCGGTCCGGGCGCTTCGGCTCACGCCACCCCTTCCAGCGGGCCGAGCCAGGCGTCGAAGCCGTCGTCGCGCCCCACCCAGCGCTCGAGCCCCGACGCCAGCTCCGCGTCGGTCATGAGGGCGGTGTCGAACGCTCGTCGCAGCAGGGCCGGGTCGTGGTCGACCGCGGTGACGAGCAGCCGGGTCTCCCGCTCGGCCGTCGGCCCTGCGTGCGTCGGCGAGGACCAACTGCCGATGCCCCCGATGCTGAGCTGCCCGCCGGCGCCGTCCCAGGCGACGACCACGTCGGGCCGCGTCGGCAGCCAGAGGCAGCCGCGCCCGCGCAGGGGGCCCGCTCCCAACGCCTCGATCTCCTCGAGCAGCCGGGCCGGGTGGAGGGGGCGCCACGACCTCAGGTCGAGCGTCCACACCCCGGCCCGGTCGTCGGGGGCCCGGGAGGGCAGGCAGCGCGGGTCGCCGCGGCGCAACAGCTCCTCGCGTCGGGCCCGCCGGGCCGCCACGTCCTCGGCCAGCGCGCTGCCGGACAGCCCGTTGGCGTGGAGCAGGCAGTGCCGCGCCCCCGCCGGCGCGAGGTGCTCGAGCAGCGCTGTGGCCTGCGCGGGGGCGAACCCGGGCAGCAGCAGCACGTCGGCGAGCTCGAGCTGGTGCGCCAGCGCTTCACCGACAGCACGGTTGTCCTCGGAGGTCAGTGCGAGGCCGCGCTCGCTCAGCAGGTCGTCACCGAGCAGGTCGTCCACCGCGGACAGGCCGTCGAGCACGCTGACCAGGGGCCCGAGGCGCACCCGGGCGCGGACGAGCGCGTGCACCACCGGCAGCGGCTCGGCCGAGACCGGCAGGGCGAGGACGACGGCCGGCGTTCCGTTGCCCGTGGCCAGCGCCCGCCGCACGGCCGGCAGGACGTCCTCGCGCAGCGCGCACGAGAGGCAGGCGTGCTCGAGCGGGACCCAGACGTCCTCGCGGACGCCGTCGCTGCCGTAGACCACGCGGCGCAGCCCGTCGGGCAGCAGGTCGTGCTGCACGACGAGCGCCCCGGGCAGGTCGCACAGGAGGTCAGCGGCCGCCACCCCCCGAAGCACCGGGTCGATCGAGGACAGGACCACGACGGCCGGGGAGCTCATCGGGGCGTGCCCTTCGCGGTGCCCGAGGCCCCGTAGCGCCGGTTGAAGCGCTCCACCCGTCCCTCGCTGTCCAGCACGCTCGCACGCCCGGTCCAGAAGGGATGGCTGGCGGAGGAGACGTCGACGTCGATCACCGGGTAGGCGTGGCCGTCGTCCCACATCACCGTCTGGCGGCTCGTCGCCGTGGACCGGGTCAGGAACGACATGCCCGCCGCCCGGTCCCGGAAGACGACGGGGTGGTAGTCGGGGTGGATGTCTCGCTTCACGGGGCCTCCTCGAGCAGTACGCTAACGACAATCATTATCGACAGGAGGCGGAGATGCAAAGCACGCGTGGTGGTCGGCCGGGGACGTGGGGCTGATGGCGCGCGCCACCGGCCTGCGGCCCGTCGTGAAGCTGCGCTCGACGGCGGGGACGGGCTACGCGTACGTCACCCGCAAGAGCCGGCGCAACGACCCCGGGCGGATGGCGCTGCGCAAGTACGACCCGGTCGTCCGGCGGCACGTGGAGTTCAGGGAGGAGCGCTGACGGGAGCAGTGCTTGCCGTCCATCGCCCCACCCGCTAGTGTCGGTGGGGCAGATGAAAACCGTTTCCATGAGGCGGGGCGTCAAACGGTGCCCCGAAGCTCAGGATTCGCCGCAAGGTCCGCTCGGCTGGTCCTCGAATCGGGGTCTCCTTACCGGCTGCCATGAGCGTTCCTGCGTCCCGCCTCGGAAACGGGCCCCGATCGCACTGCCGCCACTGTCGACAGATGTCCGACGGTGGTGCGAGCTTCTGCGTCCGCGGTCGGTGGACCACGGGTCGAGCGGTTGCGAGGATGCGCTGCGCCGCTTCCCGGAAGGACGTGCCGCGTGACCGTGATCAGCCGTTCGCCGCAGGACCCCGACGACGTCGTGCTCGAGACCGGCGCTGCCGGCCGGGAGGCGGTGCTCGCCGCGGCGGAGCGGGCCCGCACGGCGTACGCGTCGTGGGCCGCGACCCCGGCGAGCGCTCGCGGGGCCGCTCTCACCGCCGCCGCGACCGCCGTCGAGGCCGTCGCCGACGAGCTGGCCGCGCTGGTCGTGCGGGAGGTCGGCAAGCCGGTCGTCGAGGCGCGCGGCGAGGTCGCCCGGGCCGTCGGCATCCTGCGCTACTACGCGCAGGCCGCCCTGCTGCCCGAGGGCGACGTGCTGCCCGCTCCCGACGGCCGGTCGCTCCTGCACACCCGTCGCCGGCCCCGGGGCGTGGCCGGGCTGCTGACGCCCTGGAACTTCCCGCTCGCCATCCCGGTCTGGAAGGCGGCCCCCGCCCTCGCGTACGGCAACACCGTGCTGCTCAAGCCGGCGGAGGAGGCGCCCGCCTGCGCCGAGCGGCTGGCCGAGCTGCTCGCCGCGTCGCTGCCCGCCGACGTCCTCACCGTCCTGCAGGGCGGTGGCGAGACGGGTGCCGCGGTCGTGGGCGTCGCCGACGTGGTCTCCTTCACCGGCTCCGAGGCGGTCGGGGCGGTCGTGCGGCGCGCGGCGGCCGAGCGCGGCGTCCCGGCCCAGTGCGAGATGGGCGGGCAGAACGCGTCCGTCGTCCTGCCCGACGCCGACCTCGACGCGGCGGCGGCGGCGATCGCGGGCGCGGCCATGGGCTACGCGGGGCAGAAGTGCACGGCCACGAGCCGGGTGGTCGTCGTCGGGGACGCCGAGGCCTTCGCGGAGCGGCTGGCCACCGCCGTCGAGGCGCTCGGCTTCGGCGACCCGGCGGAGGCCGGCACGGCCCTCGGGCCGGTGATCTCCCCGCAGGCGCGCGACGCCGTGGTCGGCGCGGTCGCCGAGGCCGAGAAGGCGGGCGCGCGGGTGCTCACGGGCGGCACGGCCTCCGGGCCGGGCTGGGCAGTGGCCCCCGCGGTCGTGGCGCGCGTGCCCGACGGGCACCGGCTGCTGCGCGAGGAGGTCTTCGGCCCGGTGTGCGCCGTCGTCGGCGCCCCCGACGTCGACGCCGCGGTCGCCGAGGCCAACGCCGTACGCCACGGGCTGGTCGCCGCGGTCTTCACCCGCGACCTCGCGCGCGGCCTGGAGCTGCCCGCCCGGCTGCGCACCGGCATGGTCAAGGTGAACGCACCGACGTCCGGCGTCGACTTCCACGCCCCGTTCGGCGGGACGAAGAGCTCGAGCTACGGCCCCCGGGAGCAGGGCCTGGCCGCGAAGGAGCTCTACACCGAGACCGCGACGGTCACGATCACGCCCTGACGCCCCGGGTCGGTCACGGCCAGAGGCGTCGCTCCGCCGCGCCCAGCCCGCCGGGTCGTCGCTGGGCGGATACGTCTTTCATGCGCTGGTCTGCCGGATGAGGGCGCGCAGCTCGGGCAGCCCCCTCGCGATCGCGCCGAGCGCCCGGGGAAGCCACAGCCCATGACGTGCGCAGGAGCCGCCGCCCCCGCGGGTTGATACGTTTCAGAACGCGCCGGCCTGCACGAGCCCGCATTCGTCGAACCGCTGCCCCACCGGATCGCACAGAGAGTCATGGGGAGGGCCATGTCCACCACCAGCATCAAGCAGGTCGCCCAGCACGCCGGTGTCTCGGTGGGCACGGTCAGCAACGTCCTGAACCGGCCGGAGGTGGTCGCCGCCACCACCCGGCAGAAGGTCCAGGCGGCCATCCGGGAGCTGGGCTTCGTCCGCAACGAGTCGGCGCGCGCGCTGCGGTCCGGCCGCAGCCGGACCGTCGGCCTCGTGGTCCTCGACGTGGCCAACCCGTTCTTCACCGACGTCGCCCGCGGCGCCGAGGCAGTGGCCGACGAGCAGGGCAGCGTCGTCTCGCTGTGCAACAGCGGTGACGACCCCGAGCGCGAGCGGCGCCACCTCGAGCGCCTGGAGGAGCAACGCGTGCAGGGGCTGCTCGTCACCCCGGTGGACGCGACCAGCCCGCGGCTCGACCAGTTGGTCGAGCGCGGCATGCGGGTGGTCCTGGTGGACCGCGGCCCGGCCGGCGACGACCGTTGCTCGGTGGCGGTCGACGACGTCGAGGGTGGTCGCCTGGCCGCCACGCACCTCGCCGAGCAGGGCCACCGCCGCATCGCGTTCGTCGGAGGCCCTGCCGGCATCCGGCAGGTCGCCGACCGGCTCGAGGGGGCGACAAAGGCGGCCGCGGATGCCGACGTCGCGCTGCGGGTGCTCGAGACCCCCAGCCTGACCGTCACGGCCGGGCGGGCCGCGGGGGAGCGGATCGCCGAGCTTCCCGCGTCCCAGCGGCCCACCGGGGTCACCTGCGCCAACGACTTGCTCGCGCTCGGGGTCCTGCAGGAGATGACGCGCCGCGGGCTGCGGGTCCCCCAGGACGTCGCGATCGTGGGCTACGACGACATCGACTACGCGGCGGCCGCCGCCGTCCCGCTGTCCTCGGTCCGACAGCCGCGCGACCTGCTCGGACGTACGGCCGCCGAGCTGCTCTTCGAGGAGATCAACGACCCGGAGGCCCACGAGCACCGGCAGGTGGTCTTCGAGCCGGAGCTCGCCGTCCGGGAGTCCAGCATCCACCGCCGGCGCCGCCGGTCGAACGGATGACCCGTAACGCTGAGCGTCGCCGCGCTCAGCCGCGGGCCTCCTCGCTGAGCGGGCTGAGCTCCGGGTCGAACAGGTGGCACTCGACGCGGGACGTGCCCACCGCGAGGGGTACAGGGTCGACCTGGTCGCGGAAGTCCACCACCACCGCCCCCGCGTCCTCGCGGACCGCCCTCACGCCCCGCCAGACCCGGTCCTCCGCTGCTCCCGACCGCATGCCCTCGAGCAGCGCGAGCAGCTCGCTGCCCTTGCCCGACGCCGGCCGGATGCGGACGGACGGGCCCGGCGCGTCCAGCTCCTTGAGGTCGGCGAAGAGCGCGCTCTCCTCCCGGTACGCCGCCGCGTCCAGCCGGGACCAGCGGTCCTCCAGCGTGGACCGGAGGTCGCGGGCCTCCCAGCCGCAGGGCGCGAACGCCGCGGGGCAGCGCGGGTGGAACGAGCAGCCGGCCGGGGGGCGTACGGCGTCCGGCACCTCGCCGCGCGGGAGGTCGTGCGGCACGTCGCGGATGAGCCCGGGCGTCGGGACCGCCCGCAGCAGTGCCTTGGTGTAGGGGTGGCGCGGGTTGTCGAAGATCTCCTCCGACGTCCCGATCTCGACGATGCGGCCGAGGTACATGATCGCGACGCGGTCGCAGAAGAGCTTCGCCGTCGCGAGGTCGTGCGTGATGTAGACGTAGGTGAGGCCCAGCCGCTCGCCGAGGTCCATCATCAGCTGCAGGATCTTGGCCCGCACGCTCATGTCCAGCATGGACACCGGCTCGTCGGCGACGAGCAGATCCGGCTCGAGCACGATCGCCCGGGCGATCACCGCACGCTGCTTCTGCCCGCCGGACAGGTCCGACGGGTACATCGGCATGAAGCGCTCTGCCGGGGCCAGCCCGACGGTCTCGAGCGCCTGCCGGACCAGCGCCCGGCGCTCCTCCTCGTTCGCTCCGATGCCGTGCACGCGCAGCGGGTCGCCCACCGCCGTGCCGATGTCCATGGACGGGTTGAGCGAGGCGTGCGGGTCCTGGAAGACCATCTGCAGCTTGCGGCGCAGCGGCCGGAGCCGGCTCTCGGGCAGGCCGACGATCTCCTGGTCCCGGTAGCGGATGCTGCCCCCGGTCGCGGGGACCAGCCCCAGCAGGGCCCGCCCGAGGGTCGTCTTGCCGCTGCCGGACTCCCCGACGAGGCCCAGCACCTCACCGCGGCGCAGGGTGAGGTCGATCCCGTCGACGGCCTTCACCGCCGGAGGCGTCCGGCCGAGCACGCGGGACAACGCCCCGGCGCGCAGCTGGTAGTGGACCTGCAGGCCTTCGACGGTCAGCATCGCCTCCGGCTCGCCGCCGGCGGCGCCGGCCTGGGAGAACGCGAGGTCAGGCTTCGTCGGCAACGCTGATCTCCTCGCGCTGGAGCGGCGCACGGTCGGCCGCGGAGAGCTCGTCGAGGCGGTGCAGCCAGCAGCTCACCCGCTGGCCGCCCTCGGCGACCGCGTCGCCCGGGTCGCGGGCGGGGCAGACCTGCATGGCGTCGGGGCACCGCGGGTGGAACCGGCAGCCGGTGGGCGGGTTGGCGAGGTCCGGCGGGGCGCCCGGGATGGAGGTCAGCTCGGTGGTCTCCAGCGAGATCGTCGAGGCCAGGAGCGACCGCGTGTAGGGATGGGCCGGGTCGTTGAAGACCTGCCGTGCGTCGCCCTGCTCGACGATCTTGCCGGCGTACATGACGGCGACCCGGTCGCAGGCCTCCGCCACGATCCCGAGGTTGTGGGTGATGAGCAGCAGCGCGGTGTCGGAGGTCTTGCGCAGGTCCGACAGCAGCGCCAGCACCTGTGCCTCGACGAGGACGTCGAGGGCGGTCGTCGGCTCGTCCGCGACGATCAGCGCCGGCTTCAGCACAAGGGTCAGCGCGATCATGATGCGCTGCCGCATGCCGCCGGAGAACTCGTGGGGGAACTGCTTGTGCCGGGACGGCGGGATGCCGGTGGCCCGCAGCGCCTCCAGGGCGCGCTCCTCCCGCTGCGCCTTCGACAGCGACGGCTCGTGGGTGCGCAGCAGCTCGTCGAAGTGGTCGCTCACCCGCATGAGCGGGTTGAGCCGGGTCATCGGCTCCTGGAACACGAGCCCGAGCTCGCTGCCGCGCATGGCCCGCAGCCGGTCCGGAGGGAGGGCGACGACGTCCTCCCCGCGCAGCAGGGCCTTGCCGGTCATCCGGGCGCCCTCGGGCAGCAGCCCGAGCAGTCCGCGGCCGAGCGTGGACTTGCCGCACCCGGACTCGCCGACCAGCCCGACGGACTCCCCGGCGTTGATGACGAGGTCGACGTCGTCCACGGCCTTGACGGGGCCGCGCGGGCTGCCGTACCAGATGCGCAGCCCGTCGACGGAGATGACGGGGCCTGCGTGCTGGGGCGCCGGCGAGGCGTCGAGGAGCGCGCTCACGGGCCGACCTCCTCGGTTGTGCGTCGTGTCGGTGTGGACCCGTCGTCGGTGTCGTCCGGCATCATCACGGTGGTGACGATGCGCCGCCGCAGGGTCGGGTTGATGATCTCGTTCAGGCCCTCGCCCACGAGCGTGAGCGCGACGACCAGGACAGTGATCGCGAGTCCCGGGAAGAGCGCCGTCCACCAGATGCCCGCGCCCGCGTCCGAGATGGCCCGCTGCAGGTCGTAGCCCCACTCGGCGGCCTCGGTCGGCTGGATGCCGTAGCCCAGGAAGCCGAGCCCGGCCAGCGTGAGGATCGCGTCGGCGGCGTTCAACGTCGCGATGACCGGCACGCTGTGCACGACGTTGGAGAACAGGTAGCGCATCACGATGGTGCGCGGCTTCGCGCCGATCGCGCGTGCCGCCTCGACGTACGTCGCCTCCCGCGCGCTGAGCGTGCTCGCCCGCACCACTCGGAAGTACTGCGGGATGTAGACGGCGGTGATCGCTATCGCAGCGGTCCAGACGCCGCCGCCGATCCACGTGTCGGACAGGATGAAGGCGATGACGATCGCGAGCAGGAGATAGGGAAAGGCGAAGAGCGCATCCATGAAGAGGACGAGCACGCGGTCGAGCCAGCCGCCGCGGTAGCCGGAGATGAGCCCGAGCGGCACGCCGACCACGACCGAGAAGACGACCGCGAGGGCGACCACCTCGAGTGCGGTGCGTGCGCCGTACACGGTGCGCGACAGCACGTCCAGCGACTGCACCGTGGTCCCGAACAGGTGCGTGCCGTCGGGTCCCTCGAGCTTGGGGAAGCGCGCGTCCGCGTCGCGGTACTGGTCGAAGTCGTACGGCGCGATCCAGGGCGCGAGGAGGGCGAGCACCACGAAGAACGCGGTGACCGTGATGCCGCCGATCAGCAGCCAGCGGGGCACGCCGCGTGCGCGTCGGAGCGGGGCAAGGACGCGGCCGCGCCGCTTCGCCGACGGGGCGGGAGGTGTCGTGGGCGCCTGGAGGGCCAGGGGGTCGGCGGCCATCAGTAGCGGATCCTCGGGTCGACCAGTGCGTTGACGATGTCGATGAGCAGGCTCACTCCGACGACGATGAGCGCGAACATCGTGATGATGCCCTGCACCGCGGTGTAGTCGCGGTCGTTGAGGTAGCCGACGAGCTCGTTGCCGATCCCGGGCCAGTTGAAGGTCTGCTCGGTGAGCACCGCGCCGCCGAGCAGGGCGGCGACCTGCAGGCCCATGACCGTGATGACGGGCACCAGGGCGTTGCGCAGTGCGTGCTTGCGGACGACCCGTCCCTCGGCGATGCCACGGGCGCGGGCCGCTTCCACGTAGTCGCTCTGCAGCGTCTGGATGATGTTGACCCGAACGAGACGGATGAGGACGCCGACGACGAGCAGCCCGAGCGTCACGGCCGGCAGGACGAGGTGGTGCAGCGCGTCGCGGAAGGCCGTCATGTCCCCGGCCAGCAGGGCGTCGACGAGCAGGATGTGGGTCTTCTCCGGGATCGAGGCCTGGATGCGCGGGCTCGCCTGCCCCGAGGTCGGGAACCAGCCGAGGCTCTTGCCGAAGAAGAGCTGGAAGAGCAGCCCCACGAAGAAGACCGGCGCGGCGAAGGTGACGATGCCGAAGAGGCGGATGCCGACGTCGTCGAGCCGGTCGCGGCGACGGCCGGACCACAGGCCCAGCGGCAGGCCGACCAGGAACGCGACGATGACGGCTGCGACCGTCAGGGTCAGCGTGGCGCCGCCGTTGTCGACGACGATCTCGCTGACGGCCCGGTTGTCGGTGATCGTGCGCCCGAAGTCCAGCTGCACCACCTGTCCGAGGTAGTCGACGTACTGCCGCCAGACCGGCACGTCAAAGCCCGCCGCGGCCCGTCGCTCGGCCAGCTCCTCGGCGGAGAGCCGGCCGCCGAGCGCGCTGCTGACCGGGTCTCCGGGCGCCACGCGCATGAGCAGGAAGACGACGCTGAGCAGGATCAGCACCATCGGGACGACGAGCAGCAGCCGTACGCCGACATAGCGCGCCAGCGAGCCCACACGAACTCCTTCGACGAGAAAGACAGAAGGGGAGGCGCGGGAAACCCCCGCGCCTCCCCCGTGCGGGCGTCAGCCCTGCTTGCTCACCAGCCAGAAGCGGAAGGTGAAGGACGGGTCGAAGGTGTCCTGGACACCGGTCACGCCGTCGCGGACCGCCGCGATCTGCTTGCCCTGCCAGACCGGCAGGACGGGGACGTCCTCGGCGGTGATCTCCTGGATCTCGGCGAACGCCGCCTCACGCTCGGCGTCGTCGGTGCTGCCCTGCTCCTGCGCGATCAGCTCGGTCAGGCGCGGGTTCTCGTACCCGTTGTTGAAGTAGCCGCCCTTGCCGTCGAGGAAGGGAGCCGAGTAGTTGTCCGGGTCCGGGAAGTCCGGGAACCAGCCGAGCTGGTACAGCGGGTAGGTGCCCGCCTTGTAGTCGGTCTGGTACTGCTGCCACTCGGTGTTCTCGATCGTCACCTTGAACAGGCCGCTCTCCTCGAGCTGGCGCTGGATCTCGGTGATCTCGTCGGCGGCGTTGGGGCCGTAGTGGGTGGGGGTGTACCAGAGCGTCACGTCGACCGGCGTGCTGACGCCACCGAGCAGCGCCTTGGCCTTCTCCACGTCGGGCTCGCCGTACTTCTCCTGGAAGGCCTCGGTGTGGTAGTCCAGGCCCTGCGGGATCATGGAGTAGAGCGGGGTGACGGTGCCGTCGTAGGCCTGCTCCGCGATCGCCTGCCGGTCGATCAGCTGCGCGATGGCCTGACGCACCGCCTTGTTGTTCGAGGGCGCCTGGTCCGTCTGGAACGTGAGGTAGCGGATCTCGGTGCCGTTGCCCTCGACGACCTGGACGCCCTGGCCGGACTCGCCCCGCAGGTCCTCGATGTCGGTCGGCGCGAGGCTGCGGTAGGCGACGTCGACGTCGCCCTCCTCGATCGCGAGCTTCAGTGCCGAGGCCTCGGTGTAGTACTGGACGATGAAGCCGTTGTTCTTGAGCTCGACGTCGCCGGTGTAGCTCTCGTTGGGCTCGAAGACCGCCTGCTGACCGGACTGGAAGCTGGCCAGCTTGTACGGGCCGGACCCCACCGCCTGCTCGCTCGGGAGCAGCGAGTCGGCCGGGTAGACCTCGGAGTCGACGATGGCGCCGGCGCCGGTCGTGAGCACGAAGGGCCAGGTGGCGTCGGGGTTGTTGAGCGTCATCGTGACGGTCGTCGGGTCCGGCGCGGCGGTGGACTTGAGGTTGGCGAAGAGCGAGGACGGGCCAGAGTCGTCCTCGATCGCGACCATGCGGTCGAAGGAGGCCTTGACGTCCTCGGAGGTGAGGTCGCTGCCGTTCGAGAACTTCAGCCCCGACTTCAGGGTGCAGGTGTAGGTCGTCGGGTTGGTGAAGTCGCAGCTCTCGGCCGCGTCCGGGACGGGGGTCGCGGAGCCGGGCTGGATCTTCATCAGGTTCTGGTACATGTTGTAGATCAGCGTCCACGAGCCGAGGTCGTAGGCCCCGGCCGGGTCGGTGCTGGTCACCGTGTCGGTGGTGCCGAGGACGACGGACTCGCTCGACGAGCCGCCCGCGCTCGACTGCGGCGTCGCCGCCGCGCCGTCCGTGCCGCTCTCGTCGTCGTCGCCCCCGCCGCAGGCGGTCAGCCCGAGGCTCGCGACGAGCCCAGCTGCCACAGCGGCCGATCTCCAGGCCCTGCTCCGCATCCTGTGTCCTCGATCCGTGAAGTTCGTCGGAATGTCCACTTCGCGTCGCACTCTAGGGAGCCGACCGCCGGTGGGTCGCCGGAACCGTACGTTCGTCGGGTCTCAGCTCGGTTACGGCGAGTTCCGCGTATGTTAAGGAGCCGCCGAGCCGGCGCGCATCCTACAGTTGTCGGAGCGAATCTCCTGCAGGCGCTGCAGCTGACGTCGGGAACGTGCACGGACAACAGAACGGCGGGCCCTCCGGAGAGAGCCCGCCGTCCTGCTGCGGAGCGGGATGCGCGCCGCGGTGCGCAGGAGATCAACGCGTGGCGTTGGACTGCACCGTCTCCTTCGCCTGCATGGCGGAGTCCTGCACGTCGGACGTGGCCGACTGGGCCTCGTCCTTGACGCTGGCCACCGCGTCCTGCGCAGTGGACTTCAGCGATTGCACGGCGTCCTGCGCGGGGCCGCGCAGCGTGTCCTGCACCTCGTGCGCCGCGTCGGTCAGCTTCTGCTTGACCGGCCCGCTGGTGGCCTTCTCCTTGAGGGAGGACGCGGCCTGCTGCTCCTTGCTCGACGCGGGCAGCAGCGAGGAGACGAGCCAGCCGGCGCCGAAGGCGATCAGGCCCGCAGCCAGCGGGTTGCCCTGGGCCTGCTGCCGGACGGCGCCCGGAGCCTGCTGCACGGCACCCTGGGCGCTCGAGACGGCGGAGGACGCACGCTCTCCGATTCCGGGACCGGAGTTCGTGTACGGGTCGTCGGACGAGTGCAGCCCGGGGGTGCGCTCCTGCACCGCGGTCTTCGCGTCCGAGGCCTTGCCCATGACCTTCTCCTTCACACCCGTCAGGGTGCTCCTGGCGCTCTCGACCTGGCGGTGCGCGATGGAGGACGGGCTCACCTTGTCGGCGAGCGCGTCGACGTCGGAGCTCAGCTCCGCGCGCGTCCGCTCGATGTCCTGGCGGATCTTGTCGGGGTCGTCACTCATCGGGAATTCCTCCTTGGCCATTCGGCCGGCGTGGTGGTCGGCGGCCTAGCGGCCGGTGTTCGGCTTCAACGCGGGCGGCACCTCTTTGACGGTCTCCATCGTCTGCTCCGGCCCGCGCACCTTCTTCATCTGCGCGCGGCCGAGGACGAAGAGGACGGCGCCGATGACCGCCCAGAGGACGGCGACGATGAGCGCGGCGAGCGAGGTGTCCATGACGTTGTCCAGCGCCCACAGCAGGGTGATGGACAGGAAGAGCAGGACCATGTAGCCGGCGAAGCCGGCCGCGCCGAGCATGCCGGCGCCCTTGCCCGCCTTCGTGGCCTCCTGCTTCATCTCGGCCTTGGCGAGCGCCACCTCCTGGCGCATGAGCGTCGAGAGGTCCTTGGTCACCTCGCCGAGCAGCTCGCCGAGGGACGACGTCGTCTGCACCTGGGGCCGGTCGTCGCCGTAGGCGGCCGACGCGCCGCCACCCGGCATGCCGGGCGCGGTCGTCACGGCCGGGCCTCGGTCGTGGACGGGCGGACGTCGATCGTGTCGGGGTCGACGAGCGAGCCCGGTGCCGTCCCGAGGTCGGTGTAGGTCGAGCCGAGGTCGGCACTGCCCGCGGAGGCGGCCGGGATGCCGGCGTCGTGCGCGCCGTAGGCCTCGCTCATCTCGTCCGCGATCGGCGTGCCGCTGCCGAGCTCGCTGCCGGCGGCGTACGTCGCACCGGCGCCTGCGCCCGCCGCGGTGGCGGCGGTGGTTGCGTACCCGGTGCCGGTCGTCGCGCCTGTCGTCGTGCCGGCGTAGCCGGTCCCGCTCTCCGTGGCGTAGCTCGTGCCGTAGCCCGTGCCGTAGCTCTCGGGCTCGGCGTCGAGCAGGGCGGCGGGCGCCTGCTGGCCGGAGGAGGGGCTGCCGCTCTCGTCGTGCGCCGCGGCGACCGCGCCGCGCGTGAGACGTCCGGCGACGACGCCCGCGAGGGCCGCGCCGAGCAGGAACGTGCCCGTGCGGCGGCGCGCGAAGTCGCGCACCTCCTCGAGCAGGTCACCCGGCTCCCGGCTCTCGATCCAGTCGGCGACCTCGTGGGCGCGGCTGGAGGCCTGTCGGGCCAGCTCGGTGGCGACACCGCTCTGCCCGCCGCCCTCGGCCATGCTGCCGAGCTCGTCGGCGAGGGCGCGCAGCCCCCCGACGGCCTTGTCCTTCTGGGCCATCCCCTGGGCGCTGGCCTGGGTACGGGCCTCGCCCAGCAGGTCGCGCGCCTGGGCCTTCGCCTCGGCCGCGACCTGCTTGCCCTGCTCGACCGCGGTTGTCGCGACCTGGGTGCCGGCGTCCTTGGCGGTGGTGCCGACCTCGGCCGCCGAGTCCTTGGCGACCCCGGCCACCTCGCCTGCCCGGGATGCAACCTGGCCGGGCGTACTGCCCGAGCTGCTCGCGTCGGTCATGGTCTTCCTTCCGTGAGCGCGCCACCCGTGTGCGCTAATCTGCGGTTCCGGTGGCGCCCTGTCGTCTGGTCGGGAGCGGAAGTACCCGCTGCCATGCCCGGCATGCCTGTTCTGGGCGATCTCTATCGATCGGTGCGGCCCCGGGGCCGGGAGGGAACGACCCGTGGGCGACGCGCTACGCCACGTGCACAGCGGCAAGGTCCGTGACCTCTACGCCCTCGACGACGGCCGTCTCGTGGTCGTCGCCAGTGACCGGGTCTCCGCGTACGACCACGTGCTCGAGACCCCGGTGCCGGACAAGGGTCGCGTCCTCACCCAGCTGTCGCTGTGGTGGTTCGAGCGGCTCGCGGACGTGGTCCCGAACCACCTGCTGACGACCGACCTGCCGGCCGAGGCCCCGCCCGAGTGGGCCGGCCGCGCCATGGTCTGCGAGCGGCTGCAGATGTTCCCGGTCGAGTGCGTCGCGCGCGGCTACCTCACCGGCTCCGGCCTCGCCGACTACCGGGCGACGGGACAGGTCTGCGGCAACCCCCTGCCGCCGGGGCTCGAGGACGGGAGCGCGCTGCCCGAGCCGATCTTCACTCCCGCGACGAAGGCCGCCGTCGGCGAGCACGACGAGAACGTGTCGTTCGAGGCGGTCGAGCGCGCGATCGGCGCGCCCGTCGCGGCGGAGCTGCGCCGGCTGACGCTCGCGGTCTACCGCGTCGGCGAGCAGATCGCTCGTGAGCGCGGCATCGTGCTCGCCGACACCAAGCTGGAGTTCGGCGCTCGCCCTGACGGCACCGTGGTGCTGGGCGACGAGGTGCTGACGCCGGACAGCTCGCGCTTCTGGCCGGCGGACAGCTGGCAGCCGGGCCGGCCCCAGCGGTCCTTCGACAAGCAGTACGTCCGCGACTGGCTCACCTCCCCGGCCTCGGGCTGGCGGCGTGACAGCGGCGAGCCGCCCCCGCCCCTGCCCGACGACGTCGTGCAGCGGACCCGCGAGCGCTACCTGGAGGCGTACGCGCGCATCACCGGGAGGCCGCTCGGTACTGTCGCCCCATGACGTGGCTGCTGACCGGGGGAGCCGGTTACATCGGGGCACACATCGCGCTGGCCCTGCAGGAGTCGGGGCTCGGCGCCGTCGTCCTGGACGACCTGTCCACCGGGGTACGCGAGCGACTGGGCCCGGACATCCCGCTGGTCGAGGCGAACGTGCTCGACACCGCTGCCGTGCGCCGCGCGCTGCGCGAGCACGAAGTGACCGGCGTCGTCCACCTCGCGGCCAAGAAGGCCGTGGGGGAGTCGGTCGAGCGGCCGCTCTTCTACTGGCAGCAGAACGTCACCGGGCTGCAGAGCCTGCTCAGCGCCATGCACGACGAGGGCGTGGAGCAGCTGGTCTTCTCCTCCAGTTCCTCGGTCTACGGCGAGCCCAAGACCGAGGACGTCGTCGAGGACGTCGTCGTCACGGACCCGCAGCGCCCGGTGAGCCCCTACGGCGAGACCAAGCTGGTCGGCGAGTGGGTCATCGAGGACTTCGGCAAGGCCACCGGCACCCGCTGGGCCAGCCTCCGCTACTTCAACGTTGCGGGGGCGGGCAGCCCGGTGCTCGGTGACACCGGAGTCTTCAACCTCGTCCCGCTGACGTTCCAGGCCATCACGGAGGGCCGGCGCCCCAAGGTCTTCGGCGACGACTACCCCACACGTGACGGCTCCTGCATCCGCGACTACATCCACGTGGTGGACCTGGCCGACGCGCACGTGGCTGCCGCCCGCAAGCTGGCCGAGGGGCCGCTCGCCGAGGCCTACAACATCGGGCGCGGCGAGGGGGCGACGGTCAAGGAGGTCATGGAGGTGACCCGCAAGGTCACGGGCATCGACTTCGAGTACGACGTGGTGGCGCGCCGCGCCGGCGACCCGGCGCGGGTGGTCGCCCGCCCGGAGAAGGCGAACGCCGGCCTCGGCTGGCGAGCGCAGCGCGACCTCGAGGACATGATCGCCAGCGCGTGGGAGGCCTGGCAGGCACGGCCGGCGGGCTGACCGGGCTGACCGGGCTGGCGCTCGCCGACCGCACGGCAGGGCCCGTGCGGGCCCTGGCGCGTCAGAGCAGCAGCAGGGCCGGGAGCAGCACCGCGGCCACGGCCCCGCCGGCGGCCACCACGGCGGCGGTCGCCAGCGTCACCGGCCACCCCAGGGCGCGAGCGACCATGACCATCGACGCCAGGCTGACGGCGGGCAGCACGATCAGCAGGGCCCCGACCGCGCCGTTGCCGAGCCCTGCCGCGCGCAGGCCCTGCGCGATCGGGATCTCGCCGGCGGTGGGGACCACCAGCAGCGTCCCGAGCACGACGGCCACCAGGGCTGCGAGGACGCCCCACGAGCGGGCCGACTCCCCGAGCGGGAAGAGCCAGCCGCTGAAGGCCCCCACCGCCAGCACGACGACCAGGTACTCGGGGACGGGTCGAGGCGACCGGCGCGGTTCAGCAGCTGCACATCATCGACGGCGTGGACACCAGCCCGCCGACGACGGCGCTCGCGGCCGGGCTGCGCCGGGACATCGCCCGCAGCAGCCACGCCCGCGGGACCAGGCTCTGGACCGCCGCCGCGATGAGCAGGCCCGCGACCACGGCCTTCCAGACGGCGTCGGCGTACGCCCGGGTGAACGACGTCGCCGCGGCCCAGCTCGGTGCCGAGCCCGGCTCCACGCCCGCCGTGGCCAGCAACGACGACCCGGGCCAGCCTCCCCCCGCGGAGAGCGACTGCGTCTTCGCCACGTACGGCGACCACTTCGCCCACAGCAGCAGGCAGCTGCCCAGCACCACGAACGCCAGGAGCCCGACGAGCGGGGCGAGCCGCGCGGCCCGCGGCGGGGCGACCGGCTGCGCAGCCATCGGGTGCTCTCCTCTCCCGCCGGGTGCGGACGGGCCGGCGAGGTCCCGCGGCGCGGCGTACCCCGGCCCGACCTCCCCAAGCCCGCCCATCGGGGTTAGCGTTGCCCGCACTGGGGCAACTCCCGCATCCGGGGCGAGCGAAGGAGGGGGCGGACATGGGCGTACGCACCTGGATCGAGGGCTGGCCGGTCTACCGCCAGCTCACCGGTCCGGACCCGCTGGGTCGCGGTGCCGCATCCAAGTCGGCCGGCTCCAAGCGGCTGGTGGCGCGCACGGAGACGGCGGACCGGGTGGCCAGGTCGGTCTGCCCCTACTGCGCGGTCGGCTGCGGCCAGCGTGTCTACGTCAAGGACGAGCACGTTATCGGCATCGAGGGCGACCCCGACAGCCCGATCTCGCGCGGCCGCCTCTGCCCCAAGGGCGCCGCCAGCGAGAACCTCGTCAACAACCCGCTGCGCGAGACCAAGGTGCTCTACCGCCGGCCGTACGCGACCGAGTGGGAGAACCTCGAGCTCGACACCGCGATGGACATGATCGTCGACCGCGTGATCGACGCCCGGCGGCGCGGCTGGCAGGACACCGACGAGCAGGGGCGCGCGCTGCGCCGCACGATGGGGATCGCGAGCCTCGGAGGGGCAACCCTCGACAACGAGGAGAACTACCTCATCAAGAAGCTCTTCACCGCGATGGGCGCCATCCAGGTGGAGAACCAGGCGCGTATTTGACACTCCGCCACCGTCCCCGGTCTGGGGGCCTCGTTCGGTCGTGGCGGCGCGACGAACTCTCTGCAGGACCTGCAGAATGCCGACTGCATCATCATCGAGGGCTCGAACTTCGCCGAGTGCCACCCGGTGGGGTTCCAGTGGGTGATGGAGGCGAAGGCCCGCGGGGCGAAGGTCATCCACATCGACCCGCGCTTCACGCGCACCAGCGCGCACGCCGACACGTTCGTGCCGATCCGCTCAGGGACGGACATCGTCTTCCTGGGCGCGATCGTCAACCACGTGCTCTCGAACGACCTGTGGTTCGAGGACTACGTCAAGGCCTACACGAACGCCTCGTGGATCATCAGCGAGGGCTTCGAGGACACCGAGGACCTCGACGGCCTCTTCTCCGGCTTCGACGACGAGAAGCGGGCCTACGACACCTCGTCCTGGCAGTACGCGGGCCAGGAGGGCGACAGCGGCGAGGAGAGTCACGAGACCGACCAGTCGCGTGACTCCGAGCACGGGCAGCGCCTGGGCGGTGCCGGTGCCGCGCTCGAGCACCACCAGGTGCAGAAGGACGAGACGCTGCAGCACCCGCGGTGCGTCTTCCAGATCCTGAAGCGCCACTTCTCGCGCTACACCCCGGAGCTGGTCGAGGAGGTCTGCGGCATCTCGCCGGACGTCTTCGCCGAGGTCGCGCACGCCTGGGCGTCCAACAGCGGCCGGGACCGGACGACGATGCTCGTCTACAGCGTGGGATGGACCCAGCGCGGCACGGGCGTGCAGTACATCCGCACCGGCGCGATCCTGCAGCTGCTGCTCGGCAACGTCGGCCGCCCCGGTGCGGGCATCCTCGCGCTGCGCGGCCACGCCAGCATCCAGGGCTCGACGGACATCCCGACCCTCTACAACCTGCTGCCCGGCTACCTGGCCATGCCGCAGGCCGAGCACGACTCCCTGTCGACCTACATCGACGACATCAAGGGCAAGAACCAGAAGGGCTTCTGGGGCAACGCTGACGCCTACATGGTCAGCCTGCTGAAGTCGTACTGGGGCGACAAGGCGACGCCGGAGAACGACTTCTGCTACGACTACCTGCCCCGCATCAACGGTGACCACGGCACCTACAGCCAGGTCATGGACATGATCGAGGGCGGGAAGATCTTCGGCTACTTCCTGCTCGGGCAGAATCCGGCCGTCGGGTCCGCGAACGGCCGGGCCCAGCGGCTCGGGCTGGCCAACCTCGACTGGGTGGTCGTGCGGGACCTCGTGCAGATCGAGAGCGCGACGTTCTGGAAGAACGCGCCGGAGATCGAGACCGGGGAGATCGTGCCCGAGGAGTGCCGGACCGAGGTCTTCCTGATGCCGGCGGCCACTCACGTGGAGAAGGAAGGGACCTTCACCCAGACGCAGCGGCTGCTGCAGTGGCGCGAGAAGGCCCTGGACCCGCCGGGTGACTGCACCTCTGATCTGTGGTTCATCTATCACCTCGGCCGGAAGATGCGGGAGCGGCTGGCGGCGTCGACCGACGAGCGGGACCGCCCGCTGCTCGACCTGACGTGGGACTACCCGGTCCACGGCGAGGAGCAGGACCCGGACGCGGACGCCGTCCTGCGCGAGGTCAACGGCTACGAGATCGCGACCGGGCGCCTGCTCTCGACCTTCAACGAGATGAAGGCCGACGGCACGACGAGCGGCGGATGCTGGATCTACTGCGGCGTCTACAAGGACGGCGTCAACCAGGCCGCCCGCCGCAAGCCCGGCAAGGAGCAGAACTGGCTGGCGCCCGAGTGGGGCTGGGCCTGGCCGGCCAACCGCCGCATCCTCTACAACCGGGCGGCGGCGGACCCGGACGGCAAGCCGTGGAGCGAGCGCAAGGCCCTCGTCTGGTGGGACGAGGGCCAGGCCAAGTGGGTCGGGCACGACGTGCCGGACTTCCAGGTCGACAAGGCCCCGTCGTTCCGGCCCGACCCCCATGCGTCGGGTCCGGCGGCGCTGGCCGGCGACGACGCGTTCATCATGCAGGCCGACGGCAAGGCGTGGCTGTTCGCTCCGCGGGGGACGGTCGACGGCCCGCTGCCCGCGCACTACGAGCCGGGCGAGTCCCCGTTCCGCAACGCCGTCTACACCCAGCAGCAGAACCCGACGCGCGAGATCTATACGAACACCGTCAACGAGATGCACCCGAGCCCTCCGGAGGAGGGCAGCGAGCACTTCCCGTACGTCTGGACGACCTCTCGGTTGACCGAGCACCACACCGCGGGAGGCATGAGCCGCTACGTGCCGTACCTCGCCGAGCTGCAGCCCGAGCTGTTCATGGAGGTCTCCCCGGAGATGGCGGCCGAGCGCGGCCTCAAGCACCTGGACTGGGCGCACGTCATCACGGCCCGTGCGGTGATCGAGGCGCGCGTCCTCGTCACCGACCGGCTGACGCCGCTGCGCGTGCAGAACAAGGTCGTGCACCAGGTGTGGCTGCCCTACCACTGGGGGCCGGGCGGCCTCACGACCGGCGACGTCGTCAACGACCTGCCGCACCTCACACTCGACCCGAACGTGCACATCCAGGAGTGCAAGGCCGGGACGTGCGACGTGCGCTACGGCCGGCGCCCGCGCGGGCACGCCGTGCTGGAGCTCGTCGACGACTACCGGAGGCGTGCACACGTGACCCGGGAGACCGGAACCGTGGCTCGTACGTCGGACCTGATCGGGGCGGACCACGACGAGGTGCGCTCCCGTCACGCCACGTCGGGCTCGGTGAGCGTCGGCTACGGCGAGTCGGCGGAGACGACCGGGCAGCATGCATCCGCCGAGACGCCGACCGGGCGCGGACAGCGGCCCGACGGGCCGGGCCAGGGTGGCCGGGACGCAAGCACCGGACCGGACGGGCAGGAGAGCTGAGATGGTGTCGAAGAACAGCTTGTACGGCCCGCTGGACCCGGCGCCCGACGCGGGTTACGAGGACGCTCCACCCCGCGTGGGCTTCTTCACCGACACCTCGGTGTGCATCGGCTGCAAGGCTTGCGAGGTCGCCTGCAAGGAGTGGAACGCCGTCCCCGAGGACGGGCTGAACCTGCTGGGCTTCTCCTACGACAACACCGGTGGGCTCGGGGCCGACTCGTGGCGTGCGGTGCACTTCATCGAGCAGCCGTACGGCGTGGGCAACAAGAGCGCGCCGTTCGCGAGCGACAGCACCCCGACCGGCCCGTCGGGCACAGGGCCGGCGTTCGACGTGACGGCCGCCGGCGTGCGGGCCCTGCCTGAGCAGGACCGGCTGGGCACCGGGGTGGGGTCGAGCCACGAGGTGGCCGAGGCGGCACGGCAGGCGTCCGGGGCGCAGCCGCAGTTCCTCGGCATGCCGGCCGCCGAGCCGCCGGGCCGCGGGACGGGCGCAGAGAGCCGGACGGACTTCCGCTGGCTCATGATGTCCAACGTCTGCAAGCACTGCACGCACGCGGCCTGCCTCGACGTCTGCCCCACCGGCTCGCTGTTCCGCACCGAGTTCGGCACGGTCGTGGTGCAGGAGGACATCTGCAACGGCTGTGGCTACTGCGTCTCGGCGTGCCCCTACGGCGTCATCGACAAGCGCGAGGACGACGGCCGGGCGTGGAAGTGCACGCTCTGCTACGACCGGCTCGGCGCAGGGATGACCCCGGCCTGCGCGAAGTCCTGCCCCACCGAGTCGATCCAGTTCGGCGAGCTCGACGAGCTGCGCGAGCGTGCGCAGCGCCGGCTCGAGCAGCTGCACGGCGCCGGTGTCTCGGAGGCGCGGCTCTACGGCAACGACCCCGAGGACGGCGTCGGCGGCGACGGCGCGTTCTTCCTCCTCCTCGACGACCCCGAGGTCTACGGCCTCCCGCCGGACCCGATCGTCACCACGCGGGACCTGCCGGACATGTGGCGGCACGCCGGCCTGGCCTCGGTGGCGATGGTCGCCGGTGTGGCGCTGGCCTTCGTCTCCTCGGCCCTCGGGCGCCGGCGGTGACGGGGGAGGGCGTTCCCGCCGAGCGGGAGGTCGGGTCGACGCCACCGGGCGGCGGCCGCGTCCCGCACGGCGACCAGGCTGCGCTCAGCTGGGAACAGGGCCGCGGCGACGGCCGGCGCAAGCCCCGCGGCGGGGGGAAGCGCGACGAGTCCGTGATGGTGCCGGACGCGGCCTTCGAGTCGTACTACGGCCGGGCGGTGCTGAAGGCGCCGGTCTGGACGCACGACATCGCCATCTACCTCTTCACCGGGGGCCTCGCGGCCGGATCGTCCATGGTGGCGGCGGGCGCGAGCCTGACCGGCGCGGAGACCCTGCGGCGCAACTCGCGCCTCACCTGCCTGGGGGCGCTGGGCGCGAGCACGTTCTTCCTCATCAAGGACCTCGGCAGGCCCGGGCGCTTCCACCACATGCTGCGGGTCGCGAAGCCCACGTCCCCCATGTCGATGGGCACCTGGATCCTCTCCTCGTTCGGCGGCCTGGCCGGGGCCGCGGCCGTGACCGAGGCAGCGCCCCTGCTGCCGCGCACGGGGGTGCTGGGCCTCGGGCGCAGGCTGCTGCCGGTCGCGGGCTCCGCGTCCGGGCTCGCCGCGGCCGCCGTGGCGCCGGCGCTCGCGACGTACACCGCAGTGCTTTTCGCCGACACCGCGGTGCCGTCCTGGCACGAGGTCTACCGGGAGCTGCCCTTCATGTTCGGCGGCAGCGCGCTCGCCAGCGGCGCTGGGGCCGGCATGGTCCTCGCGCCCGTGGCGCAGGCGGCGCCCGCTCGCCGGCTCGCGCTCGTCGGCGCGGCGCTGGAGCTCGCCGCCGGGCACCGGCTGGAGGAGGGGCACGGCCTGCTGAGCGAGCCCTACCGGCAGGGCCGTCCGGGCACGCTGCTCCGGGCTGCCCGTGCGCTGACGGTCGCCGGCGCCGTGGGCGCCCTGCTGGGCGGGCGCAGCAGGGTCGTCTCCGTCGCGGGTGGCGCCTGCCTGCTCGCCGGCAGCGTGGCGACCCGCTTCGGGGTGTTCGAGGGCGGCGTGGCGTCGGCGAAGGACCCGAAGTACACCGTCGTGCCGCAGCGGGAGCGTGTGAACGCCCGGCGCGGGGCCAAGCAGACATCGACCGCACAGCCGGAGGCCGGGCGTGACGACGCGGGGAAGCACTGAGGCAACGGGGAACCGCGCGGCCGGCTCGCCCCCCGGGGGCCGTTGGCTGATCGTCGTCGCTGCGGTCCTCGTCCAGCTGGCGCTAGGTGCCGTGTACGCCTGGAGCGTGTTCAACAAGCCCCTCCAGACGCAGTTCGACTGGAGCAAGACCGAGGCCGTGCTGCCGTTCGAGGTGGCCATCGGCACGATCTTCATCGGCAGCTTCGTCGGCGGCCGGATCCAGGACCGGCTCGGCCCGCGCCCCGTCGCGCTCGTGGGCGGCATCCTCTACTCCATCGGCATCATGCTGGCGTCGCTGGTCGATTCCGCGGACCAGCTGTGGCTGCTGGTGCTGACGTACGGCGTCCTCGGGGGCATCGGCCTCGGTGCCGCGTACATCACCCCCATCGCGATGCTGGGCAAGTGGTTCCCGGACAAGCGCGGGCTCATCACCGGGATCGCCGTCGGTGGCTTCGGCTTCGGCGCGGTCATCACCGGCCCGCTCGCCAAGTCGATGCTGGACAACACCGACGACAAGACCAGCGTCTTCCTGCCCCTCGGCATCGGCTACCTCGTGGCGGTCCTGCTCGGTGCCTCGTTCTTCCGCAACCCGCCGGCCGGGTACACCGTGCCGGGGTACGAGCAGGCCGCATCAGGGAAGGCGGCGACCGGCGCCCGGGCGTACGACCTCAAGGAGGCGCTGCGGACCCCGCAGTGGTATCTCCTGACCGCGATCCTCGCGCTCAACACCGCGTGCGGCATCGCCTTCGTCTCCCAGGCTTCGGACGCGGCCCAGGAGATCGCCGGCGCCAGCGCCGCCACCGCGTCCTTCTTCGTCGGCATCATGGGGCTGTTCAACGGTGGCGGGCGCATCCTCTGGGCCGCGACCTCGGACAGGATCGGCCGGATGCAGGCCTTCCTCGGGATGCTCGCGATCCAGGCGGTCTGCTTCCTGCTCATCCCGCACAGCAGCGCCTTCGCGCTGTTCGCCATCCTCGCGGCGCTGATCTACCTCTGCTACGGCGGCGGATTCGGGACGATGCCCGCGACCGCTGCGGACTTCTACGGCACGCCCAACGCGGGCGCGATCTACGGCGCGATGCTCGTCGCGTGGAGCATCGGCGGCGTCGCGGGGCCGCTCATCACCTCGGTGCTCTACGACTCGAGCGACAGCTACACCCTGCCGTTCACCGTCATCGGCGTGCTGGCCCTCGTCTCGCTGGCGCTCCCGCTCCTCACGCGGGCTCCGGGAGCACGGCAGGCGCCGTCCTCGGTCAGCGCACGATGACGGTGACCCCTTCGAGGGGGGCGACGAGCTCGCCGACGACGGGGTAGCCGGGGACCTCCCCGGCCACCAGCAGGCCTCCCGAGGTCTGCGCGTCGGCGAGCAGGAGCGCCTCGTCCTCCGGGACGGCCGACAGGTCCGCGTGCGGCCGCACCCAGTCCAGGTTGCGGCGCGTGCCGCCGGACACGTGACCGGCGGCGAGCGCGTCGCGGGCGCCGTCGAGGTACGGCACCGCCGCCGCGTCGACGACCGCGGTGACCCCGCTGGCGCGGGCGAGCTTGTGCAGGTGGCCGAGCAGCCCGAACCCGGTGACGTCGGTCGCGCAGACCGCACCGGCTGCGAGCGCCCGCTGCGACGCGTCCCGGTTGAGCGTCGTCATCGCGTCGACCGCCTGCGCGAACCGCTCCCCGGTGGCCTTGTGGCGGCTGTTCAGCACCCCGACACCCAGCGGCTTGGTGAGCGTGAGCGGCACCCCGGGCCGGCCGGCGTCGTTGCGCAGCAGCCGTTGCGGGTCGGCGAGCCCGGTCACCGCCATGCCGTACTTCGGCTCGGGGTCGTCGACGCTGTGCCCGCCGGCCACATGGCAGCCCGCGGCGGTCGCCACCTCGAGCCCTCCGCGCAGGACCTCGCGGGCGAGGTCGAAGGGGAGCACGTCGCGCGGCCATCCCAGCAGGTTGACCGCGACGACCGGGCGCCCGCCCATCGCGTAGACGTCCGAGAGGGCGTTGGCCGCCGCGATCCGGCCCCAGTCGTAGGCGTCGTCCACAACGGGGGTGAAGAAGTCCGCCGTGGCCACGACGGCCGTGCCCTCCGCTATCCGCACGACCGCGGCGTCGTCGCCGGCCTCCAGGCCGACCAGCAGCTCGTCCTCGGTGCTGGCCGAGCCGGCCACGAGCCCCGCGACCACGTCCTCGAGCTCGCCGGGCGGGATCTTGCAGGCGCAGCCGCCGCCGTGGGCGAACTGGGTCAACCGGTACGTCTCGAGAGCCGTCACGCGGGCGAGCCTACGTCCGAGGCACCCAGGGCCTGCGGCTGCGCGGGGTAGGGTTCCCACCTCGGTGACTCCGCCCGGAGACACCGGGGAGGCGTTCGGGGTACTGGTGTCCCCCGCGGTCTTCAAAACCGTTGAGCGGCAGTCTCTGTCGCTGGTGGGTTCGATTCCCATCCGCCTCCGCGCTCGGCTGCCGCGCGCTGTGGCGTCAGCAGGACTCGACCACCATCCGGTCGACGTGCTGGGCGAAGGCGTACGCCGCGTCGATGACGCGGGGGTCGTCCCCGGCGACCTCGACCCGGAGCAGGTGGTCGAAGCCGTCCCCGCGGCGGGTCTCCACGACGGTCGGCAGGCCGTGGGCGTCGGCGTGCGAATGCAGCTCCTGGATGCACGCGGGGTCGTCGGACCGGACCTCGATCCAGCCGGCGAAGTTGTAGATCAGCTTCGGTTCCACCCGCGATGCTCCTTCCACAGGCCCGGCCCGGCCCCGCTGCCGAACGCCGCCTCGACCGGTCAGTGTGCGGTCTGCCGCGGGTCGGCGGGTAGCCCGGGCGGGGGCATGTCAGATCACGATCGTGTGAAACCGGGTTCCGGTGGCACCCGCACGGCTCAGCGGCCGGTGGAGGAGAAGTGCTGGTAGTCCTTGGAGCTCCGCCAGCTGCCGCCCCAGCCCCAGCCCCTCGCCGTGAAGGCTTCCACGGCTGGCTCCCCTGCGCGCAGCAGTCCGGCGGCGTCCCGGGAGCGGTCGACGTAGGCTCGCCCGGCCGCGGGCTGCACGACCCTGCCCTTCACGTACGGGTTCTGCACCGGGTTGACGTCGACCGCACGGCCGTAGGAGTGCTCGGACCAGCGGCCGGTGCCCGCGACCTTGCGGCAGTTGTAGGCGGAGGTGTTGTTGGCGGCCATCGAGCGGGCGTCCGATCCCGCGTAGGCGTCGACCAGGAGCATCCGCGCGATGGGGAAGCGCGCGTCGTACAGCGCGCCGAAGGCCGCCGTGACGTCGGCGGCCACCGAGGCGGCGACGACCAGCTCGCCCGTGTGCGCCTTGCCGTCGAAGCCGACGTAGCGCAGTGTGACCAGCCGTAGGTCGCGCACCTTGACCGGGCAGCCCGCGCGGTGCGAGTGCTTCATGCGGGCGAGCGTGGCGTTGCTGATGCGGCTCACCGACGAGCTGTAGCCGGGGAGCGTGTCGCCAGCCGCGGCCGGCCGGCCGGGCGGTGGCGCAGCCCGTGCCACCGGCGTCATCAGGGCCAGCAGCAGGGCCGCGGCGGTGGCGACGGGCCGGGCGGCGCGGAGGGTGTACCGGGCTCGGCTCACGCTCCCATGGTGCCGCAACCCCGGGCTGCCGCGCCCGGCCCCGCCGACCTACAGTGCGCCGGTGACGGACTCGCGGCGCGCCATCCCGCGCACGGACGCGGTGCTCGCGGACGGGCGGGTGGCGTCCGCCGTGTCCCGGCTCGGCCGGGAGACGGTGCGGGACGCGGTCCGCCGGGCGCAGGAGCAGGCCCGTCGGGGGGAGATCGCGCCCGGCGACGTGATCGAAACGGCGCTCGCGGGGCTGCCGCGCACCGCGACGACCCTCCGCCCGGTGCTCAACGCGACCGGGGTCGTCCTGCACACGAACCTGGGCCGCGCGGCGCTCTCCCCGGCGGCCGTCGACGCGCTGACCGTGGCGGCCGGCGGCACGGACGTCGAGCTCGACCTGGCGACCGGCCGGCGGGCCCGGCGCGGCCGCGGGGCCATCGAGGCCCTGGCCGCGGCGGTGCCGGACGCCGAGGCCGTGCACGTGGTCAACAACGGCGCCGCCGCGCTCGTGCTCGCCGCGACGGCCCTCGCGGCCGGGCGCGAGATCGTCGTCAGCCGCGGGGAGCTGGTGGAGATCGGGGACGGCTTCCGGCTGCCGGACCTGCTGGAATCCACCGGGGCACGGCTGCGTGAAGTAGGAACCACGAATCGCACCTCGGTGGCGGACTACCGGGCGGCCGTCGGCCCGGACACCGGCATGGTGCTCAAGGTCCATCCCTCGAACTTCGTGGTCACCGGGTTCACGTCCTCGGTCCCGGTGGGGGAGCTCGCAGGTCTCGGCGTGCCGGTCGTCGTCGACATCGGCTCCGGCCTGTTGGCTCCCGACCCGCTGCTGCCCGACGAGCCGGACGCGGCCTCCTCGCTGCGCGCCGGCGCCGCGCTCGTGACGGCGAGCGGCGACAAGCTGCTCGGCGGCCCGCAGGCGGGGCTGCTCCTCGGGACGTCCGGCGTCGTGGAGGGGCTGCGCCGGCATCCCCTCGCACGCGCCCTGCGGGTCGACAAGCTGACGCTCGCCGCGCTCGAGGCGACCCTGCGCGGTCCCGTCACGCCGACCTGGCAGGCGCTGCGGCTGCCCGCCGACCAGCTGCGCGTACGCAGTGCGGAGCTCGCGGCGGGGCTCGTCGCGGCCGGGGTGGCGGCGGAGGTCGTCGAGTCGACCGCCGTGGTCGGCGGCGGGGGCGCCCCGGGCGTGCAGATCGCGTCGTACGCCGTGCGGCTTCCTCCGGCGTACGCCGAGCCGTTGCGCCTCGGCGAGCCGGCTGTGGCCGGCCGGGTCGAGCGCGGGGCGCTGCTGCTCGACCTGCGGTGCGTCGACCCCGGCCGCGACGGCGACGTGGCCGCTGCCGTCCTCGCAGTAGCCGGAAGAGCGGGACAGGAATCGCCGTGCATGTGATCGCCACCGCCGGGCACGTGGACCACGGCAAGTCGACGCTCGTCCGCGCGCTCACCGGCATGGAGCCGGACCGGTGGGCCGAGGAGCGGCGCCGGGGCATGACCATCGACCTCGGCTACGCCTGGACCGACCTACCGTCGGGGGCGCAGGTCGCGTTCGTCGACGTCCCCGGGCACGAGCGCTTCGTTCCCAACATGCTCGCCGGTGTGGGCCCGGTCCCCGCAGCGCTGATCGTCGTGGCCGCCGACGAGGGGTGGATGCCGCAGTCGGCCGAGCACCTCGCGGCACTGGACGCGCTCGGGGTGCGGCACGGCTTGCTGGTCGTGGCCCGCAGTGACCTGGCCGCCCCGCAGCGCGCCCGCGAGGAGGCGCTGGCCGAGATCGCCGCGACGACGCTCGGCGAGGTGGAGTCCGTCGCCGTCAGCGCGGTGACCGGCAGCGGGCTGCCCGACCTCGTCGCCGCCCTCGAACGGCTGGTGCGCGCGCTGCCCCTGGCCGAGCAGAAAGCACCTGTGCGGTTGTGGGTCGACCGGTCCTTCACCATCAAGGGCAGCGGCACCGTCGTCACCGGCACCCTGCCCGCGGGGTCGCTGCGGGTGGGGGACGAGCTCGAGCTCGGGCCCGGCGGGAAGCGCGCCCGCGTGCGCGGGCTGCAGTCCCTCGGCGCGGCCCGCGAGCAGGTGGACGCCGTGGCGCGGGTGGCGCTGAACCTGCGCGGCGTCGAGCGGGACGACGTCGCCCGCGGTGACGTGCTCGTGACGCCCGGCGCCTTCCTGGCCGCAGACGTGGTCGACGTGCGCGTGCGCGGGGTCGTTGCGGCCGAGCTCCCTGCCATGCTCGTCCTGCACGTGGGCTCGGCGGCCGTGCCGGTGCGCGTGCGACCGCTCGGCCGGGACACCGCCCGGCTGGCGGCCACGGCCGCGCTGCCGCTGCGCATCGGGGACCGCGCCCTGCTGCGCGACCCGGGGCGACGGGCAGTGGCCGGCGGCGTCACCGTCCTCGACGTACGCCCCCCGGCCCTGCGCCGCCGAGGTGCTGCGGCCGCCCGGGCCGCCGAGCTCGCCTCGCTCGACGGGCGGCCGGACGAGGCCGGCGAGCTGCGGCGGCGCGGGCTGGTGCGCCGGGGCGACCTCGCTGCGATGGGCGTGCCGGTCACCGGGCGCCCCGTCGCGGGCGACTGGCTGGCCGACCCGGAGACGTGGCGCGGGCTGCGCGCCCTTCTGGCAGAGGAGGTGCGCCGCTACCTCGCCGACCACCCGCTCGAGCCGGGCGCGCCGGTCGATGTCGTGCGCCAGCGGCTCGACCTTCCCGACCGCGACCTGGTGGAGGAGCTGGCCGCCGGGCAGCTGCCGGCGCGGAACGGGCGCCTGTCCCTCCCGGCCGCTGCCCCGTCGCTCCCGCCCGCTGTGGCCCGTGCGGTGGCCGCGGTCGAGGCCGACCTCGCCGTCGCGCCGTTCCGGGCGCCCGAGGCCGACCGGCTCGCCCAGCTCGGGCTCGGCGCCCGCGAGCTCGCCGCCGCCGTACGCGTCGGTGCCCTGCTCAAGGTCGCCGACGGGGTCTACCTGCTGCCCGACGCGCCGGCCCGTGCGGCGGCGGCGCTGGAGCGCCTGCCCGCGCCCTTCACGCTCAGCGAGGCACGGCGGCACCTCGACACCACCCGCCGCGTCGCGGTCCCGTTCCTCGAGCTGCTGGACCGCAGCGGGGTCACTCAGCGGCTGCCGGACGACCGCCGCCGGCTCCGGGAGAGCGGCACGCCCTGAGCTGCCGCTCAGCGGTCGCGCAGCCTGACCCGCACGGTCACGTCGTCGCCGAGCCGTACGTCCTCGGCCGCGCGCACGGCTTTCGGCAGGGCCACGAAGTGGCTGCCGTCGCCCGTGGGCATCAGCGAGGTGGGCCACGTCGTCGAGCCGACGGTCGCGGTGACGGCGATGAGGCCGCGGCGGGCGCGGTGGGCGAGGTCGCCGGACCACTCGCGCGGGGCCCGGACGAAGTGCCATCCGCCCGGGCCGGGGAAGAGCTCGACCTCCCCGGTGACGACAAGGTCCTCGCTCACCGACCCTCCTCCGGCATCCGCATGGCCGGCGCGGATGCTAGCGGCCGGCCGGCTCCCACGGCTGGGCGACGGCCGGGCCCAACCCCTGTCCTCCGGGCACGGATGCCCCATGCGGCCCGGAAGTGGCGATATGGGGCGACTGTCGAAAGAAGGCACTGACAGCATCGCCCCACCTGTGCTGGAGTCACCTCATGGAGTGGCCGCTGCTCGCCAGCCTCAACCCCCAGGAGCGGCGCGAGGTGCTGGCCGCCGCGCGCACACGCTCCTTCGCCCGGCGGGAGGTGCTCTTCCACGCCGGCGACCCCGGCGACACCCTCTTCCTCATCCGGGCAGGCCACGTGGCCGTGCGGGTCACGACGGAGTACGGCGACACCGTCACGCTCGCGGTGGTCGGGCCGGGGGAGACCGTGGGGGAGCTGGCCCTGCTCGGGGAGGTCGGGGAGCGCAGCGCGACGGTCATGGCGCTGGAGGCGACCGAGGCGCTGACCCTGACCAGGGACCAGATCGCCTCCCTGCGTGCCACCCACCCGCGGGTCGAGCGGCTGCTGCTGGACGTGCTCACCGCCCAGGTACGGCGCCTGACGGGGCACCTGGTCGAGGCGTTGTACGTCCCGGTGCGCCACCGCGTCGTCCGCCGGCTGCTGGCCCTCGCCGAGCAGTACGGCGACGGGGCGAAGCCGGTGACGCTCACCGTCACCCAGGACGACATCGCGGGCCTGGCGGGGGCTGCGCGCCCGACCGTCAACCAGGTGCTGCGCGCGCTGGAGTCCGACGGGGCCGTCTCGCTGAGCCGGGGGCGCATCGAGATCGTCGACCGGGCGCGGCTCGCGAAGCACCGCGGCTGACGCCGGCGCGAGCAGGAGGGGGCGCGGCCGGGTCAGGTGAGCCGGAGCGGGATGTAGGCGTTCGAGCCGGCGATGCGGACGGTCATGCCGCTCGCCGCCGAGTCGATGCCGAAGCCCTCGCTGGCGTGGATGCTCGCCAGGCTGCTACACCCACCGGTAGTTGCAGGGGTGGGGGACGAACCCCCACTTCCAGCAGGTCGACCGCGAGACTACGTGCGCGTCCAGGTCGAGACCGTGGCCGTGCAGGAGAAGCTCGTGCCGCTGTCGGTCGACAAGCGGAACCGGACGGCGGCCGACCTGCTGCCCGAGGCGTCGTAGCAGCGGTCGATCGTGAAGCCCGTGGACGGCGGGCTGAGCGCGATGGGCTTGCCCACGACGGCGAAGCTGACGTTCGAGGGAGCGCTCGCCCCCATCGCGAACGTCGCCGCGACCGCGCGGCCGCCGCCGAGCGTCAGGCTGCCGGAGCGGTTGAGGTGGAACGCCGTCCTCGAGACCGAGCCGTTGAGCCTGCCGTTGACCGCGACGAAGCCCGGATGGCCGGCGGCGAGCGCCGCGGGAGAAGGAGAGGCCGGTGGTCGTCAGCCCGGCGCTGGCGTCCAACCGCACCCCGTTGCTGATCATGGAGCCGGAGGCGGCGAGCTCGGAGGCTGACCCTGGGCCCGCGGCTTCCGTCCGGCCGGCGTGTCCGCCCCGCCGGCGTGTCTGTCCAGCTCGAAGTCACGGCCGGGTGGGGGCCGATGCGTTCGTCGCGTCGGAGCCCCGCGGGCGACCGGTAGGCTGGGACCCGCCGACCCCCATCCACGCAGGAGCGCTCGTGGCCCGCGTCGTCGTCGACGTCATGTTGAAGCCGGAGATTCTCGACCCGCAGGGCCAGGCCATCGCCGGCGCCCTGCCCCGACTCGGGTTCGAGGGGGTGGCGAGCGTCCGGCAGGGCAAGCGGTTCGAGCTGGAGCTCGACGGGCCCCTGACGCCCGACGTCCTCGCGAAGGTCGAGGAGGCGGCGAAGACGCTGCTCTCGAACCCCGTGATCGAGGACTACACGGTGCACCTGCCGGAGGGGGAGCCCGCGTGAGGGTCGGCGTCGTCACCTTCCCCGGCTCGCTCGACGACGGCGACGCCCGCCGGGCCGTACGCATCGCCGGGGCCGAGGCCGTCGCGCTCTGGCACGGCGACGCCGACCTCAAGTCGGTCGACGCCGTGATCCTGCCCGGAGGCTTCTCCTACGGGGACTACCTGCGCTGCGGCGCCATCGCCCGGTTCGCACCCGTCATGAGCGAGGTCGTCGCCGGCGCCAGGCGCGGCCTGCCCGTGCTGGGCATCTGCAACGGCTTCCAGATCCTCTGCGAGGCGCACCTGCTGCCGGGCGCGCTGATTCGCAACGACGTGCGCCGCTTCGTCTGCAAGGACCAGCGGCTGCGCATCGAGAGCGCGTCGACGGCCTGGACCTCGGCGTACTCCGCCGGGCAGGAGATCGTCGTCCCGCTGAAGAACGGCGAAGGCGGCTTCGTGGCCGACGAGGCGACCCTCGACCGGCTCGAGGGGGAGGGGCGCGTCGTCGCCCGCTACCTCGGCGACAACCCCAACGGCTCCTACCGCGACATCGCGGGGGTCGCGTCGGAGGACGGCCGCATCGTGGGCCTCATGCCGCACCCCGAGCACGCGGTCGAGGAGCTGACCGGGCCCACCACCGACGGGCTCGGCTTCTTCACGTCCGTGCTGAAGGAGATGGTGAGCGCGTGAGCGTCGACACCGTCAAGTCCGCCGAGGACGCGCCGGACGCGCCCCAGCCCTACCGCGAGCTCGGGCTCAAGGACGACGAGTACGCCCGCATCCGCGAGATCCTCGGCCGCCGGCCGACCTCGAGCGAGCTGGCGATGTACTCGGTCATGTGGAGCGAGCACTGCTCCTACAAGTCCTCCAAGGTCCATCTGCGCCAGTTCGGCGAGAAGGCCCCGAAGACCGACGCGCTCCTCGTGGGCGTCGGCGAGAACGCCGGCGTCGTGGACATCGGCGGCGGCTGGGCCGCGGTCTTCAAGGTCGAGTCGCACAACCACCCGTCGTACGTCGAGCCCTACCAGGGCGCCGCGACCGGGGTCGGGGGCATCGTGCGCGACGTGCTGACGATGGGCGCCCGCCCCATCGGCGTCATGGACCCGCTGCGCTTCGGCCCCGCCGACGCGCCCGACACCCGAAGGGTGCTTCCGGGGGTCGTCGCCGGGGTCGGCGGCTACGGCAACTGCCTCGGGCTGCCCAACATCGGCGGCGAGGTCGTGTTCGACCCGACGTACGCCGGCAACCCGCTGGTGAACGCGCTCTGCGTCGGGGTGCTCAAGCCCGGCGAGGACGGCAAGGGCATCAAGCTCGCGCACGCCTCCGGGCTCGGCAACCTCGTCGTGCTCTTCGGCGCGCGCACCGGCGGCGACGGCATCGGGGGCGTCTCGGTGCTGGCGTCCGAGACGTTCGAGTCGACCGGCCCGACCAAGCGCCCGGCGGTGCAGGTCGGCGACCCGTTCATGGAGAAGCTGCTCATCGAGTGCTGCCTCGAGCTCTTCGCCGAGGACCTCGTCGTCGGCATCCAGGACCTCGGCGGCGCCGGCATCTCCTGCGCGACCTCGGAGCTGGCCAGCGCCGGTGACGGCGGCATGCTCGTCGACCTCGACCGCGTCCCGCTGCGCGACCCGTCGCTCGCTCCCGAGGAGATCCTCATGAGCGAGTCGCAGGAGCGCATGATGGCCTGCGTCGAGCCGAAGCACATCGAGCGCTTCCTCGCCGTCTGCGCGAAGTGGGACATCCCCGCAACCGTGATCGGCAGCGTGACCGACACCGGCCGGCTGCAGATCGACTGGCACGGCGAGCGCATCGTCGACGTGCCGCCGCGCACCGTCGCCCACGAGGGCCCGGTCTACGAGCGCCCGTATGCCCGCCCGGCCGACCAGGACGCGCTGCAGGCCTCCGGGCCCGAGTCGCTGCCGCGGCCGTCGACCGGCGAGGAGCTCCGGGCCGAGCTGCTCAGGCTCGTCGCCGCCCCCAACGTCGCGTCCAAGGCGTGGGTGACGGACCAGTACGACCGCTACGTCCTCGGCGGCACCGTGCTGGCCCAGCCCGAGGACTCGGGCATGCTCCGCGTCGACGAGGAGACCGGGCTCGGTATCGCGATCGCGACGGACGGCAACGGGCGCTTCGCGCGGCTCGACCCGTACGCCGGTGCCCAGCTCGCGCTGTCCGAGGCGTACCGCAACGTCGCGACGACCGGCGCGAAGCCGTTGGCCGTCACGAACTGCCTGAACTTCGGTTCCCCCGAGAACCCCGACGTCATGTGGCAGTTCGCCGAGGCCGTGCGCGGGCTGGCGGACGCGTGCCTCGAGCTCGGGGTGCCCGTCACCGGTGGCAACGTCAGCTTCTACAACTCCACCGCGGACGTCGCGATCCTGCCGACGCCTGTCGTCGGCGTGCTCGGCGTGATCGACGACGTGACCCGGCGTACCCCCATCGGCTTCGACGCCGAGGGCGACGTGGTCTACCTGCTGGGCGAGACGCGCGACGAGCTCGGCGGGTCCGAGTGGGCGCACTCGCTCCACGGCCACCTCGGCGGCCTGCCACCGAAGGTCGACCTCGCGGCGGAGAAGCTGCTCGCCGAGGTGCTGATCAACGCGTCCCGGGACGGGCTGCTCGAGGCGGCGCACGACCTGGCCGACGGCGGCCTCGCGGTCGCGCTCGTGGAGATGGCGATCCGCCGCGGGCGGGGGGCGCGGGTCTGGCTGCCGGAGGGGATCGACCCGTTCGTCGCCCTCTTCAGCGAGTCGGTGGCGCGGGCGATCGTCGTGGTCCCGCGGTCGGAGGAAGTTCGCTTCACCGATATGTGCATCGCCCGTCGACTCCCGCACGCTCGGATCGGCGTGGTGGACGGGGACTCGCTCGACGTGCAGGGCCAGTTCAGCGTCCCGGTCGAGGAGCTGCGCCGCGCCCACGCGGAGACGCTGCCGGCGATCTTCGAGCCGGCGCGCGACGCGAGCCCGCTGAACGCGCACTGAGCGTCCCGGGGCGCCCGTACCTCGACCGGGTGAGGGCGCCCCGGTTCGCTTGGCACACTGTTCCGTCGTGTCAGCAAGCGGCTTGTCCGGCTACGTCTCCGTCCTTCGCACGGGGCGCGCGGCCCGCCCGTTCCTCGCCGCGGTCGTCGCCCGGCTGTCGTTGTCGATGGCGCCGCTGTCGGCGGTGCTGCTCGTCAACGAGGTGCGCGGCGACTACGGCGAGGCCGGACTCGTCACCGGCGCGTACGCCCTCGGCACCGCGGCCGGGTCGCCACTGTGGGGACGGGCGCTCGACCGGCTCGGCCAAGCGCGGGTCATCGCGCCCACCGGCGTGGTGTCCGCGCTGCTGCTGGCCGTGCTGGCCCTGACAGCGGCCGCGGACGCGCCGGTCCCGCTGCTGCTCCTGCTCGCGGCGTCGAGCGGAGCCTTCTTCCCACCGCTCTCCCCGGCGATGCGGGCCGCGTGGCGGGTGATCTTCTCCGACGAGGGCCGGCGCCGGGCGGGCTACGCGCTCGATGCGGTCGCGGTCGAGACGATCTTCATCGGCGGCCCGCTGCTGCTCTCGCTCCTGCTCACCACCACCGGGCCGGCGGTCCCGCTGATCGTGACGTCCGTGCTGCTGGGGCTCGGCTCGCTCGCGTACGCGTCGACCGACGCGGCCCGCTCGTGGCGCCCGGTCCCGGCCGAGGAGCAGGTCGCGGCGGCCGGGGGTGACCGTCCCGTCCTGGCCGTCCCGGGGATGGCGGCGCTGCTCACGGTCGGGGTGTGCCTGGCTCTGCTCTTCGGCTGCGTGGACACGTCGATCGCGTCCACGGCGCGCGACGTCCTCGACGACGAGTCGACGCTCGGCCTGCTCTTCGCGGCGATCGCGGGCGGGAGCGCGATCGGCGGGCTGCTCTACGGCGCCCTGGCGGGACACGAGGGCGAGCAGCGCCGGCTCCCCCTCACCCTCGTGGCCATCGCCTGCGGGCTCGCCGCCGTGGGGCTCGTGCTCCGGGCCGACCCGCCGCCGCTGGCGCCGCTCCTGCTGCTGCTCTTCGTGTCGGGCCTGTGCATCGCGCCGACCCTGCTCATCCTGCAGAACCTGGTGGACGTCCTGGCCCCCCGCGCGCGGGTCAACGAGGCCCAGGCCTGGCTGTCGATGAGCAACACCGCCGGAGCAGCGGGCGGAACGGCGATCGCCGGGATCGTGATCGACGCCGGCGGCGTGTCGGTCTCCATGAGCACCGGCGCGGGCTTCGGTGTGCTGGCCGCCGTCGTGGCGCTGACGGCACAGCGCGCGTGGCGACGGGGTCACGCGGCCGCGACGGGGAACGGGGCGGCGGCCATGACCGCGGACCGCCCGCACCCCGGCTGAGCCGCGGCCCCTCCGACTCCGGGCCCGGAGCCCACAGCCAGCCGGCAGGGACCTTCCAGCCCCCTTCCACGTACCCCGGGAACCGTGGAGGGATGACGACAGCAGCGCTCCTGCATGGACCGGACGACCGGCAACGAGCCCAGCGGGGCCGGACGGGACGCCTCGTGACAGGCCATCGCGGCGCAGCCGTGCTCGCGGTGCCCGTCGCCCTGCTGGCCGTGTGGGCGGTGCTCGGCCCCGCCGCTGCGGCCGTCTGCCTCGGCGCCCTCGCGGTCGCCTGGCTCACGGTGGCCACCACGACAGGCAAGGGGCTGTGACGCCGGCGAGCCGTCGCCCCGGTGCCCGGGGCGACGGCTCGCAGCGGCTCGACCGCGTACGGGTGTCAGCTCGTGGTGGCGCCGGCCGACGGGCTGGTCGAGGGGCTGGTCGAGGGGGACGGCGCCGAGGGGGACGTCCCGCTCTTCGGGCCGCCGCCGAAGCGGTGGCCCCGCCCGCCCGGGCCGCTTAGGGGGCGGGTGCTCGTCACCTGGGCGGTGATCCGTGCCTCCAGGCCCGCGCTGATCGAGTCCGACTGCGCCTGCGTCAGCCGGCCCGCCGTCACGGCCTCGGCGAGCTCGGCCTTCGCCGCCGCCACCAGCTCGTCCACGAGGGCGTCCTGGCTGATGCCCTTCCCCTCGGCCACCTGGGCCAGGGTCTTGCCGCTCTCGAGCGCCGTCCGCAGCTCGTCCTCGGTCACGCCGATGACGCTCGCCGCGGTGTCCAGGCCGGCGCCGAACCGGCCGAAGCCGTGCCCGCCGAAGCCCGGCCCACGCTGGGGCAGCTCGTCCGCGAGAGTGGTCGCGACCTTGTCGGCCTGGGACTGCGTGATCGTGCCGTCGGTGACGAGGCCGGCGAGGGCCTGCTTGATGGCGGTGACGCGGTCCCCCACCGCCGTCGTGCTGCTGGAGGCGGCGGACGCCGCGGCGGGGCCGAGCGTCGCCCCCACGCCGACGCCGGCCAGGCCGGTCGTCGCGGCCAGGACCAGGCCGGAGGCCCGGGTGATCTTCATCGCTGTCTCCTTCGGTCGCACCAGTGCTTGAGCCTTCAGTTGAGGCGCGGACCCTTGGAGAGCGATAAGACCGGGCTGGGCAGGTGCTAAGGAACTCCTGGCAGGTCGCCGTGGGCACCCGAGCCCTGCGAAGCGGTTCAGCTGCGGCCGCCGCGTGCCGATACGACCGGTCAGAGCGCGGACCGGCCGCGCAGGGTCAGAAAGAAGCCTGATGAGCAGCTCACCCGCCGCGGCCGCACCCGCACGCAGACCCTTGACGCGTATCGCCGGGCGCCGGATCGGCACGAAGGTCATGCTCGCCGTCCTCGTCTCCGGGCTGGTGGCCGTGGTCACCGGTGCCGTCGCCTGGTCGCGCATGGGCACCCTGGACGACGACGTCGACAGCCTGCGCAGCGAGAACATCTCGCGCCTCGGCAACCTGGTCGAGGTGCAGGGCGCCTTCTCCGACTTCTTCCGTGCCTTGTACCTCATGGAGATCAGCACCGGGGAGGAGAAGGCCGAGTACGCCGCCGCCGTCGAGAAGGCCGAGGCCGACCTCGACGCCGCCGCCCGGGGGTACGCGACACAGCCCGACGCGAGCGCCGAGTGGAAGCAGCTGGCGGGGCTCTTCGAGGAGAACTGGCCGGTCTACAAGGCGGTCGTCAACTCCCTCGTCCTCGGCAAGGAGATCCCGGCCGGGATCGACGCGGGCTCCACGCCGCAGGAGCAGATCCAGGTGCTCACCGCGGCCGAGGAGAACGTCAACAAGGCGATCGACGGCCTCGGCGCCCTCGACGTCGAGCTCGCCGATGCCGCGGCGGCGTCCGCCCACTCCACGGCCACGGGCGCGCGCACCCTGATCGTCGCCGTGCTCGTCGTCGGGCTGCTGCTGGCGCTCGGCCTCGCCCACCTCATCGGGCGCAGCGTCTCCCGCCGGCTGGGCGCCGTCCGCGACGTCCTCGGGGCCGTCGCCGACGGCGACCTGACCGTGCGCGCCGAGGCCCAGGGCCAGGACGAGGTATCCGAGATGTCGACGGCCGTCAACGCAGCTGTCGCCGCCGTGCGCGACACCGTCTCGACCTTGGCCGCCAGCGCGGCCACGCTGTCCGACGCGTCCTCGCGCGCGAGCGGCTCGGCCGAGCAGATGGCTGCGGCGTCCGCCGACGCCGCCCAGGAGACCGCGGTGCTCGCCACCACCGCGGACGAGGTCTCGCACAGCGTGCAGACCGTCGCCGCCGGCGCAGAGCAGATGGGCGCTGCCATCCGCGAGATCGCGCAGTCGGCAGGGGACGCCGCGTCCGTGGCGAGCCGCGCCGTCACCGCCGCGCAGCACACCACCGAGACCGTCACCAAGCTCGGCGAGTCCAGCGCGGAGATCGGCAACGTGGTCAAGGTCATCACCTCGATCGCCGAGCAGACCAACCTGCTCGCGCTCAACGCCACCATCGAGGCCGCGCGGGCCGGTGAGGCCGGCAAGGGCTTCGCGGTCGTCGCGAACGAGGTCAAGGACCTGGCCCAGGAGACCGCCCGCGCGACCGAGGACATCTCGCGCCGCGTCGAGGCGATCCAGGCCGACACGTCGGGCGCGGTCTCCGCCATCGAGGAGATCAGCGCCATCATCGCCCAGGTGAACGACTACCAGGCGACGATCGCGTCAGCCGTCGAGGAGCAGAACGCCACGACGAGCGAGATGAGCCGCAGCATCGCCGAGGCGGCGAACGGAACGTCGCAGATCGCACGCAGCGTCGGCGGGGTGGCCGCGGCCACCGAGACGACGTCCACCAACGTCGAGCAGACGCGCGAGGCCGCCGTCGGCCTGTCGCAGCTGTCCGGTGAGCTTCAGGCGGCGGTGTCCCGCTTCCGCATCTGAGCGCCCGCACCACCGGCAGGGCGCCGCCGCAGTCGCGGGGGCGCCCTGTCGCGTTGCCCCGCCGGGGGTCAGGCCACCTGGAACGAGCGCTTCGCCAGCCCGAGGAAGAAGCCCTCGACCGTCGTCTCCGGTGCGTCGTCGGCCGCCGTGGCCGTGCCCAGGGTCACGAAGAGCGGGGCGAAGTGCTCGACGGTCGGGTGGGCGTACGGCATGCCGGGGGCGCGGTCGCGGAACGCCGCCAGCTCGTCGACGTCACCGCGGGCCAGGGCCTCGGCCGCCCAGGAGTCGAACTCCGCCGACCAGCCGGGCGCGGGCGCGTCGACCCGCCAGTCGCGCAGGAACGGCAGCCCGTGGGTGAGGAAGCCCGAACCGACGATCAGGACTCCCTCGTCGCGCAGCGGCCGGAGCCGGCGGCCGAGCTCGAGCAGGCGCTCCGGCTCGAGTGTCGGCAGCGACATCTGCAGAACTGGGATGCGTGCATCGGGATACATGACCTTGAGTGGCACCCACGCGCCGTGGTCCAGCCCGCGGCTCGCGTGCCGGTGGACCTCGACGGTGACGGGCATGGCGGCGGCGACCCGTCGGGCGAGGGCGCTCGCGTCCGGGGTCGCGTACGTCATCCGGTAGTACTTCTCGGCGAACCCGCCGAAGTCGTAGACCAGCGGGGTGCCGGGCGCGGAGGCGCTGAGGCTGAGGGGTGCCGACTCCCAGTGCGCCGACACGACGAGGATCGCCGCCGGCCGGGGCAGGGCGGCGGACCAGCGGCTGAGCTCGCCGCACCAGCGCGCGTCGTCCAGCAGCGGCGGGGCGCCGTGGCCGAGGTAGAGCGCCGGCATCCGCGCCCCCACCTCGGCGGTGGTCGTCGTCGACGTGTCGGTCACCGCTGCCTCCAGAAGTTGAACTCTCAACAACGTAGGCCGCGGGGTTGCGGTCGTCAAGAGCCGGGGGACGGCGCGTAGCCTCGGTCGTCGTGCCACCGCGTCGCCGAACGGACCCCACCGAGGGACGTGCCGCCGTCGGGCGGGTGCTCGCGGCCGAGGCGCCGGCCGCCACGGACCTGAAGGTGGCCACGCGCTTCCTGCTCGAGGAGCTCGCCGCCCGGGCGCCCGGCCGGACCGTCGAGGTGCGCGTCCCGCCCTACGGTGCCGTGCAGGCGGTCGAGGGCCCGCGGCACACCCGGGGCACGCCGCCCAACGTCGTCGAGACCGACGCCCGCACGTGGGTCGCGCTCGCCACCGGCGGGCTCTCCTGGGCCGACGCGGTGGCCGCCGCGCAGGTGTCGGCGAGCGGGGAGCGCAGCGACCTCACGCCCTACCTCCCCCTCCTCCGCCCCCCTGGCGCGTGATCATGCCGATGTGGCGGGTTGTCCCCAGCCTGGGGGCAACCCGCCACGTCGACATGATCAGCGGGGGAGGGGAGGGGCGGAGGGGTCAGGCGCTCACCAGCTCCGGGCCCGGGCGGCTCCCCTCGGGGGCGAGCGGGCGGACCGGCCGGGCTCCGAGCCAGCGCGGGCCGCCCCAGGCCCGCTCGCCCAGCAGGGCCAGCGCGGCCGGCAGCAGCACCGCGCGCACGATGGTGGCGTCGATCAGGATCGCCGCGGCCAGTCCGATGCCCAGCTGCTTGAACTCCAGCAGGTGCAGCGTCCCGAAGATCGCGAAGACCGCGATCATGATGGCCGCCGCGCTGGTGACCACGCCCGCCGTCCGGACGATGCCGGTGCGGACCGCCTCCTGCGCCGAGGCGCCGTGCTGCAGGGCCTCGCGGACCCGGCTGACGACGAGGACCGTGTAGTCCATCGACAGTCCGAAGAGGATGACGAAGGAGAACAGCGGCATCCACGAGACGATGGACCCGTTGGAGCGGAAGTCGAGCAGCCCCTCGGCCCAGGTGTTCTGGAACACCAGGACCAGCAGCCCGTACGCCGCCCCGACCGAGAGCAGGTTCAGCCCGATCGCCACCGCGGCCACGACCGGGGCCCGGAAGCTCACGACGAGCACGAGGAACGTCAGGGCGAGCACGAAGAGCAGGACGACGGGGAGCCGCTCCTTGAGGACCTCGATGAAGTCGACGGTCCAGGCGGTGTCGCCGGTGACGCCCCACGTCGTGCCGGCCAGCCCGCCGAGCGCCGCCGGGCCGAGCCGGTCGCGCAGCGCCTCGAGCGTGTCCTTGCCCTCGCGGTCCTGCGAGCTGCCGCCGATCGGCACGTCGATGCGGGCGACCGTGCCGTCGCGGGAGAGCTCCGGCTCGGGGCGGTCGGCGGCGTCGACAGGGGCGAAGTCGGGTTCCTGAGACGCGGTGCCGGCGAGCTCGTTCAGGGCGGCCGAGACCGCCGCCTCGTCCAGCGGGGCCCCGTCGGTGCTCGCCACGATGACGGTGTGCGCGTCGTGCTCGGACGGGAATGCGCCCACGAGCCGGTCGTACGCCCGGACCTCGGCGACCGACCGCGGCAGGTCGTCCATCCCGGTGTTGCCCAGCTTCAGCCCGAGCACGGGCATCGCGAGCACGAGGAGCGCGCCTCCCGCGGCGACCAGCGCGGCCTTCGGGTGGGCGAGGACGGGGCGGAGCAGGAAGGACCAGAAGCGGGACTCGCTGTTCCGGCGTGCCTCGATGCGCGCGGCCCGCCCGGCCCGCTTGTGCAGGAAGGGCATGCGCGGCCGGTCGAGCTTGTCCCCGAGCAGCGCGAGCAGCGCGGGGAGGACGGTGACCGACCCGAGCATCGCGACGGCGACGACGATGATCGTGCCGATGCCGAACGAGACGAACGTGCCGGAGCCGGAGAGGAAGAGCCCGGCCATCGCCACGATCACCGCGATGCCGGAGACCACGACCGTGTGCCCGGCGGTCTCCGCGGCCCGCTCGATCGCGTCACGCGGCTTGGCCCCTCGTGCGCGCTCCTCGCGTTCGCGTCGGACGTAGAAGAGCGAGTAGTCGACGCCCACGGCCATGCCGATGAGCAGGATGACGCTGGCGAGCAGGTCGCCGACGGGGACGATGTGCGACGCGAGTGCGGAGAGCCCGATCGCCGCGCCCACCGCGGAGAGCGCGAGCAGCACCGGGACGGCCGCCGCGACGAGGGCGCCGAAGACGACGACGAGGATCACCAGCGTCACCGGGATGCTGGTCAGCTCCGCGCGCTTGAAGTCGTCCCCGATCAGCTCGTCCGCGGCGCGGCCCAGCGAGGCGCCGCCCACCTGCTCCACCCGGACCCCCGGGTGGTCTGCCTGCACCGCCGCGGTCATCGCCTGCACGGCGGGGACGGCGTCGTAGGCGATCTCGTCCGCCCGCTCGGAGTCGGCGTCCGCGGGAACCGCGAGCACCGCGCGCACGAGCAGGGTCGTGCCGTCGGGGGAGCGGATCGGGCCCTCGACGTCGCTCACCTCGGACAGCGCCCCGGCCCGTGACCGCAGGGCCGCGGCGGCCTCCTCGGCCTCGGGGCCGACCTGGCCGCCGTCCGGCTGGGACACCAGCAGGCTCTCGGTGGGGCGCTCGCCGAAGGACGTGCCCTCGACGATCTTGTCCACGCGCGCGGACTCGCCGCTGCCGTCCTCGGAGCCCTCCAGCGTCTTCGTGCCGGCGGCACCGCCGAGCACGACGGCCAGGGCGACGAAGACGATCCAGGCGATGAGCGCGGTCTTGCGGTGGGCCGCGCTCCACGCGGCGACCCGGGTCACACGGCCGCGCGGTGCGCGGGCGGCACGGCGCGAGGGCTGGGCGGGAAGGGTGGGCGTCGTACGTTCCATCGGGCGTCTCCGGCGGTTCCCCGGCCGTCGCTGACGGGCCGGAAGGAGGTGTCGTTCGGACGCCTCAACGCTCCCGTGGACGGCGGGCCCGCGTCTCTCCTGCTGACCGCCGAACTCGACGTCCGGCCCTCCTACCAGCGGGGGGTGGGGTTGTCCCCCGGGCCCGCCTTCCGGAGGAGGGGATGCCCCCGCCGGCCACGTTGGTCCCGTGGCCGTCGGGGGCGTCGAGCAGGCCGTCCTCGGGGGCGAAGTCCCGGGCGTCCGCCACCGCGCAGGCACCGCCAGGCGCCGAGCAGCTGCCGAACGCACTACGTCGGTAGTCCACCCCGGTGTCGAGGACGGCGACCGACGTGCCGGCGCCGGTCGCGCCCGCGGCGTGGGCGACAGGCTGCGCGACGAGCGGCAGCGACCGGTCCAGCTGCCGCTCGTACGCCCGCGGCAGCTGCACGCTCCGGACGCCGCCGGACGCCGCGACGGCGGCCAGTGCTGCGGCGTCGTCCAGGTGGACCAGGTGCACGGGCAGGTGCGGGTAGTCCCGCACGAGGCGCGCGTCCCCCGGTGCGGCGGCCAGGACGTCCCGCTTGTCCGCGGCGAAGCCGTCCGGCGCGTACGTCACCAGCGCGTCGACCCCGCCGGGGGACGACGCGGCGAGCGCGGCCGCCGGCGCCACGGACGCCGCGACGGCCGCCGGGCCGGGCGTCACCCGGAGCCGGTCCCCTGCGACGACCGCCGTCCGGTCCCGGTCTGCGTCGACGAGGCCGCGGAGCAGCGGGCTCCCGGACGCACCCGCGCCGAGGGCGGGGCCCGACGCGGCCGCGCCGGCCGCAGGCACGGCGAGCGCGGTGCAGAGCAGGCCCACCAGGGTCAGGCGCCGGCGAGCGGCGGAACGACGGTGCACCACGAGTCCCCCAGAGCCCGGGCCGGCGCGCTGTCGACGCGGCCTCCGAACGGCCTCCGCGGGAGGCGTCCGCGCGTGCCACCACATCGCCCGTCGCGCGGCGCCGGGATCGCCGGCTGGTTTGGCCCGCTCTTCGTCCGGCGCTCCCCGAGCGTGGGAGCGGCGCGCGCTCGCCGCTCCTGCGGCCAGGCCGTACCGTCGACCCGTGAGCATCGTCAGGCGTACGCCCCGCTACGGCCGCTTCATCTGGACCGGCGTCCTGCTCGGCCTCGTGCTGGCGTTCGTGCTCGCGCTCGCCCGGTCCGGCGAGGGCACGGGCGCGGGGACGGCGCTGATCTACCTGGGCGCGCTGCTCGCCACGATCGGAGGGGTGGCCGGGGCGCTGGCCGCGGTCCTGCTGGAGCGCCGCACGGGCGAATGATCCGCTGCCTGGCCCGGCGTCGGGGCGCTGCCCCTAGACTGGCCGGGTGGGTCGTGGCGACGGACGGTTGAGCCATGACCTCCTCCCCGGGGAGAAGGGGCCGCAGGACGCGTGCGGCGTCTTCGGCGTGTGGGCCCCCGGCGAGGAGGTCGCCAAGCTGGCGTACTTCGGGCTCTACGCCCTCCAGCACCGAGGACAGGAGTCGGCGGGCATCGCCGTGAGCTCCGGGTCCTCCATCGTGGTCCTCAAGGACATGGGCCTGGTGTCGCAGGTCTTCCGCGAGTCCGACCTCGAGACGTTGCGCGGCCACCTCGCGGTGGGCCACACGCGCTACTCGACGACGGGCGGCAGCACGTGGGCCAACGCCCAGCCGACCTTCCGGTCGACCGCCGACGGCCACCTCGCGCTCGCGCACAACGGCAACCTGACCAACACCGCCGACCTCGCGCGCCTGGTGTCGGAGCTGCCGCAGCCCGAGGCGGACCCGCGCCGGCCGGAGAGCGCGATCTCAGCCACCAACGACACCGACCTCATCGCGGCCCTGCTCGCGTCGCACCCCGACATCCCGCTGGAGGAGGCCGCGGCCCGCGTCTTCCCGCAGCTGCGCGGGGCCTACTCCCTCGTCTTCATGGACGAGACCACGCTGTACGCCGCGCGCGACCCCCAGGGCATCCGCCCGCTCGTCCTCGGCCGCCTCGACCGCGGCTGGGTCGTCGCGAGCGAGACCGCCGCGCTCGACATCGTCGGCGCCAGCCTGGTCCGCGAGGTCGAGCCCGGCGAGCTGCTCGTCATCGACGAGCACGGGCTGCGCTCCTCGCGCTTCGCCCCGGCCGAGCCCAAGGGCTGCGTCTTCGAGTACGTCTACCTCGCCCGCCCGGACACCCGCATCGCCGGCCGCAGCGTGCACGCGGCGCGGGTCGCGCTCGGCAAGCAGCTGGCCAAGGAAGCTCCGGTCGAGGCCGACCTGGTCATCCCGGTGCCGGAGTCCGGCACGCCCGCCGCGATCGGCTACGCCCAGGGCAGCGGCATCCCCTACGGCGTCGGCCTGGTCAAGAACTCCTACGTCGGGCGCACCTTCATCCAGCCCAGCCAGACCATCCGCCAGCTCGGCATCCGGCTCAAGCTCAACCCGCTGCGCGAGGTCATCGCCGGGCAGCGGCTCGTCGTGGTCGACGACTCGATCGTGCGCGGCAACACCCAGCGCGCGCTCGTGCGGATGCTGCGCGAGGCCGGCGCCGCCGAAGTGCACGTGCGCATCTCCAGCCCGCCGGTCAAGTGGCCGTGCTTCTACGGCATCGACTTCGCGAGCCCGGCCGAGCTCGTCGCCAACGGGCTGTCGGTCGACGAGGTGCGCCAGTCGATCGGCGCGGACTCGCTGGGCTACGTCTCGCTCGAGGGGCTCATCGCCGCGTCCGAGCAGCCGGCCGACAAGCTCTGCACCGCCTGCTTCACCGGCAGCTATCCCGTGGGCCTTCCCGAGGACTCGGGCCTGGGCAAGCACCTGCTCGAGGGGCTCGCCGGCCGGGTGCGGGCCGAGGGCGGCGCGGGCACGCCGACCGACGTCGAGGGCGTGCCGGTCGGGCTGCCCGGTGGCGCGGCCGACGCGTTGACGCGCCCGTGAGCGGCTCCACGTACGCCGCGGCAGGCGTCGACATCGAGGCCGGTGACCGCGCGGTCGAGCTCATGCGCGAGTCGGTCGGCCGGGCGAAGCGGCCCGAGGTGCTCGGGGGCATCGGCGGCTTCGCCGGCCTCTTCGACGCGAGCGCGCTGACGGCGTACGAGCGGCCGCTGCTCGCCACGAGCACCGACGGCGTGGGCACCAAGGTCGCGATCGCGCAGCGCCTGGACAAGCACGACACGATCGGGCTGGACCTGGTCGCGATGGTCGTCGACGACCTGGTCGTGTGCGGCGCCGAGCCGCTGTTCATGACCGACTACATCGCCTGCGGCAAGGTCGTGCCCGAGCGCATCGCCGCGATCGTCAAGGGCATCGCCGACGGCTGCGTGCTGGCCGGGTGCGCCCTGCTCGGGGGCGAGACCGCGGAGCACCCGGGGCTGCTCTCGCCCGACGAGTACGACGTGGCGGGCGCCGCGACCGGCGTGGTCGAGGCCGACGCCATGCTCGGCGCCGAGCGCGTCCGGGCCGGGGACGCCGTCGTCGCGATCGCGTCGAGCGGGCTGCACTCCAACGGCTACAGCCTCGTGCGCCACGTGTTGCTCGGCACCGCGGGCCAGGCCGCCGGGCTGACCCTGGAGGGCCACGTGGCCGAGCTCGGCCGCACCCTCGGCGAGGAGCTGCTCGAGCCGACCCGGATCTACTCGCTGGACTGCCTGGCGCTGGCGCGGACGCTGCCGGTGCACGCGTACTCCCACGTCACGGGCGGCGGGCTGGCCGCCAACCTCGCGCGGGTGATGCCGGCCGGGCTCACGGCCCGCCTGGACCGCTCGACCTGGGCGCTGCCGCCGGTCTTCCGGCTGGTCGGCGAGGTCGGCCAGGTGGCGCAGCCCGAGCTCGAGCGCACCCTGAACGCGGGGGTCGGCATGGTGGCGCTGCTGCCCGAGGGCTCCGCGGACGCGGCGGTCGCGCTACTAGCCGAGCGGGGGGTGCCCGCCTGGGTCGCCGGTGAGGTCGTGCCCGCCGTGGACGCCGGGGCTCCGCGCGCGGAGCTCGTCGGGGCCTACGCGGGCTGACCGCCCCTCGCCCGGACACGCGACGGGGCTCGACCGGTCCCGGCGCCGCTCACGACCGGGCCCGCCCGTGGGGCGTCCGCGTACCCGCCGGCGGGCGCTCAGGCTCACGCGACGTCGTCCCCGGTGGGCCCGTGCCCGAGTGGCGGCCGCGAGCCGGCCGAACAGGTGGGCCCCGTCGCAGCAGCGGTGCTGCGGAAGGCCTCGGCCGAGCCATCGCGGGCATGACGCACCCGGGCCCAGCCCTGGAGTCAGGGCTGGGCCGGAGGGGGAAGCGTCAGCGAGCCGTCGACCAGCGGTCGTCGTCGTACTCGTCGGTGTCGTCGTCCGGTGCTGCAGCAGGCGGCGCGCTCACACCCGAGGACGGACCACCTGCAAGCTCTCGCTGGAGGGCGTCGTAGTCGGTGTTGGGGCTCGAGTACTTCAGCTCCCGGGCAACCTTGGTCTGCTTGGCCTTGGCGCGGCCACGCCCCATGGCTCGACCCCCTCATGCGATGGCGGGGCGGCTCCTCCCCGGAGCGGCCCCTGCAGGTGCGTCTCTGTCGTGCCCTCCACGGTACAGGGCGACCCGCGCCGATAGCGACTCGATCAGCAGTCGACGCGTCGCGCGCGCCCTCTTGCGCGGCCGACCCGGCAGGCGCAGGATGCCCGCGTGCGCGCCGTCCTCCCTCGAACGGCCGCGTTGCGTGTCTACGAGCCGCTCGCGGGCTTTCCCGAGCCCGAGCGGTCCCGGTGGGCTGCGTACGCCGACCGCAGCCCGGCTGCCCGCGCCGCGGCCAGCGCCGACGGCCGCCACCTGCGGCTGGCCGGCCTCGCCGCCACGCCCCCGGTCGTGGTGCCCCCCCGCGAGTCCGACGAGGCCCACGTGCTCGTGCGGTCCGGGGTCGTCCACGTCTGCCCCGAGCAGCCCCGGCTGCGGGCCTGGGAGGCGCTCGCCGACCTGCGGGCCGAGTACCCCCAGCGGCTGGTCGACGCGTTCGTGCCTCCGGTGGTGCTCGAGCAGGCCGAGCGTGACCATGCCCGCTGGCGCACGGGCCACCCGGATGTGCGCCCCCACGTCCGCACGGCCGGCTGGCAGGTGCCGCTGGCCTGGCTGGTGCTCCTGGCGGACGCGGAGCGCGAGCTCAGCCTCGGCGCCGCGCGATACCTGCGCTACCGCACCCCGATGTCCGCGGCCCGCCGCGCCGCCGCCCGTGCGCTGCGGACCCTGCGCCTCACTCCCGACGAGGTGTGGGCCACCGCGCTGCGCGGCGACGTGGGCGACGGCGGTGGCGACGAGGCCCCGGGGCCGGCCGGGCCCGATGGCCCGGAGGGGCCGGGCGGCCCGCTGGCGCTGCCCCCCGACGCCGACCTGCTCGACGAGGTCGAGGACGTGGCCCGCTGGCTGGAGGAGTTCCACCCGCGCTCGTGGGTCGAGCTGGACTACTGCGGGCTGGTGGACCTGCTGCCGCGGCAGACGCTCGAGGACGACCACTCGGCCAGGGACACGGCCGAGGTGCTGGCCCGGCTCGCGTCCGGTGACGGAGCGGCGGCAGCGGCGGCGTACGCCCGGCTGGAGCGGCGCTGGGAAGCCGTCCAGGCCCTCGAACGAGCGAACTAGCGGACCTCTTCGGGCGCAGTGCGCGGTAGCCACTCGATCGGGGTAGCCCGTCGCGTAGTCTTCGAAATAGTCCGACCGAGCCATTTCGGACATCCGTCGCGGCGCGCACTATCTATCTAGCGGGCCGAGCACGTCGGCTCGTGGAAACAGGAGGTCGTGGATGTCCGCTCGCACGCCCGAGTCCGAGCCGTTGCTCACCCCTGCCGAGGTGGCGACGATGTTCCGTGTGGACCCGAAGACGGTCACGCGCTGGGCCAAGGCCGGCAAGCTCACCTCGATCCGCACCCTCGGCGGCCACCGCCGCTACCGCGAGACCGAGGTCCGGGCGCTGCTCGGCAGCGTCCCGCAGCCTCGCGCGGAGGGCTGACCCCCTTCTGACGAGCTGCGTGTCGCGCCGCGTCGCCTGACGTGCCCCTGACGGCACGTCGAGCGGGGCGGCGCTTCCGTCTCCGGGCCGCGGCGGGAAGCCCGCCGCAGCCGTCCCAGCGGCCTCGTCCGGGGCGCCCGTCAGCCGGCTGTCAGTCGCCGGTCGGTCGGCAGCCGGCTGGCGGTCAGCCGGTCCGGGCCATGGGCCCCCGCCCGCACGGCTCAGCCCCTCGGGCGCGCCCGCCCGCCGCAGCTGTCCGGGTGCGGCACGATGCCTGCGTGGCAGCTCGCACCTCCGGCCCCCGGCCACGGACGGCACGCGGCGCAGGTCGAGGCGCAGGTGAGGCGGAGAAGCCCGCCGCCGGTGCGCCCGAGCACGGCTCTCCCGGCCCCGGTGCTCCGGCAGGCGTCACGGACGAGGGGGCGACGGCGCCTGAGCAGAAGCTCTCCGTAGCCGCGCAGCACCTCTACACGCTGCTTCCGACCGATTTCGTCGCAGCGCGTGACGAAATGATCTCTGCGGCCCGTCGCGACAAAGATCGCGAGCTGGCCCGGCAATTGGCCGCGCTGCGACGCCCCACCGCCGGGGCCTGGATGGTCAATGCGCTCGCGCGCTGGCGCCCGGACGATCTCGAGGATCTCCTCGCGCTCGGCCCTGCCCTGCAGGAGGCTGCCGCGACGCTGTCGGCGGAGGGCCTGCGCGCCCTGTCGACGCAGCGCAACCGCGTGCTCGCCGCGCTCGTCGCCCGTGCTTCCCGACTGGCCGCGGAGGCCGGCCTCCGCGTGGACTCCACCGCTGAGGCCGAGGCGCAGGACACTCTCGCCGCCGCGCTGGCCGAGCCCGCCGCCGCCGAGCGGGTGCGCACCGGAACCCTCGCCCACGGGCTGCGCCACTCCGGCTTCGGGCCTGCCCCGGAAGAATTATCAGCGTCTGACCCGTCCGGGTGGGGCGCGGCGCCGAATTACCCGAATGCCGCGGCCGAGAAGTCCCGGAAAATTGCCCGGAAGGCCGGGGCGAAAGACCCGGGCACGGAGGCGGAAAAGCGCCGGGAGGACGCCAGAAAGGCGGCCGAGGCGAAGCGCGCGGCGCAGGTGGCCCGGGCCGAGCAGGCGCTGTCGGCCGCGCAGGAGTCGCTCACGGAGCGGGAGCAGGCGGCCGCCGACGCCGCAGCCGCCGCGGACGAGCTCGCCGCCGAGCTGGACCGGGCCCGTGAGCAGGTACGCGACCTCGAGCGCCGCTCCGCCGCGGCCGCCCTGGACGGGCGGGCCGCCGAGTCGGCGGCCCGCGAGGCCCGGACGGCGGTGGGACGCGCGCAGCGCGCGCTCGACCGAGCGCGCGCCGCGCAGGACTGACCAGGCCGGCCCGTCAGGCGAGCTTGGCCCGCTCGTACTGCACCGGCCAGGCGACGTCGTCGCCGAGCTCGGCCGCGGCGCGCAGCGGCCAGTGCGGGTCGCGCAGGACGGCCCGCGCCAGCAGCACGGCGTCCGCGGAGCCCTCGGCGAGCACGGCCTCGGCCTGCGCGGGCTCGGTGATGAGCCCGACCGCCGCCGTGGGCAGGCCGCTGCCCTCCCGCACGGCGCGGGCGAACGGCACCTGGTAGCCGGGGCCGACCTCGACCCGCTGCTCGGGCGCGAGCCCGCCGCTGGACACGTCCACGAGGTCCACGCCGTGGCCGGCGAGCTCCTTGGACAGCCGGACCGTCTCCTCGACGGTCCAGCCGCCCGGGGCCCAGTCCGTCGCGGACAGCCGGACCAGCAGCGGGCGCGACTCGGGCCACACCGAGCGGACCGCGTCGACGGCCTCGACGACGACGCGGGACCGGTTCTCGAAGCTGCCGCCGTACTCGTCGGTGCGGTGGTTGCTCAGCGGGGACAGGAACTGGTGGAGCAGATAGCCGTGCGCGGCGTGCAGCTCGACGACCTCGAAGCCGGCCTCGTCGGCACGCCGGGCCGCGTCGGCGAAGGCCTGCACGACCTCGGCGACCTGCGCGCGGGTCAGCTCGCGCGGCACGGGCCAGTCGGCGTACGCGACGGCGGACGGTCCGACGGTCGGCCAGCCGCCGTCGGCGGGGTCGACGTACGCCCGGCCCGCCCACGGCCGCTGTGTCGAGGCCTTGCGCCCGGCATGCCCCAGCTGGATGCCGGGGACCGCGCCCTGCGAGCGGACGAAGTCGGTGATCCGCCTCCAGGCGGTGGCCTGCTCGTCGGCCCAGATGCCGGTGTCGGCCGGGGAGATGCGGCCCTCCGGCGTCACGGCGGTCGCCTCCGAGATCACCAGGCCCGCGCCGCCTCGCGCCAGCCCGCCCAGGTGGACGAGGTGCCAGTCGTTCGGCATGCCCTCGACGGCGGAGTACTGGCACATCGGGGCGACCCACGCGCGGTTGCGCAGCGTCGTCCCGCGCAGGGTCAGCGGCGAGAGGAGAAGGCTCATGCCCGGGGCAACAGGCACGCCGCCGGCCGGGATTCCCGGGGAGGAGCGGTCAGGCCGGCTCGGCCGTGTGGCGGCCGTCCCCCCGCCAGCTGAAGGTGATGACCCGCATGGTCTCGGCGGTGGCGGCGGGCAGCGCGGTGACGGACGCGCGGGCCGGGGGCTCCTGCGTCTGGCCGTGCAGAGGCAGGCGGTCGGCGCGGCCGTCCTGCACGAGAACGGCAACCGGGGTGGCGAAGGTGATCGGCATCATGCCGAGAAGGCTGTCCGCGCGGCCTGAGCCGGAGCTGACGTCCCGCTGCCGGCACGCTGCGCGTTCCCTGGGCGCTCCCTGGGAGCCTCAGCGCGCGTCGGCCGCCTCGACCACCAGGGCGTACCCGTCGGTGTCGCGGTCGGGCAGCGTGGTCTCGACCTGCAGGTGGTGGGCCCCGGAAGGCAGCAGCCCGGCCCCGCCGAAACGCTCGAGGATCAGCAACTGCACGGCGACGTCCTCGCCCGCGCCGTTGACCCCCAGCTCGCGCCAGAAGCCGTAGCCCCCGACCGCCCGTAGCGCCTCGGTGCGGAAGAGCACGCAGGCCGCGACCCACGCCACCTTGTACGCCACCCAGCCGCGCTCGGGCACGTCGACCCGCTGCGCGAGGTGGACCGCGTTCGCGGCGTTGTGCAGACGCCAGCGCTCCCATTCCGGCATTCCCTTGCGTATCCGCTCCGGTAGGGCCTTGCCCTCCCAGAGCTCGAACGCCTCCTGCTCGTGCGGCCGCACGTCCTCGACGTAGGTGAGCCCGCTGGGCGCCATGCCCACGAAGCCGCAGCCCAGTTCCTGAATCGCATCTACCATGCGTCGCAGCGCACCGGGCTCGAGCAGCACGTCGTCGTCGAGGTAGAGCACGTGGTCGGCCCGGGCCTGCTCGAGCAGGAAGTGCCGCTGCTCGGCGATACCGAGCCGCTCCGGCCGCCAGTGCAGCTCGACCTCGACCCCGCGCAGCCGCAGGACGCGCAGCACGGCCGCGGCCTCGTCGCTCTCGTACGCGGGAGCGCCGGCCGTCTGGTCGCTGACCACGAGCCGGAAGCGTGCTTCCTGTGCCAGCAGCCCGGCCAGCGTGACGGCGAGCGGCGCCGGTCGCCCGGCCGTGGGCAGCAGGACGTCGACCGGCAGCCGCTCCCAGCCCTCGTCGGCGCTCACGCCTGCTCGTCCGACGTCGCGCCGCGGCGTACGCGGCGGAGCAGCTCGCTGGTGGACCGGTCCTCGACGTAGTCGACGATCCGCACCTCGCCGCCCAGCTCGCGCACGAGCGGGGCCTCGCGCAGCATGTCCTCGGTGTAGTCGCCGCCCTTGGCGTAGACGTCGGGCCGGATCACCTGCAGCAGGTCGGTCGGGCTGTCACCGTCGAACACCACGACGGAGTCCACGGCCGAGAGCCCGGCGAGCACGGCGACGCGGTCCTCGACGCCGTTGACCGGCCGGTCCGGGCCCTTCAGCCGGCGGACGCTCTCGTCGCCGTTGACGCCGACGATGAGCAGGTCGCCGAGCCGCCGGGCCGCGTCGAGGTAGGCGACGTGGCCCGCGTGCAGCACGTCGAAGCAGCCGTTGGTGAAGACGACACGCTTGCCGAGGGCGCGCGCGTCCTCGACGAGGGCGGCCAGCCGCTCGCGCCCGAGGTGCAACGGCGCGGCGTGCTGCAGGGCGGCGCGCAGGTCGACCGCGCGGCAGACCGGCGTGCCCGGCCGGCGCACGACCACGCCGGAGGCGGCGCACCCGACCTGGGCGGCGTCGGGGATCTGGGCGCCGGCCGCCAAGGACAGCACGAGCGCCGCCGCGAACGCGTCACCCGCGCCCGCTCCCACCGCGGCCGCGACGGGCTCGGTGGGCACGTGCCAGGGGGCGCCGTCGCGCGGCAGCACCAGCGCGCCGTCCCGGTCGAGGGTGGCGACGACCGCGCCGGCCCCGCTGACCGCGCGCAGCCGGGCCGACGCGGCCTCCAGGAAGCCGAGCCTGTCCTTGGTGAACGCGGTCTTCTCGTCCAGGTCGAGGACGAGCTCGATCTCCTCGGCGTCCGGCGTGACGACGTCCGGCTGCAGGCCCGCCCAGTCCCGGACGTCGTGCGCGTCGACCACGAGCAGCGCGCCCTGGGCACGGGCGGCGCGGGCGAGCTCCTCGCGCACCCGGGGGGTGAACAGGCCGCAGGCGTAGTCCGCGGCGAGCACCGCGTCGGCGCCCTCCACCGCCTGTCGCACCGCGGCGACGACCCGCTCCTCGGTCTGCGCCGACAGGCGGTCGACGTCACCGGAGTCGAAGCGGGCCACGAGCTGGCCGCGGCAGGTGAGCCGGCGCTTCGCCACGGTGCGGCGGTCGTCCGCGGTCACCACGAGATCGTCGGGGACGCCCTGGGCCAGCAGCAGGCGGCGCGCCTGGCGGCCCTCCTCGTCGTCGCCCACGACGGAGACGAACCGCACGCGGCCGCCGAGCGCCGCGACCCCGCGGGCGGCGTTCGCGCCGCCGCCGGGGGCGTACGCCTCCTCCTGGACCTTGATCACGGGCACGACGCCCTCGCGGGCGAGCCCCTTGGCCGGGCCGTCGAGCCAGACGTCGAGGCAGGAGTCCCCGACGACGGCGACGGTCAGCTCGCCGAACCGCGAGAGCATGCCTTCCCAGCGCTGCGCGCTCATGCGGCCCGCCTCTCGGCCAGGCCCAGCGCCGCGGCCGCCACCTGGTCGGGCGCGATGTCCAGGCATTCGTGGGCGTACGGGCAGCGGAACGCCCGGCACGGCGTGCACGCCGTCGGGCGGTTGAGCACCGTCGCGCTGGTCGACCGCGGGGCGTACTGGCCGATCTCCTCGGTGCCGGCGAAGAGCGCCACCAGCGGCGCCCGCACGGCGTCGGCCAGGTGCATGCCCCCGGAGTTGTTGGTGACCGCGACCGTCGCCGCCTGCAGCACCGCGGCCAGCTCGGTCAGGGAGAGCCTCCCGGCCAGCGCGAGCACGCCGGGGCCGGCTGCTCCGGCCACCTGCTCCACCAGCTCGCGCTCGCCGTCCGTGCCCACCACGAGCACCGTCAGCCCGGCGTCGGCGAGCAGCCGACAGGCGGCGGCGAACCGCGCGGGCTCCCAGCGCCGGGACGCGCAGGAGGCGCCGGGCAGCACCACGGCGTACGGGGCGTGCGGGTCGACGCCGGCGGCGCGCAGGACGTGCGGGGCGGACTCGACCGCCGCGGCCGGGACGCGTACGCGCAGGTCCGCGCCGTCCGCCGGCCCGGCCCCCGCCCGCTCCAGCAGGTGCAGTGCCCGGTCGACCTGGTGGACGCCGTCCTCCGGGGACGGCACCCAGGTGCTCAGCAGCGCGCCGCCGAACTCCTTGGACATGCCCACCCGCAGGGGCACGCCGGCCAGCCAGCACACGTAGGCCGGCGGCCACGGCGACTGGGAGAAGGAGGTGAAGAGGACGGCGGCGTCGTAGCGACCGGCCGCCACCAGCCCGACGAGCGCGTGCTCGGCGGCGGGGTCCGGTGCCGGCGCCACACCCGCGCGCTGCCAGGACGGGGAGGTGACGAGCGTGCCCGACACCTCGGGCAGCAGCGCCGCCGCTGCGGCGCCACCGGGGGAGGCGAGCAGGTCCAGGCGGGCCTCGGGCGCCGCGCGGCGCAGCGTGCGCAGGGCCGGGCCGAGCATGAGCACGTCACCGGCGTTGTCGGGCCGCACGACGAGCACCCGGCGCAGCGCGGCCCAGTCCAGCGGCAGCCCGGCGAGCGCGCCCGGGTGCTCGCCGAGCACCGGCCCGGGGCCAGCGGGGGGCCCGGGCGTCGCGTTCGAAGGGGCGGCCACGGGCGGAACGCTAGCTGGCAGGCAACGCGGCACCGGTCAGCGCTACCCCTGCAGGCCGGCGATCAACCCTGGTGGACTGCGGGCCGCCGCGTCCGGCCGGGCCCGTACCCTCGGCTGGCGGCCGCCGCGGGGCGGCCGCTGGTGCAGCACGTCGGGAGGCGCGGATGCGGGTGGCCCTGGTCTGCGGCAGCTACGCCCCGGACCGGGACGGCGTCGCGGACTACGTGGCGCGCCTGGCGGAGGGGCTCTCGGCGCACGGGGACGTCGAGCCGGTCGTCCTCTCCTCTGCGGGGGCCACCGCCGAGTGCGTCCGGGTGTGCGAGCGCTGGGACCTGCCCGGCGTACGCGCCGCAGCCCGCCGCCTGGGCGAGCTCGCGCCCGACGTCGTCCACGTGCAGTTCGCGCCGTCGGCGTACGGCTGGTCGCCCGCGGTCGGGCTGCTGCCGCTGATGCTGGGACGCCACACGAAGGCGCCGGTCGTGACCACCCTGCACGAGTACGGCTGGTGGTCCTGGCCGCGCCGGGTGCCGGCCCCGGTCTGGCGGGCGGTCGAGCGCACCGGGTGGTGGGACCGGGAGACGCTGGCCCTGGCGCCGCGCAGTGCCGCGCTGGTCACGACCAACGCCGGCCACGCCGCCACGGTCCGCAGCCGGCTCCGCCGGGAGCCCGTCGTCGTCCCCATCGGGCCCAACGTGGTGGACGCGGGCGACGGCCGGGACGCGGCGCGGGCCGCCGTCACCGCGTCCCTCGGCCTGCCCCTGGACGCCCGGCTGCTCGTCTTCTTCGGCTTCGTCCACCCGGTGAAGGGCGTGCGGTACCTGCTCGACGCGCTCGCCGAGCTGCGGGCGGACCCGGCGTACGCCGACCTGCACGTCGTGGTCGCGGGCGGCTTCACCTCGCTCGCGCTGCCCGAGGACGAGGCGCGCGCCTTCCGGGCCGAGCTCGAGGCGCACGCCGCCGAGCGCGGGGTCGCGGAGTCGGTCTCCTTCCTCGGGCACACGCCGGCGCGCGAGGTCTCGCGCCTGCTGCGGGCGGCCGACGCGGCCGTGCTGCCGCTCACCCACGGCGTGACCGCGAAGAGCGGCGCGCTGATCGCCGCGCTGAGCCACGGGGCCCCGGTCGTCATGACGCTGCCGGAGAAGGCGCAGGACCGCAGCCCGGAGCTGGTCGACGGCCGGACGGTCGTGACGGTGGCCGCGCGCCGGGACGGCCCGGCACTGGCCGCCGCGCTTCGGCGGGTGCTGGCCGACGACGCGCTCCGCGCGCGGGTGGCCGCGGGAGGCCGGGAGCTGGCCGCCGGCCGCGGTTGGCCGGCCCTCGCCGCCCGCCACGCCGAGCTGTACGCCACCGTGGCCGGGGCGCCGGTGCGGGCATGACCGCGCCGCCGGTCAGGAGGGCCCTGTTCGTCGAGCTGCTCGGCGGGTTCGGCGACGTGCTGCTGGCGCTGCCCGCCGTGCACGCGCTGGCGCTGACCCACCGCTCCGCCCGGCTCGACGTCCTCACCTTCACCCCCGGCGACGTGCTGCTGACCGCGGACCCGCTGGTCGGCCGCGTCCTGGCCACTGCCGACCACAGCGAGGGCGCCCCGCGGGCGGCGGTGGAGGCGGCGCTCGCCGCGGGTGACTACGACCTGGTCGTCACCACCACGACGTACGACGGGATCGGCGACCTCTGCCGGGAGCGCTCCCCGTGGGCGGTCACGAACCTCTGGCAGGGCGCCCCCGACGGCGAGCTCGTCGACCGCCGCTTCGTGCGCCTGCTCGTCGACGCCGGCGCGGTCGCGGCCGAGCACGCGGGGGCCCCGCTGCGGGTGGAGCTGACCGCCCAGGAGCTGGCGGCGGGGGAGGCGGACGTCGAGGCGCTGGCCCCGACGGCCGGGCCGCCACCCGTGGTGCTCGTCCCCGGGTCCGGCATGCCGGTCAAGGAGTGGGGCGAGACCCGCTGGCGCCTGCTGGCCGAGCGGCTCGCGGACGACGGCCACCCGGTGCTGTCCGCCGTCGACCGGTCCACGCCCCCGGTCGCCGGGAGCTGGCCGATACCGCCGGGCGGGCTGCGCGAGCTGGCCGCCCGGCTGGCGGCCGTGGGGCGCCGCGGCGGGGTCGTCGTCGGCGGGGACACCGGGCCGGTACGCCTCGGCACGGCGGTCGGCGCTCCGGCGGTGGGGCTGTACGGCCCCACCTCCGCCGGCCGCTACGGCCTGCGGCCCGGCGTCGGCACCGCGCTGCAGGGCTGGCCCGGCTGCCCGGTCCGGCTGCCCTCGGCCATCACCGAACAGGAGTGCTGGTGGTCGGCGCGCTGCCCCTTCGGGGACGAGCCGCGCTGCATGGGCGACATCCGCGTCGACGACGTGCTAGCGGCCGTCCGCGACCGGCTCGGCCCGGCTCGGGCCCCGGCGGCGCCGTGACGTCGGGCGAAGTGCAGCTCGTCCGTCCACCTGCTCGGGGGAGCGGGCACGAACGGTCCCGCGTCCCGTAGCGGCTTTGGTATAGCCTGCGCGATCAGCGGCGTGCGCAGGCGGAGGTGGTCCACGTGGTCGCTTCCAGCGGCAGCGGGAGCTCCTCACGGGACGGCGCCCCGGCCGTCTCCGGCCGCCCGGCGAACATCTGGGACGTGGCCAAGGCCGCCGGCGTCTCCCACCAGACGGTCTCCCGGGTGCTCAACGACTCCCCGTCCGTACGCCCCGCGACGCGTGAGCGGGTGCTCGTCGCGATCGACGAGCTCGGCTACCGGCGCAACCCCGCCGCCCGCGCGCTCGTGACCCGCAGGTCGCAGACGCTCGGCGTCGTCAGCTTCGACACGACGTTGTACGGCCCGGCCAGCACGCTCTACGGCATCGAGCAGTCGGCGCGGGAGGCGGGCTACTTCGTCAGCGTCGCGAGCCTGAAGTCCATCGACGTGATGAGCATGCGGGACGCGCTCGAGCGGCTCGCCGAGCAGTCGGTCGACGGCCTCGTCGTCATCGCGCCGCTGCGGGAGGCGGGCGACGCGCTCGCCGAGCTGCGCGGCAAGATGCCCGTCGTCGTCGTCGAGGGCGGCAGCGCTCCCGGCCTGGCGTCGGTCAGCGTGGACCAGGTCGACGGCGGCCGGCTCGCGACCCGGCACCTGCTCGAGCAGGGGGCGGAGACCGTGCACCACGTCTCCGGCCCGGCGGACTGGCTGGAGTCCGAGGGGCGCATCGCCGGCTGGCTGGAGGAGCTCGAGCGGGCGGGGGCGGCCCCGCCCGAGCTGCTGCAGGGCTCCTGGAGCCCCTCCTCGGGCTACTCGGCCGGCCGCGAGCTGGCGCGTATGAAGGACGTCTCCGCGGTCTTCGTCGCCAACGACCAGATGTCCCTGGGCCTGTTGCGCGCGTTCCACGAGGAGGGCATCCGTGTTCCGCAGGACGTCCTCGTCGCGGGGTTCGACGACGTCCCGGAGGCCGCGTACTACACGCCGCCGCTGACCACCGTGCGGCAGGACTTCGCGCAGGTCGGGCGACGGAGCATCCAGCTGCTGCTCGAGCAGATCGCCGAGGGGCGGGCCCACGAGCGGCACGCGGTCGTGCCGGTGGAGCTGGTCGTGCGCCAGAGCTCGGTCCGGTCCTCCCTGCAGCGGCAGCATCTGCGGGCGAGGTCCAGCAGGCGCTGACCAGCGTCTACTCCCGTTCTGCAGTTCGCACAATCTCACTTACCTGAACTCAGCTACAGGTCCGAGCCATTGCGGGAACCCGGCGCGCGGGCCTCGGGCCGCCGTCCCGCCGCCTCGGGTGCCGCCGAAGGGGCGCCCTGCCGCACGACCGCGGCGCCCGGTGGGAACGCTGTGGCCATTGCCTCTGCGCCGCAGCCGTTCTAGTGTGAG
>NZ_JAANNO010000016.1 GCF_011250645.1 Motilibacter aurantiacus
CTGAAGCAGTCTTGTCTCACCGAGCTTGACACCCTCCGGGAAGCCCCGTGGGGCCTGTCCTTCGGGGTGTTCGTCGCACTCGCGGAGAGCCTTCCACGGTGGCGGCGCGCTCGTCGTGGCTCCGGTCCCTAGCGCGCTCGCCCGGGCCTCACCTGGCGGTGTCCCACCAGGTGAGGACGCTGGTCGTCGCGGTGGAGGCGCGGGATGGCCTGCTGGCCGGGGGAGGCTTGACCGGCGGTGTACCCCGTTGCGCCGCACCTCGGTGGCCAGGTGGTGCTCAACGTGTCGATCGGCACGCCGGCGCAGGCAGTGCAGACGGCTGCGTACGCCAGAGCGCTCGAACTGCGTAAGCCGCCACGAGGCCCTCGTCCGCCCTCACACGGGCGGCTCCTCGTCGCTCATGTAGGGGCCTCCTTCGTCATCCCCGCCTCCTCCACCTTGCAGCCGTGCGTGCCCGCGGCGATCGGTCAACGTGTGAGGACCCCGCCTTCGAGGGTGTCGGCGACCGCTAGCAGCGATCGCGCGACGTCGCGGCACGTGACAGCACTCTGCGTGACAACGACGTCCCACTTCGATGTAGGCGCGACACGTCCCTCACCGCGGTGGCGAAAGGCAAGAAGCAGCGCCTGCTGCGGTGACAGTGCCAGGAAACAGACCTCCTGCAGCAAGGGGTGCCCGTCCGGCAGGTCGGCGTTGCGCATCGCCCAGTCGCTGAACATCGACACGTCGCGCCCGAAGGTGAGATGCAGAGCCGCTTTGTCCACGACCGCGCGGGCGAGAGCCTGGCCAGCCGGAGGCGCCGGCAGATCAGGCACTATGACTGCCACAAACATGGGTTGCAACGAAGCGTCGACCACCCCCGCGAAGTCGGTGATGAGCCCTGCCAAGCGCTCCATGCAGACAGGCATCGCGAGAGCTGTCCCGCCCTGCGACGCGAGCTCGAACGGGCTTGCAGCGGAAGCGGGGGTCTGCAAGAGACGCAACGGTGAGCGGGGCACCGGAAGGCTCCTCGGCAGCCCGCCGGGTGCCCCCAGGCCATGGCCTTGCAGGTATCGGGCCCCTCGTCCCACCGCTGAGTCCTTCGCGTTCTCGTCATCGATGTGATCCATCAGGATCGAAGCACCGGTGGTCTCCGCCTCGGCGAGGGCGGCGTACATGGCCACGCGCGCATGGTGCAGCCCGAGGGATTGAGCGAGGTGGCTCAGGCGGATCACGTCTGGCTCGATGGCCGGCAGCAGAGCAAGTGCGGACGACCTGACCTCCAGGTCGTTGAGGGCTACGCCCCACCGAGCCGCCCTTGCGTGGCGGACCGTTTCCAGGACCTCCCGTGGGTAACGATCGATCGCACTGCCCTCGATGTCGACGAAGACGCGCAGCTTCCGCTCTGCCTCCCAGACGGTCTCCAGCAAATGCTCCGGGCACGGGGTGATCAGCGAGTCCCGCCCGACGTTCACGAACAGGGACACGGAGGGCGGCAGCTTCGCGTCCAGGAACTGACGGAACGCCAGGGCACGGCATACCCAGTCCAGCTCGCCGGCACGTCCGGCGGCGCGAGCGGCGGCGAACAGTTGCAGCGGCGAGCGCAGTGATCCCTCCGGCCCCCGGGTGAGAGCTTCGAAGGCGACCACCTGACCCGTCACCGCGTCCGTGATCGGCTGGTAAGCGACCTCGACGTCCTGCTCCCTGATGATCCGAGCGATCTCGTGGTCGAAGCCTGTCGGCGTCCGGGCCACGTGCTCTTCGCGTCGCCGTCCGGGTAGCGCCGTAGAAGTGGGACGAGGAAGCTCGTCCTCGCCGCCATGCGGCCTTGCGTGCGAGCCTGCTTCGTGCCGCTCACCTTCGCCGGCGCTCACCCTCTCGCGCGCCACTGTGCCGCCGAGGGCAGAGTCCTGGTCGCGGGACCATAGAATCCACCGAGTCGTCCCTGACGCGGCCGGTGTCCAATCGTGCCTGATCCTGCCCATGCCGCCCATTCGCCCCGCAGATCCCGTGGATGAGGCGATGGCTCGCGATTCACTCAGGCGGGTGCCGTTGTCCGCGCGGACCGCGCGCGGCCCGAGAAGCCTGCGTCGCCTACAGGCCCGTGGCGTGGATTCCGGTGCCAGGATCGACCCGTGGACGTGTTCGAGGAGATCGCCGACGAGCGGCGGGCCCTGGCCGATCAGCTCGCCACCCTGACCTTGGAGCAGCAGACGACCAGGAGCCTGTGCCACGCCTGGAGCGTTCACGACGTCCTCGCGCACCTCGTCATGCCTCTGGAGGTGAGCACCTCAAGGCTCGTCCTGGCCGTGCTCCTGGCGGGCGGGAAGTTCGATCGGGCCAGTGAGCGGGTGACCCGCCAGCTGGCGCAGCGCCCCTTCGCAGAGCTCGTGGAGGTGTTGCGCCGTAAGGCCGACATCCGGTTCACCCCACCGGGCTCGGGCCCGGAGAGTCCCTTGGTCGACGTGCTCGTGCATGGCCTGGACATTCGCTGGCCTCTGCGACTGCACCACGACATCCCCGCGCCGCGGCTGCGTGAGGCGCTGACGTTCCTCATGACGGCGCCTGCGGGCCTGGTGCCCAGGGGTGCGCTGACCGGTCTGCGGTTGGAGGCGGAGGACATCGACTGGGCGCACGGAAGCGGACCGGTGGTCAGGGGCAGAGCCGGGACGCTGCTGCTGGCCGCCACCGGCCGGACTGCGGCCCTCGCCCCCCTCACCGGCGACGGGGCCCCCGTCCTGCGCGGCCGGCTCGCCGCTCGTTGAGAGCCGGGGGGACGAGGCCGGCGCCGTCAGCGCGGGCCACTCGCGATCAACTGGCGGCAGTGCGTACTCGACTAGCGCCAATCCAGACGTGGTCGCCGCGGCAGCCGCGCGTGGGTAGGTGTGCAGGGGAGTCGCCGTCGGCTTCGCCCGACTCGGAGATGCGCCGAGGTCGGACGGTGGGTCGTGGGAGCCGTGGTGTGTGCACCTGGCCGCCGGCCGCTGCTGCCGGAAGAGGGAATCAGCCTATCTGTGGCCTGGCCGCGGCTGTGTGGGTGAAACACTCCGGCCGTGTCTCGAACTTGTCGGCTCCATCTGGCCGTGCCAGTTGTCCTGTTTGCGCTCGCAGGTTGCACTTCGGGAGATGCCGGGCCGTCATCGGACGCTGCTCCTGCCCCCTCGACATCCCCAACGTCCACGAGGCTTGTCTCGCCCGCGCCGGAGAGCCGCCCTGTTGGAACTCTTGCCCCGCTCGAGCAGGTCTGGTCGGACACCCGACCGGTGTTGGACCTGGCTGGACAGAGCGGGTCGCGAACCTACCGGGTGCGCGCTTCTGGTCCGACCCGAGAGCTTGCCGCTCGCATCGCGTGTGTAGGGGGAGGCGGCAGTATCAAGCTGGAGTTGGAAAGCTCCGGGCAGGTCGCGACGTCCGAGGGCCAGTGCGACGGGACGCCGTCCGAGTACGTTTCCGTGGACGCGCGACAGGCGTCGGTCACGGTGGAGACGACTGATGGTGTGCGGTGGTCGCTACTTGTCGAGGACCCCGAGACCAGCCTGTTCGAGGACACCGACGCTCAATAGGTCACGGTGTCGCCACTTCCCCTTCCCCTTCTCGCTCCTTCGGCGTCCCCAAGGGATGCGGGAGACCCATCAGATGACATCCGCACTGGACGAGTTGACATAAGGTACGTTATCGGCGGCGAAGCAACACGGATAGGCGCGCTCAGCGCTCGACCTCGTGGTCGGCGGTCGGCCGGTGGGAGCTCATGGCCTGCCAGAGCCGGCGCCCGTAGAGAGCCAGGCCCGTTCCCGCGACCCGGTCGGACCACCACTGGAAGGGCTCGTCGCTCGGCACGCTTCAGCTGAGGTCGCCACCGGGTGCGGCGACGTAGCCGTTCAGGCTCACGCTCATCCCGAAGGTCAGCCTCCGCACCTCGTCAGCCTTCCTGTGCACCGGTCCCCGGGATGTGCAGACCTGCGTGGTGCGCGAGAGTCATCGGTCAGCGGCGGCGCGAGAACGGCAGCAGTGCCGCGCTGAGCTCGTCCAGCCGTGCGGGCACCAGTCGGTAGTACGCCCACACCCCGCGCTTCTCGCGCTCGAGCAGGCCGGCGTCGACGAGGACCTTGAGGTGATGGGACACGGTCGGCTGCGACAGGCCGACCGGCTCGGTCAGGTCGCACACGCATGCCTCCTGGCCCTCGTGGGCGGCCACCAGTGACAGCAGGCGCAGCCGTGTCGGCTCGGCGACCGCCTTGAGCAGCACCGCCAGCCGCTCGGCCTCGGTGGGTGACAGGAGGTCGCCCGTCACTGCGGAGCAGCAGGCAGTGCCACTCGCCACGGGCAGGGTCGTCGTCACTCCCCCAGGATGCCGCACACATTGACGGCTGTCGATATGTGGTGCAGGCTGGGCTCGACGGATCGACAGGTATCGATGCCCTCGAGGAGGAAGCATGAGCGATCAGGGGCTGCGGGATCAGGTTCGCGAGCGCTACGCCGAGGCGGCCCGCGCGGTCAGCGAGGGCGACGTCGGCTGCTGCGCGCCGTCCGCCGCAGCGTTCGACGCCGACGACTGGTCCGGCGCGCAGGTCTACGGCGACGGTGAGCTGGACGAGCTGCCGGCCGAGGCGGTCGCCGCGTCGCTGGGCTGCGGCAACCCGTTCGCCGTCGCGGCGCTGCAGCCGGGTGAGCGGGTGCTCGACCTCGGCTCCGGCGGAGGGATCGACGTGCTCCTGTCGGCCAAGCGGGTCGGGCCCACGGGCAAGGCGTTCGGGCTGGACATGACCGAGGAGATGCTCGCGCTGGCGATGTCCAACGCGGCGAAGGCCGGCGCCACGAACGTGGAGTTCCTCAAGGGCCAGATCGAGGCCATCCCGCTGCCGGCCTCCTCGGTCGACGTCGTGATCTCCAACTGCGTCATCAACCTGTCGACCGACAAACCGGCGGTGCTCGCGGAGATGTTCCGGGTCCTGGTGCCGGGCGGCCGCATCGGGGTCTCCGACGTCGTGGCCGAGGACTCCGTCACCCCTGCCGAGCGTGCCGAGCGCGGCAGCTATGTGGGCTGCATCGCGGGCGCCCTGTCGCGCAGCGAGTACCTCGAAGGCCTGGCAGCGGCGGGATTCGTGGACGCCGACGTCGAGTTCACCAGCGAAGCCGCCCCCGGCCTGCACGGCGCGATCATCCGTGCCAGGAAGCCGGCCGGGCCTGCGGCTGCTCGGGACGGCTCGACGACGACCGCTCCCACGCTCACCGTCCTCGCGACCGCCCCTGCCTGCTCGACCCAGAACCCCGGCGCGTGCTGAGCGGCGGCTCCCTCCCGGCGCTGCCGAGCCCCGGGCCAAACGTGCCGGCAGGTCAGATCGGGCGACGCCCGTGAGCGACCTGGTGCGTGAAGCGCCCGTAGGGACGGACGGTGCGCCGGTACTGGCCCGGCTGTCGACGCTGGACCGGTTCCTGCCGGTCTGGATCATCGCCGCGATGGGGGCCGGCCTGTTGCTCGGCCGTCTCGTCGACGGGCTCGACGAGGCGCTCGACGCCGTTCGGCTCGGCTCCGTGAGCCTTCCGATCGCGCTCGGGCTGCTGCTCATGATGTACCCGGTGCTGGCCAAGGTGCGCTACGGCGAGCTGCACAGCGTGACCGGCGACCGCCGGCTCCTCGTCTCCTCGCTGGTGCTCAACTGGCTGGTCGGCCCGGCCGTCATGTTCGCTCTGGCGTGGGTCTTCCTGCACGACCACCCGGCCTATCGCACCGGCCTCATCATCGTCGGGCTGGCGCGCTGCATCGCCATGGTCCTGATCTGGAACGAGCTGTCGTGCGGTGACCGCGAGGCTGCGGCCGTCCTGGTCGCGGTCAACTCGGTCTTCCAGATCGTGGCCTTCGCCGCGCTCGGCTGGTTCTATCTGGAGGTCCTGCCCGGGTGGCTCGCGCTGGAGCAGACCGCGCTGGAGGTGTCGGTGTGGGACATCGCCGAGTCCGTCCTGGTCTTTCTCGGCATCCCACTGGTCGCCGGCTTCCTGACCCGGCTCGTGGGCGAGCGGCGGCTCGGCCGGGCCGGCTACGAGTCCCGAGTGCTGCCCCGCATCGGGCCGTTCGCCCTCTACGGGCTGCTGTTCACCATCGTGGTGCTCTTCGCCCTGCAGGGGGACGCCATCACCAGCGAGCCCGGCGACGTCGCCCTCATCGCGGTCCCGCTGCTGGTCTACTTCGCCGTGATGTGGGCCGGCTCCATGGCACTCGGCCGCGGGATCGGCCTCGGCTACGCCCGCTCCGCCACCCTCGCGTTCACCGCCGCCGGCAACAACTTCGAGCTGGCGATCGCAGTCGCCATCGGCGTCTTCGGGGCCACGTCGGGCCAGGCGCTCGCGGGGGTCGTGGGGCCGCTGATCGAGGTCCCCGTGCTCGTCGCCCTGGTGTACGTCTCGCTCTGGGCGCGTCGCTTCTTCCCGCCTGCCCCATCCGCCACGCGCTGACCGCCACGGCGTCGCGCCCCGCTCCCCGACACTCCGCCGCCGAGAAAGGCCCGTCCGTGTCCGACAAGCCCAGCGTCCTCTTCGTGTGCGTGCACAACGCCGGCCGCTCCCAGATGGCCGCCGGATGGCTCGCGGCTCTGGCCGGCGACGCCATCGAGGTCCGCTCCGCCGGCTCCGCCCCCAAGGACCAGGTCAACCCCGCTGCCGTCGAGGCCATGGCCGAGGTCGGCATCGACATCGCCGGTCAGAAGCCGAAGATCCTCACCACCGACGCCGTCCGGGCTTCCGACGTCGTCATCACGATGGGCTGCGGGGACGCCTGCCCGGTGTTCCCGGGCAAGCGCTACCTCGACTGGGATCTCGACGACCCCGCGGGCAAGGGGGTCGAGGCCGTCCGTCCGATCCGCGACGAGATCCGCGCCCGTGTCGAGGGCCTGATCCGGGAGCTCACCGCACCAGCGTCATGATCTCGGCACCGTCGTCGGTGATGGCGATGGTGTGCTCGCTGTGCGCGGTACGGCAGCCGGTCGCGCTGCGCAGGGTCCAGCCGTCGGCGTCGGTGACCAGGACGTCCGTGTCCGCCATCACCCACGGCTCGAGCGCGAGCAGCAGCCCCGGCCGCAGCTTGTAGCCCCGGCTCGGCCGGCCGGCGTTGGGCACGTGCGGGTCCTGGTGCATCGTCGAGCCGACGCCGTGGCCGCCGAACTCGGTGTTGACCGGGTAGCCCGCGGCATCCAGGACCGAGCCGATCGCGTGGGAGACGTCGCCGAGACGCGCTCCCGGCCCGGCCGCGGCGATCCCCGCCCGCAGCGCCCGCTCGGTCGCGTCGATCATCGCAAGGTCCCCCGGGGCGGCGGGCTCCCCCACCACGAAGCTGATGGCGGAGTCCGTCACCACGCCGCCGAGGGAGACGGCGAGGTCGAGGGAGAGCAGGTCGCCGTCGGCGAGCGCGTAGTCGTGCGGCAGGCCGTGCAGCACGGCGTCGTTGACCGACGTGCAGATGTAGTGCCCGAACGGCCCGCGCCCGAAGGACGGCGCGTAGTCGACGTAGCAGGAGTCGGCGCCGGCCTCCACGATCATGTCCCGCGCCCACCGGTCGATGTCCAGCAGGTTCGTGCCGACCGCGCTCCGGCTCTTGAGCGTCTGCAGGATGTGCGCGACGAGGGCGCCCGTGTCCCTCGCTCGCGACAGCTCGGTGGGGCTCAGGATCTCGATCACGGCAGGCCTTCCTCGTCCGCCCAATAACTATCCCGGGCATGCTATCCCGGTATTAGTGTTGGGTCATGGTGAGGTTGCCGTTGTCGCCCGCCGAGGTCGCACGCGGGCAGCGCCTCGGCGCCCTGCTGCGCCGGGCCAGGGGTGAGCGCTCCATGCTCGACACCGCGCTCGAAGCCGGCGTCTCCCCGGAGACCCTGCGCAAGATCGAGTCGGGGCGCGTGGCCACGCCGGCCTTCCCGACCATCGCGGCGATCGCCGAGGTCCTGGGCCTCTCGCTCGACCTCGTGTGGGCCGAGATCAACCGGCCCGTGGAGGCCGCGAAGCCACAGGGCTCCAGGCGCGGGACGCGCCAACGCGTCGCGTCCTGACGCGCCCCCGCAGCCCCGCTGCCCGGCTGGGTACCGCACGGTAGGCCGCCGTTCACGCGCGAGTCGGTGGGGCTCCACGTCCTCGCAAGGCGGAGGCGACAGGTTCGGAGGCGCCCACGGCCGCGGCGTCAGCCTGCGTGGGTGCCGCGTACGACACCTGGAGCCTGCATGTCGACCGATCCCCGCCTTCCCGTCCCCGCCACGTCCGGGCTGAGCCGTCGAGGGTTCCTCGGCCTGGCCGCCGCCGGCACGGTCGCCCTCGGGGCGGGACCGCTCGCAGCGCAGCCGGCGGCCGCGGCTCCCCGTCCCCTGCGCCCGCTCCGCTTCGCTCTCGTCACCGACACGCACATCAACGTCGACGTGCCCGCCCGGCAGACGACGATGGCGGCGGTCTACGCGGCGGTCGCGGCCGAGGGCGTGGAGTTCGCGCTGCACTGCGGCGACGTGACGGACACCGGCCAGGCGGCGGAGTACGAGGCGTACCTCGCAACGATCCCTCCCGCCCTGCAGGGCAAGGTGCACCACGTCCCCGGCAACCACGAGACGCGCTGGGACGCGTCGGCGAAGCGTCTGGTGGAGGACTACCTCGGGGTCGCCGAGCCGTTCGTCGCCGGCGGCCTGCGCTTCCTCGGCCTCGACCCGACGATGGTCACGCAGGAGCCGGCGCACTTCACCCCGGACGTCCTGCGCGGCCTGGAGCGGGAGCTCGAGCGGGCCGAGCGCGCGGGCACACCGGTTGTCCTCTACCTGCACCACCCCGTGGGGGGCATCAACTACTACGCCGACAACCAGCACCGCCTGCTCGAGACGATCGAGGGCTACGACGTCCGGGCGCTGCTCGCCGGGCACGTCCACGCCGAGCGGGTGAGCCGCTTCAACGGGGTCACCGAGCTCACCTTCCAGGCGGTGCGCAACAGCCCCACGTACTACCTCGGTGAAGTGGTGGACCTCCCGGCCACCGGGTGGGTGCTGCGCTTCACGGCCGTGACGGGCTCCGCGGGCGGCACCGTCACCCGGGTCAGGTACGCGGACGTCCCCTTGACCGGCTCGCGTCCCGGCGCGCACTCCCCCGCCGGCGTGCAGGTGGGCCACACCGGCGCCGGCCGCGCAAGGCTCGAGGTGCGCGCCGGCGGCGCGCCGCTCGTCAGGGCGGAGTTCCAGCCGTACCCCGAAGCGCTCTTCGGGCAGACGGGGACGGGCTCCTGGCGGCCGCTGGCTGCGGCGGGGGCAGGGCTGTGGGCGGCGGAGGCGGACGTGAGCGCCCTGACGCCGGGCCCGCACAAGGTCCAGGTGCGCTCGCTGTACGCCGACGGCGCGTGGCACGAGGACGTCCGGGTCCTCACGGTCCCTGACAACGGCCAGGGTGCCCGCCTGGTGTGGGACCTCGAGCTGAAGGACCCCGTGCAGGCGGGGGTCGCACAAGCGGCGGGCTACGCGGTCGTCGCCACGACGTCGGGCGAGGTCGTCGCCCTCGACGTGGACGCGAAGCGCCGGCACCGCCCGTGGCGCCGGCTGCTCGGGCCGGTCTACCGGCAGCCCGGGGTCGACCTGGCCGGCCGCACGCTGTTCGTGCCCGCCACCGACTGGGGCCTGGTGGCCCTGGACGCCGCCACCGGCGTCACACGCTGGCGCGTCGACCGGGCCGACCCCGTCTTCGCCACCCCCACGAGCGCGGTGGTCGACGGGCGGGAAGCCGTCTTCTTCGCGGCCGCCAGCACGCTGTACGCCGTCGCCGCTGCGGACGGCAGCCCGCTGTGGGAGGCGGGCCTCGGCGGCAACTTCACGGGCCGCGCTGCCTGCGACGGCGCCCGGGTCTACGCCGGCAGCGGCGACGGCGCGATGCACGCGTTCGACGCACGAACCGGGCTTCGCCTCTGGACCTACACCACGCGTACCGGGACGGCGAACGCCCTCCAGCTGTACGGCCCCTGGGACGACCGGGTCGAGCTGCTGGACCACGGGCTGGTCCTCTGCTCGACCGTCGCGGCGTCCTACGCCCTGGACCGTGCAACCGGCGAAGAGCGTTGGCGGTCCACCGGCAGCTCGATGTACCCGCCGGCCCTCGTCGTCGAGGGCGCGCGCCAGCGCGTACTGCTGATCCAGGAGCGCGGGGCCACCACTCTCGTGGACGCGGCGGGCGGCGCGGCCGTGTGGCGCGCCACGCTGCCCTTCCCCACCTTCAACTCCGGGGCGGTGCGGCGCGGCGGGGCGGCCTGGGTGCTCGGTGTCAACGGCCAGCTGGCCCGCCTCGGCCTGGCCGACGGGCAGGTCGATGCCCAGCGCCAGCTCGGGACCGCCTACTGCTTCAGCAGCCCCGCGCTGATGGGCGACGTGCTCGTGGCCGGGGACCAGGACGGTGTCGTGCGCGGCGTCCTGCTCCCCTGACCGCCCCCGCCCGGTGTCACGCAGCGCACCCGCCACGGCCCTCGCACAACCGGCGCCGGGCATCTCGACACCCCGGCCCCTGCGCCCCTAGCGTGGCCGGTGGATCACTAGCGGTCCACGTCCGGCGTCATCGCACCGAGAGACCTCAGGAGGGGTCATGGGCACGATCACCACCGCAGACGGCACGGAGATCTTCTACAAGGACTGGGGCTCGGGTCAGCCCATCGTCTTCAGCCACGGCTGGCCGCTGTCGGCCGACGACTGGGACGCGCAGATGCTGTTCTTCCTGGGCCACGGCTACCGCGTCATCGCGCACGACCGGCGCGGGCACGGCCGCTCCAGCCAGACGGCCGACGGGCACGACATGGACCACTACGCGGCCGACCTCGCTGCCCTGACCGAGCACCTGGACCTGCGCGACGCCATCCACGTGGGTCACTCCACCGGCGGCGGGGAGGTCGCGCACTACATCGCCCAGCACGGTGAGGAGCGCGTCGCGCGGGCCGTGCTCATCAGCGCGGTCCCGCCGATCATGGTGCAGACCGAGAGCAACCCCGGTGGGCTCCCCAAGTCCTTCTTCGACGACCTGCAGGCCCAGGTGGCGGCCAATCGGTCCGAGTTCTACCGGACGCTCGCCGCCGGGCCGTTCTACGGCTTCAACCGCCCCGGGGTGGAGGCTTCTGAGGCCGTCATCCAGAACTGGTGGCGTCAGGGGATGATGGGCGGGGCCAAGGCGCACTACGACGGCATCGTCGCGTTCTCCCAGACCGACTTCACCGAGGACCTGAAGAAGATCACGGTGCCCGTCCTGGTCATGCACGGCGACGACGACCAGATCGTGCCGTACGCCGACTCGGCGCCGCTGTCCGCGGCCCTGCTGCCGAACGGCACGTTGAAGACGTACGCCGGGTTCCCGCACGGCATGCCGACCACGCAGGCCGAGACCATCAACGCCGACCTGCTGGAGTGGCTGCGGTCCTCCTGACCTCCAGGAGGACCGCAGCCGCCTCACGCCTCGACGTACGCGGCGAGGTGCTGCCCGGTCAGCGTCGACCGGGCCGCCACCAGGTCGGCCGGCGTGCCCTCGAACACGACGCGGCCGCCGTCGTGCCCGGCGCCCGGGCCGAGGTCGAGGATCCAGTCGGCGTGGGCCATGACCGCCTGGTGGTGCTCGATGACGATGACCGACTTGCCGCTGTCGACGAGTCGGTCGAGCAGCCCGAGCAACTGCTGGACGTCCGCGAGGTGCAGGCCGGTGGTCGGCTCGTCCAGCACGTACACACCGCCCTTCTCCCCCATGTGCGTCGCCAGCTTGAGCCGTTGGCGCTCGCCCCCGGACAGGGTGGTCAGCGGCTGCCCGATCGTGAGGTAGCCCAGCCCGACGTCCACCAGCGCGGCGAGGATCCTGTGCGCCGCCGGCGTCCTGGCGGGTCCGTCGCCGAAGAACTCCTCGGCCTCGGTGACGGACATCGCCAGCACCTCGCTGATGTCGCGGCCGCCGAGCCGGTAGTCCAGGACCGCTGCCTGGAAGCGCTTGCCCTCGCAGTCCTCGCAGGTCGTGGCGACACCGGCCATCATCCCGAGGTCGGTGTAGATCACGCCCGCGCCGTTGCAGGTGGGGCAGGCGCCCTCGGAGTTGGCGCTGAACAGCGCGGGCTTGACGCCGTTCTCCTTCGCGAACGCCTTGCGGATCGGCTCGAGCAGGCCCGTGTAGGTGGCCGGGTTGCTGCGCCGCGACCCCTTGATCGCCGACTGGTCGACCGCCACGACGCCCTCCCGCCCGGAGACCGAGCCGTGGATGAGCGAGCTCTTCCCCGAGCCCGCGACGCCGGTCACGACCACCAGCACCCCGAGCGGGATGTCGACGTCGACGTCGCGCAGGTTGTGCGCGTCGGCCCCGCGGACCTCGAGCGCGCCGGTGGGCGTCCGCACCGACGGCTTGAGCCGGGCCCGGTCGTCGAGGTGGCGGCCGGTGAGCGTGTCGCTCGCGCGCAGCCCCTCGACCGTGCCCTCGAAGACCACCTCGCCGCCGGCCGACCCGGCGCGCGGCCCGAGGTCGACCACGTGGTCGGCGATGGCGATCGCCTCGGGCTTGTGCTCGACGACCAGGACGGTGTTGCCCTTGTCCCGCAACTGCAGGAGCAGGTCGTTCATGCGCGCGATGTCGTGCGGGTGCAGCCCGACGGTGGGCTCGTCGAAGACGTACGTCACGTCGGTGAGCGAGGAGCCCAGGTGGCGGATCATCTTCGTGCGCTGCGCCTCGCCGCCGGACAGCGTGCCGGACGGCCGGTCGAGGCTGAGGTAGCCGAGGCCGATCTGCGCGAACGAGTCGAGCGTGTGCTGCAACGCGGCCAGCAGCGGCGCGACGGACGGCTCGTCGAGCGCGCGCACCCACTCGGCGAGGTCGTTGATCTGCATCGCGCAGGCGTCGGCGATGTTGATCCCGCGGATCTTCGACGACCGGGCCTCGGCCGCCAGCCGGGTGCCGTCGCACTCCGGGCACGTCGTGAACGTCACCGCCCGCTCGACGAACGCCCGGATGTGCGGCTGCATCGCCTCGACGTCCTTGGACAGCAAGGACTTCTGGATCGACGGGATCAACCCCGAGTAGGTGATGTTGATCCCGTCGACCTTGATCTTGGTCGGCTCCTTGTGCAGCAGGTCGTGCAGCTCGCCCTTGGTGAACTTCCCGATCGGCTTGTCCGGGTCGAAGAACCCGGAGCCGCGGAAGATCCGGCCGTACCAGCCCTCCATGCTGTAGCCGGGAATCGTGATGGCGCCCTCGTTGAGGCTCTTGGCCTCGTCGTAGATCGCGGTCAGGTCGAAGTCGGTGACCGCGCCCATGCCCTCGCACCGCGGGCACATGCCGCCGAGCCGGTTGAACGTCGCCTTCTCGGTCTTGGTCTTCCCCGCCCCGCGCTCCACGGTGATGGCGCCGCTGGCCCGCACGGACGGCACGTTGAAGGAGAAGGCGTTCGGCGGGCCGATGTGCGGCTGGCCAAGCCGGCTGAACAGGATGCGCAGCATCGCGTTGGCGTCCGTCGCGGTGCCGACGGTGGAGCGCGGGCTGGCCCCCATCCGCTCCTGGTCGACGATGATGGCCGTGGTCAGCCCCTCGAGGACGTCGACCTCGGGGCGCGCCAGCGTCGGCATGAAGCCCTGCACGAACGCGCTGTAGGTCTCGTTGATGAGCCGTTGGGACTCCGCCGCGATGGTGCCGAAGACGAGCGAGCTCTTGCCGGACCCGGAGACACCGGTGAAGACGGTGAGCCGGCGCTTCGGGATCTCGACGCTGACGTCCTTGAGGTTGTTCACCCGCGCGCCGTGCACGCGGATGAGCCCATGGGTGTCTGCGACGTGGGGTTCCGGCGTCGTCGTTGCCGCCGTCGTGGCCATGCTGGTCCTGTTCTGCTCGGGGAGGGGCGCCGCGAGGTCAGCGCGTCTCGTTGATGCGCAGCAGGTTGCCCGCCGGGTCCCGGAAGGCGCAATCCCGGACGCCGTACGGCTGCTCGGTCGGCTCCTGCACGACCTCGGCACCGCTGCCCTGCAGCCGGTCGAAGAGCCCGTCGAGGTCGTCGGTGGCCAACGTGAGCGCCCCGTAGCTGCCCTTGGCCATGAGCTCGGCGATCACGCGGCGCTCCTCCTCCGTGATCCCGGGGTCCGCGGCCGGCGGTGTCAGGACGATGGAGGTGTCGGGCTGCCCCTTCGGCCCGACCGTGATCCAGCGCATGTCCTCGTAGCCGACGTCGTTGCGCACCTCGAACCCGAGGGTGTCGCGGTAGAACGCGAGCGAGGCGTCCGGGTCGGTGTGCGGGAGGAACGTGTAGTGAATGGTGATGTTCATGTCGGGCACGCTAGCTGCGGCATCGCGGCCGGGGCTTCTCGATTCCTGATCGGTCTCATGACCTGCCGGGTGAGGCACGAGGGCATCTCGCCGGTGCGCTCGCGCGCCTTGCGCCGGTAGACGCTGGGAGGCACCCCGACCAGCTCGGTGAAGCGCGTGCTGAAGGTCCCCAGCGACGAGCAGCCGACGGCGAAGCAGACCTCGGTGACGCTCAGGTCGTCGCGCCGCAGCAGCGCCATCGCGCGCTCGATGCGGCGCGTCATCAGATAGGCGTACGGCGACTCCCCGTACGCCGCGCGGAACTCCCGGCTGAGGTGGCCGCTGGACATGTTGGCCCCGCGCGCCAGCGCCTCGACGTCGAGGGGCTGGGCGTACTCACGGTCGATGCGGTCCCGGACCCGCCGGAGCCGCGCCAGGTCCCGCAGCCGCGCCTGCTCGGCCGAGTTGCTGCTCACCCCGCTGATCGTGCCATGGACGGCAGGGTCAGCGTGCGGCCTCGGCGACCGCCACGACCAGCCACGCGATGACCAGCGCGGCGCCGAACGTCCCCCATCCCGCGATCAGCCCGCCGACGGCGGCGACAGCCACCAGCAACGCCCTGCCGAAGGTCGTCGCCGCCGGCGAGAGGCGGACGCGGGCGCGGGGGGAGACGAAGACTCCCCATGTGGTCGCCCAGAGGGCCGCCGACCCGAGCGCAGCCAGCGCTCCCGTGGCCCCGCCGGAGCCGGCCCACCAGCCCCAGCGGGCGGCGCAGGCCAGTGCCGCGGCCTCGAGGGCGAAGGCTGCCGCGGACATCACGCCGTTCACCTGGTGCCTCCGCTTCGCCATGCCGTCCCGGCCCGTCCCGGCCCGTCCCGGCCCGTCCCGGCCTGGCGTGGAGCGTGCGTCGACGGACGAGGCTCGATTCGCCAAAGCAAGGCTCTGCTGTTGGTCTCGATGGTCCTGGCCGGGGAGCTCGGCACCCGGCTTGACGCCGTCGGCCAGGACGAGGCCGCGCTGCCCAGGACGACCGGCGGGGGCCCGGACGCCTGCTGCGCCGGGCCCCCCGGGGGTGTCCGCCCGGGCTCAGGCAGGCACGTCGCCCGCCCCGGAACGCGCCCAGTGCCGGTGGGCCGTCAGCGCCTCGACGAAGGCGGACGCGGTCGAGGAGGCCGTGCGGCCGACGACGACGCCGGCCTCGCCCGTACGGCTGCCGAGGGCGGCGCTCAGCAGGCCCTCCCCGTCGCCGTCGGCGCCGATCGGCTTGTAGTGCTTGAACGCCTCGCGGACGAAGTGGAGCGCCTCGGCGTTGCCACGCAGGGCCGCGACGCTCGTGCCGCCGCTCGGGACGTACACCGCGTCGTACTGCACGGACTCGCTGTTGAAGAAGGTCGCGTTCACGGCGATCTCGCTGCCGCCGGCCGCCGTGATGGCGCCCAGGTGCGGTGCGATGACGTGCGAAGCGGCCTTCGCCTTGGTGATGGCCGCCTTGATGGCCGTCACGTCGGCCCCGTCGACGCCGTCGGCTGCCAGGATGGCCACCAGCCGGCCCTTCGCCGAGGGTCGGGGCAGGCTCTCCTCGCTCAGCGCCGGCGACGTCCCCACAGCGGTGTTCGGCCGACCGCTCGGCACCGGCATGCCGAGGGCCGTGGCGACCTCGCGCACGAGCCGCGCGTCGATGTTCGCCAGGTGCCCGAGCATGCGCTGACGCACCGCCGTCGACTGGACCTTGCTCAGCTCGAACTGCAGCGCCATCACGATGTGCTTCTTCTCGCGCTCGGTCTGGCTCTGGAAGAACAGCGTGGCCTGGCTGTAGTGGTCCCCGAACGACTCGGCCCGCGAGCGCACCTTGCGGCCCGACACGGGCGCCGCGTACGACACGAAGCCGCCCTGGGCGGCGTTGGCCTCGCGGGGCCGGTCCCCGAGCGAGTTGGGCTCGTAGTTCACCTTGCCCGGACGGTTGTCGTAGCGCATGAACCCGTCCTGGTTGAACGTGTTCACGGCGGACCGGGGCTGGTTGATCGGCAGCTGGGAGAAGTTCGGCGTGCCGAAGCGGTTGAGCTGGGTGTCGAGGTAGGAGAAGAGGCGCCCCTGAAACAGCGGGTCCTCGGTGGCGTCGATTCCGGGCACGAGGTGCCCGATGTGGAACGCCGACTGCTCGGTCTCCTCGAAGAAGTTGTCCGGGTTGCGGTTGAGCGTGAGCCGCCCGACCCGCTGGGCCGGGATGAGCTCCTCGGGCCAGATCTTGGTCGAGTCGAGCACGTCGAACGGCGCCCTGTCCGCCTCGGCCTCGGGCAGCAGCTGCAGCGCGAGCTCGTACTCGGGATAGTTGCGCGTCGCGATGGCGTCCCACAGGTCGCGGCGGTGGTAGTCCGCGTCGATGCCCATGAGCTTGTGCGCCTCCGGCCACACCAGCGAGCTGATGCCGAGGAGCGGCTTCCAGTGCCACTTGACCAGCGTCGACTCACCGCGCGCGTTGACCAGCCGGAAGGTGTGGACGCCGAACCCCTCCATGGTGCGGTAGCTGCGCGGGATCGCGCGGTCGGACATGGTCCACATGACCATGTGCATGGACTCGGGGGTGAGGGAGATGAAGTCCCAGAAATTGTCGTGCGCGGTCGACGCCTGCGGGATCTCGTTGTGCGGCTCGGGCTTGAACGAGTGGACGAGGTCCGGGAACTTGATGGCGTCCTGGATGAAGAAGACCGGGATGTTGTTGCCGACGAGGTCGAACACGCCCTCGCTGGTGTAGAACTTCGTCGCGAACCCGCGGGCGTCGCGGGCGGTGTCGGCCGACCCGCGCGAGCCGTTGACCGTGGAGAAGCGCACGAAGACCGGCGTGGCCGCCGACGGGTCGGTCAGGAATGCGGCCGTCGTGTACTGCGACAGCGAGCGGTAGACGCGGAAGACGCCGTGGGCCCCGGAGCCGCGGGCGTGCACCGCGCGCTCGGGGATGCGCTCGTGGTCGAAGTGCATGATCTTCTCGCGGAAGGCGAAGTCCTCGAGCAAGGAGGGGCCACGGGTCCCCGCGCGCAGCGTGTTCTGGTTGTCCGAGATCCGGACGCCCTGGTTCGTGGTCAGGAACCGCCCGCTCGCGACCGGCGGGCCCGCCGCGGGAGCCGCGGCCGTCGGGGCTGCGGCCGTCGGGGCCGCTGCTGCCGCCTCTCCCCCGGTCATGGCCGCCCCCACCGCGATGGCGCCCGCTGCGGCTCCGGCTCCCTGCAGGAGCTGACGTCGGCTGAGCCCACCGGGCTCCTCCACGTCGTGCGAGCCGATGTCGGCGGCGTCGTCCGCCGGCCCTGTGGTCATCTGCGACCTCCCGCCTGGCCGCCCGTTCTGCTGGGCGGCTCCTCCGGACAATGTGATCGAGGCGCACTCTAGGGCCAATGAGCGTGCAGCGCTTCCACCCATTTCTGTTACGGATCTCTTACGCGAAGACGCGGGTTTGACCGGGTGAGGGCCGGGAGACAATGAAAGGCTCCGCGGATGCGTCGAGGGCCGGGTGCCGGCTCTCGCCGGCACCCGGCCCTCCGGGTGCTACGCGCTGTGGTCAGCGCCTGTGGTCAGCGCCTGTCGTGGAGCGCTGTCCTCAGGGCCCGGGCTCAGAGGTCCCGCACCCCGCCCTGCCCGCGGGGGCCGAACCCGAAGGGCGCGTTCACCGGCTGCTCGGGCTGCGCCGGCCGCTCCTGCCCAGGCTGGGCCGGGACCTGCGGTGCGTGCGGGGCCTGGGGGTACGCCTGGTGCATCGGCTGCGCCGGGACCGGGGCCGTCAGGTGGTCCGGCGCCACGGGCGCGGGCTGCGCCTCGGGGCCCGGCGCCGCCTGGTAGGCCGGGGCGGGCTGGTAGGCCGGGGCGTACGGGGCCGGCTGCTGCTGCGGGAAGTGGCCGTCCTGGGGGGCCGGCTGCTGCTGCGGGAAGTGGGCGTCCTGCGGCGCGTTCGGGTAGCCACCGGCGTACGCCGTGCTCGGGGCGCCCGCGTAGGTGTTGCCGGGTGCTCCGGCCGGGAAGACCTGGGCGGCGGGCGCGGTGCGCTTGCGGCGGCGGCGCAGGACGACGGCGAGCACGGCGCCCAGCAGCACGAGGAGGGCGGCACCGGCGCCACCGAGGATCAGGGGCAGCGAGCTCGAGGACGGCGTCTCGTCCTTGCCGGCGGTGATGGCCGTCTGGCTGTCACTGATGTAGCGGTCCGCGTAGGCGTGCGAGGGGAAGAGGTCCTTGACCTCGCGGAAGGCCGGGAGCGCCCGCTTGTAGTAGTGGTTGAAGTAGTCGTCCAGCGCGGCGTTGTACTTGGTCGTGGTGATGCTCGTGGACGGCGTGACGTTGTTGGCCCGCAGCTGGTCCTGCAGGACCTGGCCCTGCTGGCAGAACTGCTGGCCGACGGAGACCCCGCGGTCGTCGATCGCGCCGGAGACGAGCACGCCGATGACCGCGCCGCTCTCGTCGAGGCAGGCGCCGCCCGAGCTGCCGGGCGAGGCCTTGGCGTCGGTCTGCAGCAGCGGGACTCCGGAATCGGTGCTCTTGGTCGCGGTGATGGTGCCGGCCGAGATCGTGGGCTGCAGGGTCGCGGCCTCGCTCATCCCCTGGATGTAGGTCGCGTCCGCCGGGAAGCCGCTGACGTACACCTTGCTGCCGACGGCCATGGTGTTGCTGTCGCCCATGGCGACGGTCGGCAGGTTCTCGTAGCCCCGGATGCGCAGCAGCGCAGTGTCCTCGCCCGAGTCCTGCGCCGAGGAGGCGAGCACGGTCGCCGGCACCGGCTTGCCCTCCCGGGTGCCGCCGCTGGCGGCGACCCCCATCAGCACCTCCACCTTCGGGGTCTTCATCGAGACCTTGACGTGGGTGCTGTTGTAGGTGGCGACCGCCTTCTGCATGGCGGTGATGGCCTCGTCGGAGAGGTCGAGCTCCTCGAGCTCGAGGGAGGCCATGTCCGCGGTGGAGAACTCCTCCGCCGCCATCGACGCGAACTGCTCCTTGGTCGCCTCGTCGGCGGTGACCACGTGGGCCGCGGTGCCGAGCACGCCGTCCGGCGTCAGGACGAAGGCGCTGCCGACGGCCTGCAGCTCGTAGCTCTTCGAGCGGCTCTTGCCCGTCGTCTTGATATAGCTGTCCGGGTCCCGCGCGAAGCGCGTGGTGATGTAGTCCCACATCGCGGACTCGTCCGCGCCGATGCCACCCGTCAGCGCCTTCTGCACGGCGAGGGTGACCAGGTCGTTGAACGCGGGGGCGAGCGTCCACTCGCGCTGGGCGACCGTCGCCGAGTACGTCGTCACCACGGCCTGCACGGCCGGGTTCGTGCGCTCGGCGACCTTGGTCTCGGGCCGCACCGTGCTCGCCTCGTCGGCGGCCGAGGCGGGGGCGGCCCCGAGCGTGCCGACGGCGATGGCCGCGGCGGTGCCGGCGAGGAGCATGCGGGAACGTGCGTTCACTGTTCTTCTCCCTGGAGGTTCTCCCGGTGGCGAAGCGCGAGCCGCTGGGGTCGCTCGTCGGTCTCCGCGGTGCCGGGACGTGGGGGTCGTCGGTCGGACGGCGGGCCCGCGGTGCCGGGGCCGGTGTCCCGGTCCGCCCCGCCGCCCTTGCCGACGGTTAGGAAGGACGACCCCCGCCTGCAGATACGCCCTGGTCGGGAAGATTTGCGGGCCCGGGCGGCGCGGGGCCGCGTCACCGGCGCAGCCGTCGGCTGTCAAGGGCGGTGACCCCGCTCCTGCGCGGGTGCCTGCCCCACCGCGAGCCCGAGCGAGCCCAGCTGCAGCGCGGCCAGGGCCCGGGTGGCGGCGGGGTCGCCGTGCCGCCAGGCACGCACCGTGCCTGCCGGCAGGGCGGCGAGGTCCGCGAGCGGCCGCTGGGCGAGGGCCCGGACGGCCAGCACCTCCAGGCCGTCGGCCCCGACGGCCAGGGAGCGCGCGGTGGCGGACTCCCGCAGCCACCGGAGGCGGCGCCGCAGCCACCGCGACACCACGACCGCGACCGGGAGCAGGAGGACGAGCAGCGCGAGCAGGAGGGCCAGCCCGTCCACCGCATCCTGCTGGGCGCGGCCGGCGTCGGTGAGGTACGTCCCGGCCCCGCTCGCCCCGGCGAGCGCGTCGCGCAGCCGGTCCCCGACCAGGGGCAGGCCGTCGGCCGAGTCGCCTGCAGCGGTGAGCCGGCGCGTCAGCTCGGACCCGGCCTGCTCCAGCCCGCGGCCCGGGGCGCCCAACCGCACCACTTGCTCGTGGGTCAGGACGGCGAGGCGTGCCCACAGCAGGGCCCACGCCAGGACGAGGCCGTCCCCGAGTGCCTGGCGCAGGCGGTGGGAAGGGTCGTCGGCATACAGCGTCATGGACGCAGGGTTCCCGGACCCGGACGCCTGCCACGCCGTGCGGGCGACGACGAGGAGGCCAGGTGCGCCACAGGGCGGTCGCCGTGCTCTGCCTGGTCCAGTTCGTGGACGTCCTCGGGGTCACGAGCGCGACCACGGCCATCCCTGCCGTCCTGCGCGGCCTGGACGCGCCGGCGTCGGCCGCCGGGCCCCTCGCCACGGCGTACGCGATGGTGTTCGGCGGCCTGCTGGTGCTCGGCGCGCGTCTCGGTGACAGGGTCGGCCACCGCCGGGTGCTGCTGGCCGGCATCACCGGGTACGGCGGGGTGTCCCTGGCCGGGGCCCTCGCCCAGGACGTCGTCCAGGTGGTGGCCGTCCGCGGCCTGCAGGGCGCGGCCGCCGCCGTCTCGGTCCCGGCGGCGCTGCGCCTGCTCCTCGCCGCCGCACAGGGGTCCCGGACCGGCCCGCTCGCGGCCTGGAGCGCGGCGGGGGCCGCCGCCGGCGCCGGGGGCTTCCTCGTGGGCGGCGTGCTGACCGAGGCCCTCGGGTGGCGAGCGGTGCTGTGGGTGAACGTGCCGATCAGTGCCCTGCTCGCGGGCGGTGTGCTCGTCACGGTGCGCTCGCTGCCCCCGGAGGACCGCAGCACCCGGCTGGACCTGCCGGGCGCGGCGCTGCTGACCGCCGCAGTGATGAGCGTCGTCGCGGGCGCCGCGCTGGCGGAGACGCCCGAGCGGCGGCTGCGCGGCGCGGCCCTGGTCACGCTGGGGCTGGCGCTGGCCGCAGGCTTCGTCGCCCGTCAGCGGGCGGCGGCGGTCCCGCTGATCCCGCCGGCGGCGTTCACGTCGCGCAACCTGCGCAGCGGCACCGGCATCTCCTTCGTCAACACCGCGACCACCAGCTCGACGGCGGTCCTGGCCACGCTGTGGCTGCAGGAGGAGGAAGGGGCGAGCCCGGTCGAGGCGGGGCTGAGCCTGATGGCGCTCAGCCTCGCCGTCATCCCCGGCTCGGCCGCCTGCGGGCCGCTCGCCCGCCGGCTGTCGATGCGGGCCCTGGCAGCGGTCGGGCTGCTCCTCGTCGGGACGGGCTGCGCCGTGCTCGCGGTCACCGGTGGCGCGTGGGCGCCGCTCGTGGTGGGAATGGCGGTCTCGGGCCTCGGGCTCGGGGCCTCCTCCGTCGCGGCGAACGCCGTCGGCACCGACGTGGACGACGCCCTCACGGGCAGCGCGACGGGGGTGGTCAACACCGGGGCGCAGTTGGGCACCGCGCTCGGGGTGGCCGCCGCGGTGCTGCTCGCCGCGGGCGGGCCGTACGGCCCGCTCTCCGGCCCCGCGGCGGCGTGGGCGGCGTGTGCTGCGGCAGCGGTGGCATGTGCCGCCTGGGCGGCAGCGGGCGGGCGACGGCCGGTAGGTTCGCGCCGGTGATCCCGGTGAGCACGGCGTCCGCGGGCCCACGGCAGGGGTGGGACCGCCCGGACGTCCTCGTCGCGGGGGCCGGCCCCGCGGGGATGGCCGCAGCGGCCGCCTGTGCCCGCGCCGGGCTGCGGGTCACTGTCGTCGCCCCCTCGTTCGGCGCCTGGCGGCCGACGTACTGCCTCTGGCACGACGAGGCGCAGCAGGCGGCCGCAGCGCTCGGGCTTGGGGCTGCGGAGGACATCTGCTCGGCCTTCGACCGAGCCCTGGTGCGCACCGGGCGTGGGCAGCTCGCTCTCGCCCGCCGCTACGCGGTGCTCGACAACACGGCCACACGTGGGGCGCTGCAGGACGTCGCGTCCGCACATGGCGCGACCTTCGTGCCGGACCGGGTGGTCGACACCCGGGGCGACGGGGCCGTCCGGCTCGCGTCCGGACGCCGCGTGCTCGCGGCCCTCACGCTCGACGCGACCGGCCCGGGACGGGCCGCCGGGCTGCCGGCGCAGCGGGCGTGGGGTGAGGTCGTGCGGGGCGCGGCGCCCCTCGTCGGCGAGGGCGAAGCGCTATTCATGGACTGGGCTACGCCGAAGCAGACTGCTGCTGACTTCCCGTGGTTCCTCTACGCGCTGGACCGGGGGGACGGGACCGCGCTGGTCGAGGCGACATCGCTCGCCGCAGGGCCGCCGGTGTCGCTGCCCGCGCTGCGGGGCGTGCTGCAGCAGGTCCTGGAGCGCCACGGGCTGGAGCCGGTGGGCCTGCCGGCGGAGCGGGTCTCGATCCCGCTCGGGGCGCCTCCCCGGCAGCGGTCCGGCGGAGCCGTCCCGCTCGGAGCGGCCGCCGGGCTCGTCCATCCGGCGACCGGCTACAGCGTGGCGGCGTCCCTCCTGCTCGCCCCCCGGCTCGCGGTCGCGGCGTGCGCGGTCGTCACGGGCGGCGCGGACCGCTCCGTCGTCGGCGAGGCCGTGTGGCCGACCTCCCGCCGCCGGGCCTGGCCGCTGCTCCGGCTGGGTCTCGACGTGCTGCTCGCGCTCGACGCCGACGGGCTGGACGACTTCTTCAGCGCGTTCTTCACCCTGCCGGAGCGGGCGTGGGCGGGCTATGCGGCGGCCGAGGCGACGCCGCAGGGTGTGGCGGCCGCCATGACCCGCACGTTCGTCGCCCTTCCGCCCCGGCTGCGGCGGCGCGTGCTGGCCCGGGCGCTCTCCCCCGCCGGCGCCCGGATGCTCGGCCGGGCCGCGCTCGGGTAGGCCTGCCCGGTGCCCGTCAGGTGCTCGTCAGGTGCTCAGCGGGTGTCTGGCGGTCTGAAACCTCACCGGGGCTGCGCGCGTTGCAGCAGTGCGGTTCGTCACGCCAGCGCGTCGACAGCCGTCCCGTGGGGCACTCTACATAACAGGGAATCGGCTCCGACGGTGATGCGTTGGACCTGGTGCTGGGGAGAGTCCCGGTCCCCGATGTTGAGCGAGGAGGCATCCGATGGCTGAGCGAGCGCTACGCGGCTCGCGTCTCGGCGCGCAGAGCTATGAGTCGGACACGGGCGTGGACGCTGCCCCCCGACAGCGCGTGGAGTACGACTGCGCGGCAGGACACCGGACGGCCGTCCCGTTCTCGACCGAGGCCGAGGTGCCGCTGGTCTGGGAGTGCCGGGTCTGTGGCCAGGAGGCGCTCCGGGTGGACGCCTCCAAGCCCGAGGCGAAGAAGACCAAGCCGCCGCGGACCCACTGGGACATGCTCATGGAGCGGCGCACGGTCGCCGAGCTCGAGGAGCTGCTGGCCGAGCGGCTGGAGCTGCTGCGCGCCCGGCGTGGTGAGTCCACGCGCAAGTCGGCCTGACCGACCGCTGACGCACCCGAAGCCCCGGAGGCGAGGCCTCCGGGGCTTCGTCGTGCCCGGGCTCGGCCTCAGGGCTGCCCGTCACGGCGCCCCCGGGAGCACGCCGCTCGTGCCGGCCGTCAGTGCCCGTGGCGCCCGTCGCGCCCGTCCTCCGGCTCGACGACCACTCCGGGGATGACGCGGCCCGCCCCCTGGCCACCACCGCGGCCCGCCGGCCCCGCGCCGCCGCCCCGCGCGCCGCCCGGCACCTGCATGCCCTCCGGCCAGCCCCCGCCGGCCGCGGCCGCCGCACGCAGCGCGGTCGGCGAGATCCCCAGCTGCCGCGCCACCCGACGGGTCAGCAGCAGGACGAGCGCCCCGCGTGCGAGCGCCCTGGTGGGCGGGAAGAGCAGGGCCAGGCCCACGACGTCGCTGAGGAACCCCGGCACGGCGAGCAGCGCCGCGCCCAGCAGGACCAGGGCGGCGTCGGCCAGCTCGCCGCCGGGCAGCTGCCCGCCGGCCATCGAGCCGCGCAGCCCCCGCCACGCCCGCGTCCCCTCCCGGCGCAGCAGCCAGAGCCCGAGCAGGGACGTGGCGAGCAGGAGCAGGAGCGCCGGCGCGGCGCCGACCTCCTGCGCCACCTGCACGAGGGTGAAGACCTCCGCGACCGGCAGGCCGACGAGGACGAGCAGCACGAGGACGGGCACCGGGCTCTCCTTCGTCGTCAGCGGCCGGCCGGCCGCTGCAGCAGCCTCCGCGCTCGGGACGGCAGGTCCTTCGCCCCCCACAGCGTCACCCGGAGCAACGCCTCCCGCACGATCGGCCCGCTCATCTTCGACTCGCCGTGCTCCCGCTCGACGAAGGTGATGGGGACCTCCGCCACCCGGAAGCCCCGCCGCACGGCCCGCCACGCCAGGTCGACCTGGAAGCAGTAGCCCTGCGAGTCCACGGTGGGCAGGTCGAGCGCCTCCAGCGTGCGGCGGCGGAAGGCGCGGTAGCCGCCCGTGGCGTCCTGCAGCGGCATCCCGAGCACGAGGCGGGTGTAGATGTTCCCGCCGCGCGAGAGCACCTCCCGCGAGCGTGGCCAGTTGACCACCTTGCCGCCGCGCACGTAGCGCGAGCCCAGCACGAGATCGGCGGTCTCCAGCCGCTCGAGCAGCAGCGGCAGCTGCTCGGGCTGGTGGCTGCCGTCGGCGTCGAGCTCCACCACCGACCCGTAGTCACGCTCCAGGGCCCAGGAGAACCCGGCGAGGTATGCCGCACCGAGCCCCTCCTTGCCCGCGCGGTGCAGCACGTGGACGCACGAGTCCTCGGCGGCCATCCCGTCGGCGATCTTGCCCGTGCCGTCGGGGCTGTTGTCGTCGACGACGAGCACGTCGGCGTCGGGCACCGCGGCCCGGACGCGGCCGACCGTGCGGGCCACGTTCACGGCCTCGTTGTAGGTCGGGACGACGACCAGTACCCGCCCGATGGGCTCGGGCGCCGATGTCGTCGACGTCGTCGGCGCCGCAGTGGGCTCGTACGCCCCGCTCACAGGACTCCCTCGTGCAGGCGTCGCGAGCTCACGCGGCGCTTCCCGGCCGGGACGGGCCGCCCCGGCGTACAGCTTGGACGAGCCGACGGCCCCGGCTGGTTCCGGCCGCGCCCAGGAGCACCGCCCCCAGCGCGAGGGCCAGCTCGGGCAGCAGGCCCACCCGGGAGGCCAGCGTCCGGCTCTCCGGCTCGGCGAGGGCGATCCGCTGGACGAGCACGTCGGGCTCGAAGAGCTCGGTCCGCTGGCGCACGCTCCCGTCCGGCGCGACGACGGCGCTCACCCCGCTCGTCGCGGCGACGAGCACCCAGCGCCCGGTCTCCTGCGCCCGCAGCCGCGACATCTGCAGCTGCTGCTCGGTCTGCGGCGTCCGGCCGAAGGTCGCGTTGTTGGTCTGCACGACGAGCACCTGGGCGCCGGCGGCGACGGTGTCCCGGACCAGCCCGTCGTAGCCGACCTCGAAGCAGATGACGTCCCCGAGCCGCAGCGTCGGGCTCGCCGCCGGGCTGTCGAACACCCCGACCCGGTCCCCGGCCGCGAAGTCGCGGGTGACGCGGTCGACCGCGGAGGAGACCGTGCGGGCGATGCTGCGCATCGGGATGTACTCGGCGAACGGCACCGGGTGCCGCTTGACGTACGACTCCCCCGGCCCGGTCTCGGGGTCCCAGAGGATGCCGCTGTTCGACGACCTGTCCCCCGGGCCGCGCAGCACCGCGCCCACCAGCACCGGCACGCCGACGTCACGCACGGCGCCCTCGATCAGCGCGTACGCCGACGGGTCGCGGAACGGGTCGATGTCGGAGCTGTTCTCCGGCCACAGCACGATCTCCGGGGCCGGCACGTCACCGACGCGCACGCGGTTGGCCAGCTCGTGCGTACGGGCCACGTGGTTGCGCAGCACGGCCTGGCGCTGGGCGTTGAAGTCCAGCCCCTCCCGGGGGACGTCCCCCTGGACCACCGCGACCACGGCCGAGCGGCCGGACGGGGTGGCGAACGGGACCGCCAGCGGGGCGAGGGTGACGGCTGCGGCGAGGGCAGCGGCGATGGCCGCCCCGACCGCCCGGCGGCGGGCGGCGGCGAGCAGGGCGGCCGCCAGGCAGCCGCCGGCGAGGGCCACGCCGAACGTGACCAGCGGGACCCCGCCCAGCGGCGCCAGGCGGGTGTACGCGGCGTCACCGGTGGCGAGGCCGAGCCGGCCCCAGGGGAAGCCGCCGTACGGCAGCCGGCCGCGCAGGGCCTCCTGCAGCACCCACGCCGCCCCCGTGCCCACGGCCCACGACGACGGGCGGAGCTGGCCGAGCAGGGCCAGCAGGGCGCCGAGCCCGGCGAAGAAGGCGGCCTGGCTCGCGGCCAGGATGAGCCACGGCACCGGGCCCACGTACACCCCGCTCCACTGCAGCAGCGGGACCATGAACGTCGTGCCCGCGAGCAGCCCGAGCGCGGCGCCGCGCCGCGGGCGGACGCCCCGGGTCGCCAGCGACAGCAGGGCGACCCCGACCGGGGCCGCGAGCCACACGGAGTAGGGCGCGAAGGCCAGCAGCACGAGGAGCCCGGACGAGGCGGCGGCGACCACCCGCGCGGTGGTGCGGGAGGCCGGCTCCTGGCCGGCCTGCGCGGCGCGTGCCGGGGAGGACGCGCCGGGCACCGCTCGGGCCGGCGACAGGGGCAGCAGGGGGGCCAGCAGGCGGGCGAGCCAGCCGCCGGCCGGGGTCACGGCCGCCGGAGCCTGCGCCTCGACCACCCCGCGCCTCCGCTGTCCGTCCCCGCCGCGGCTCGGAACGGCCACGTGCTCGAAGGCCGAGGGTACGGGAACCGCCGGGCCCGTGGACGGGCCGGCGCAGCCAGCGCTGCGGGACGGGACACGCGGTCGGGCAAGCCCTTCGGACCGACTCGGACCCGCCGGATGCGAGCTCCCGAGCCGTTGTCTACTGGGCCTGCCCGGACACGCGTGTCCCGTCCCCCGAGGTGACGCGCCTCCACGGGGCGCGTCGCCGACGCCGGGCCTGGCGCAAGAGCTGGGCGGGGATCGTCCCGCCGCCCCTGACCCGGGCTTCGACGCGCCGTGCGCGGGGCTTTCCCTCGGTTGTCCTCGCGCTGGACTGGCCAGAACGGTACTCATGCTGGAACGGGTGTCAACCCGCGCCTGACCTGCGCAGATGGGGGAACACGCAGGTCAACGGCCCGTGCCGGACATGTGCCGGCAAGGCTGTCGTCACCGTCGTGGCGGCGTGTCGAACCCGACACGCCGCGTACCCTTCCGGGACGGCGCGGTAGCGCCGAACGCGTCGTCCCCGACCCCGCCGCCCGACCCTTAGGGACCTCCGCAGTGCTCTTCGCGTCCGCACCGTCGCGCCACGCGCGCCTCCTCGTGCCGGCCCTCGCCGGGGCGCTCGGCCTCAGCCTGCTCACCACGCTGCCGGACGCCGCCCCCGCCGGCGCGGCGCCCGCCCGGCCGGCCACCGTCGGCGACGGGCCCGAGGTCGCCCCCGAGCGCAGCGTCCCGGGCTACGCCGCCGGGGACCAGCGGGTGGCGAAGACCACCCGGGACCAGAGCGGGTACGACGTCGTCGTGCGCGTCGGGACGCCCGAGGGTGGCACCGCCCTCTGGGGGGACTGGGAGGGCGACGGCGCCTGGACCCCGGCGACGTACCTCAACGGGACCTGGACGCTCTGGGCGGTCGCCGTGGGCAAGGCCCCGGCACCGCAGCGCACGGTCCTGTTCGGAGGCACCGGCGACGTCCCCGTCGTGGGCGACTGGGACGGCGACGGCCGCAGCGACGTCGCCGTCTTCCGCGACGGCGTCTTCACCCGCCAGGTGCTGCGGCTCGACGGGTCGGTGGCCCGCACCGACCGCGTCCGCTACGGCCAGCCGGGGGACGTCCCCGTGGTCGGCGACTGGGACGGGGACGGGGCCGACGACGTCGGCGTGCGCCGCGGGGACACCTTCTACCTGCGCGGGCCGGCCGACCTGCTGCAGCCGGCGCCGAAGCCCACCCCTGCCCCCACGCCCTCGCCGGGCGCCTCCCCGTCCGCCACGCCCGTTCCGCCGCCGCCCCCGCCGATCCCGGGCATCCCGCGGGGGGGCGTCGTGCTGCGGTTCGGCTCCGCAGGCGACGAGCCGGTCGTCGGGGACTGGAACGGCGACGGCCGCGACACCGTGGGGACGGTGCGCGGCCGCACCTGGCAGCTGCGCGACGACTTCCTCGGCGCCAAGCCGACCCGCACCCAGATCGTGCCGCGACTGGCCGGCATGGTGCCGCTGCCCTGGCGTACCCCCGCCGGCGAGACGGCCTCGTCGTGCCCGTGGGCGGCGGCCAAGCGGGTGCTGCGCCGCAACGACGTCAACGCGGCCCTGGTCGTCCCCGCGGTCGGGCTGCGCCAGGACGTGGGCGAGCTCGACGCGGCCGGCAAGGCGCGCGCGGCCCTGCTCACCTCCGAGCGCTACCTGCTCGGGGCCGGCTACATGTCCCAGACCGTGGTCCGCCAGCCCTACGCCGACCTCTTCGCCCCCTGGCAGCCCAACCAGATCGAGTACGCCGTCCGGATCCCCGCGATGCGCGCGCTGACGCTCGCCGTCGGGTTGTCCACCAACGGCTACGACGAGGGGCTCGTCGGCGCTCCCGCCGAGCGGGCGCAGGACTACGTCTCCTGGCTCGTCCGCTCCATCTCCTGCGAGCACGCCGCGTTCACCCCGGGTGGCTGGGGGTACGGCTGGCAGACCGCGCACTGGGCCATGCTCGCCGGCCTGGCGGCCTGGCTCACCTGGGACGAGCTGCCGCCCCAGGTCCGCGAGTACACCGCCACCATGCTCGTCGCCGAGGCCGACCAGCAGCTCACCGTCGCGGTCCCCTACTGGAGGGACCGCAGCGGCGCCGAGGTCTCCCCCGGCGACACCAAGGCGGAGGAGAACTCCTGGAACGGGGCGCTGCTCGGCCTGGCCGCGGCGATGATGCCGGACCACCCGCACGCCGTGCTGTGGCAGCGCAAGGCGGTCGACTACCAGGTCTCCTCGTTCGCCACCCAGTGGGACGCGCAGTCCAGCCGGCGGGTCAACGGCGTGCCGGTCTCGCGGCGGCTCGCGGGCTGGAACGCCGAGCCCAACGGCACGGTCGTCAACCAGAGCCTGGTCAGCCCGGACTACATCTCAACGGTCCAGCAGAACTGGTGGAACGCGGCCTTCGCGAGGCTCGCCGACGCCGACGCCCCCGAGGCGGCCTACGTCAACGCCGACCTCGTGTGGGACGCCTTCACCACGGAGGCCTACACCCGCGCCGACGCCGACGGCACGGTCACGACGAGCACGATCTACCGCCCGGACGGCCAGGTCTTCTTCCCCCAGGGCTCCCGCTGGGGGACGATCCGGCGGGCGCAGTTCGCCAGCCTGGACGCGTTCCGGCTCTTGACGACGCAGGACCCGGCCGAGCGCGAGGAGGCCTGGGACTACCTCTCGATGCACCTGGACGGGCAGCTCGCCCTGCAGGCGCGCAACTCCGACGGGCGCACCTTCCAGCCGGGCGAGGACAACTACCCGGGCCGCGAGGAGTACGCCTCGAGCATGGTGGCGATGGCCTGGCTGGGGATCTACCTCGACGGCTGGCTGCCGATCGACACCCGCGACACCCGCCCGTACCCGGTGCTGCCGCTCATGACGAAGGCGCAGCTCGCCCGGGCCTCGGCCGGCTCCGCCGTCCGCCTGCGCCCGCTGGGCCCGGTCGGCCCGGTCGCCCCGTCGCTGCCGCGGGTCAGCCCCTGACCGACCGGCCCTGCTGACCTCCTGGCCCGGCTCGCCGGGTCAGGGGGTCAGGCCGCGACGTAGACCGCGCGGCCGCGGACGACCGTCTGCAGGCAGCGCGGGGCGGGAACGCCGGGAGTGAGGTCGGGCAGCCCGGGCACCCCGGACCGCGGGTCGGTCGACCAGTTCGCGACGCGCAGGTCCGGCGCCTGGACCAGCAGCTCGCCCGCCTCCCACACCGCGTAGGTGGCGGGCGCGCCCGGCGCGAGCACACCGGCGTCGTCGCGGCGCGCCGCCCGCCAGCCGCCCCGGGTGTGCGCGGTGAAGGCCGCCCGCGCCGACAGGCCCGAGCCCGGGGCCGAGTGGTGGGACGCGGCCCGGACCGCCTCCCACGGGGCCAGCGGCGTGACGGGCGCGTCGCTGCCGAGCGCGAGCACCACGCCGGCCGCTGCCATGGCGGCGAACGGGTTCAGCGCCTGCGCGCGGCCGGCCCCCAGCCGGCGGGCGTACATGCCGTCAGCGCCGCCCCACAGGGCGTCGAAGGCCGGCTGCACCGACGCCGTGACCCCGAGGCGGGCGAGCCGGCCGATCGCCTCCGCGTCGGCCAGCTCGACGTGCTCGAGCCGGTGGCGTGCCCCCCGCAGCGCCGCGTCCCCGAGGGCCTGCGCCGCCTCCTCGAGCCCGGCCAGCGCGACGTCGAGCGCGCCGTCCCCGATGACGTGGAACCCGGCCTGCAGCCCGTGGCGGGTGCACCCGACCACGTGATCGCGCACCTGCGCCGCCGTGAGGTACGCCGCGGGCCGGGAGCCGTCGGCGTACGCCTCGCGCAGCGCGGCGGTCCGCGACCCGATCGTGCCGTCGACGAGGATGTCGCCCGCAGCGCCGATGGCGCCTACGCCCTCGGCCGCCTCCGCGCCGCCGAGCTCCCCCCAGTAGCCCAGGACGTCCGGCAGCGACGTCTCCTGCGCGGAGAGCTCGAGCAGCGCGGTGAGGTCCTCGAGGCTGCTGAAGGCGGGGCCGGCCATCTCGTGCACCGAGCCGATGCCCAGGGAGGCGGCGTGACGGAGCGCCTCGCGCTGGGCGAGGGCGCGATGGGCCGGCGGCAGGGCGTCGTGGGCCCAGCGGGCGGCGGCCGCGTGCGCGCTGCCGGTGAGGTGGGCCGTGTCCCACGGCCCGCGGTGCGGGTACGCCGCGGCGAGCTCGCGCAGCGCCGCGGAGGACGCCAGGGAGGCATGCGCGTCCACCCGGGTCAGGAGCACGGGGCGGCCCTGCGCGGCGGCGTCCAGGTCGTCCGCGCCGGGTAGGGCCGGGTCGGCCCAGGCCGTCTCGTCCCAGCCGGAGCCGAGCAGCGGCCCGGTGGCGCGCGGGCCGGTGCCCTCGCGCGCCTCCCGGCGGACGGCCTCGAGCAGCTCGGCGGCGCTGCGGGCGGGGCGGACGTCGAGGCCGATCAGCGAGAGGCCGGTGCCCGTGGTGTGCACGTGGGCGTCGACGAACGCGGGCGTGACGAGCGCGCCGTCGAGGTCGACGAGGTGGGCGCCCTGCGGGGCGGACGCCCGACCGGCCGCGTCCTGGCCCACCCACGCGACGTGCCCGTCGACGACGAGCATCGCGGTGGCGAAGGGGTCGGCCGGGCTGTGGACCGTCCCGTTGAACAGCAGAACCGCCCGTGGAACGGGCTCGACGGGCAGGGGTGGCGGGTACGCGGGCACGCAGGCATCCTGCCTGCCCGGACTGCGGTACCCGGCGCCGGGCCTCGGCGGCCCTGCGCCGCCGCAGGCACGCCTGCTGGGGCCGCCGCCCGCGGGTCAGCGGCGGTCGCGGAACACCTCGGTGACCCAGACGAGCCCGCCGGACTGGACGACGGCGACGCCGATCTCGTCGTAGCGGCCGTCGAGGATGTTCGCCCGGTGCGGCGCCGACTTGAAGAGGGTCTGCGAGGCCTGGGCGGCGGAGCCGGCGTAGGCGACGTTCTCACCGATCCGGTTCCAGCAGCAGAGCGTCGAGAGGCCGCTGGAGTGGTGGAGCTTGCGCGGCCCGGCCATCGCCTGGGAGTGCTTGGCGGCGTAGCGGGTGAGGTCGGTGCGAGCCTTCAGCGGGGCGAGGCCGTGGGCCCTGCGCGTGGCGTTCAGGTCCTGGAGCACTTCCTGGGCGAGCGCGGCGTTGCTCCGCTTGACGGGGGCGGCGGACGCTGTTTGCGCCAGGCCGGCGACGGGAACGACGGCAGTTGCCGCGGCCACGACGGCGACGACGAAAGAGCGCAGGCGAGCGCGGGGGGCGGGCCGGTTCACGGTCACGTCCTCACAGTTGCGGGCAGGAAGCGTTCGGATCCTTACACACCCGAGTTACGCCGGGTGACATGGAAGTTGTCGTTGCGTGTCTGCCCCGACCTGAGCGCCTTGCCCCGATTCCCCACCTGCTGCGTCGACCGCGCCGCTCTGACCTGCGGCGCTGCGCCCCGGCCGCCCTGCTCTCACCCGCCCAGGACCGCCAGATCGCGCGGTTGGATGTTGAGCCGCTCGGCGCCGTCCGTGGTGCACACCACAATGTCCTCGATCCGCGCGCCGTGCCGGCCCGCGACGTAGACCCCCGGCTCGACCGAGAACGCCATCCCCGGCTCGAGCAGCTGCCGGTTGCCCGCGACGATGTACGGGTCCTCGTGCGTCTCCAGGCCGATGCCGTGCCCGGTCCGGTGGATGAACAGGTCACCCCAGCCGGCCTCCTCGAGCACCTCACGCGAAGCACGGTCGACCTCCTCGCACGGCATGCCCGGCCCGGCCGCAGCGCAGGCGGCCTCCTGGGCCTGCTGCAGCGCGCCGTAGTAGGCCAGGAAGTCCTCGGGCGGCTCGCCCACGGCGTACGTCCGGGTGCTGTCGGAGCAGTAGCCCTGCGCGGTCGTGCCGCCGATGTCCACCACGACCGGGTCGCCGGCCGCGATGACCCGGTCGGACACCTCGTGGTGCGGCGACGCCCCGTTCGGGCCGGACGCCACGATGGCGAAGTCGGCGCGCACGTGCCCCTCGGCCAGGATCGCGTCGACGATGTCCTTGGCGACTTCCCGCTCGGTCCGGCCGGCCCGCAGCCACTCCCCCATCCGCGCGTGCACCCGGTCGATGGCCGCAGCAGCGACGCGCAGCGCCTCGAGCTCGGCGGCGTCCTTGCGCATGCGCAGCTCCCGCAGCACGGTGCCTGCTGCCTCCTGCTCGGCGTCCGGCAGCGCGTGCCGGAAGGCCAGCGCCTTCACGGCCCACATCCGGTCGTCGACCGCCACGCGGTTGACGCCGGGCAGCGTCGCGGCCGTGAGGGCGTAGGGGTCGTCCGTCTCCCCCCACGCGAGCATTCCCAGGCCGAGCTCGCCGATCGGCGAGGCCAGGGCTGCGGCCACCTCCAGCTGCGGGACGACGACGACCGGGTCGCCGACGGCGCGGACCACCAGGCAGGTCAGCCGCTCCAGGGCCACGGCGTCGTAGCCGGTGAGGTAGCGCAGGTCCGGCCCGGGCGTCACGAGCAACGCGTCCAGGCCGGCGGCCATGGTGGCCGCACGCGCCCGCTCGAGGCGCTCGTGCAGCGCGTCGGAGCGGCCCCGGCCGCCGCTGGGCTCGGAGCCGGACGACGACACGGGCGTACCGGATGCGCTCATGGGCACACGGTAGCGAGCGGATGTGCGAGGGTCGGGGCGTGGCGCAACGGCTTCTGGCCCTCGACGCGCCGTCGTTGTACTTCCGGGCCTTCCACGGCATCCCGGAGACGGTGACGGCCCCCGACGGCACCCCGGTGAACGCGGTCCGCGGGTTCCTCGACTTCATCGCCCGGCTGGTCAAGGACCGCCAGCCCACCCGTCTGGTCGCCGCGATGGACGCAACCTGGCGGCCGGCCTTCCGCACCGCGGCGATCCCGTCGTACAAGGCGCACCGCATGGGCGAGGGTGACGCCGAGCAGGTGCCGCCGGGCATCGTGCCGCAGGTGCCCGTCATCGAGCAGGCTCTCGACCTGCTCGGAATTGCACGCATCGGAGTTCAGGGGTACGAGGCCGACGACGTGCTGGGCACCGTCGTCGAGCGCGCGAGCTGCCCGGTCGACGTGGTGACCGGGGACCGCGACCTGCTCCAGCTCGTCGACGACGCCCGCCAGGTGCGCATCTTCTACACGGTGCCGAAGGGCGTCGGCGCGGCCGAGCCGTGGGACGAGGCGAAGGTGAGCGCGAAGTACGGAATCCCGGGTCGTGCGTACGCCGACTTCGCCACGCTGCGCGGCGACCCGTCCGACGGGCTGCCAGGAGTGCCGGGGGTCGGTGAGAAGACCGCTGCCACCCTCATCACGAGGTTCAAGACGCTCGACGCGCTCCTGGCCGCGCTCGACTCCGGCGACCCCGCGATCGCCGGCTCGGTACGCAGCAAGCTGACCGCCGCCCGGGACTACCTCGCCGTGGCCCCGGTCGTGGTCCAGGTGGCCCGCGACGTGCCGCTGCCGGAGCACGACGACACCCTGCCCCCAGCGCCGCGCGATCCCGACGGCTTCGCAGCTCTCGTCGAGCGCTGGGGCCTGGGCGGCGCCGCGGACCGGCTGCTCGCCGCGCTGGCCGAGGCTCGCTGACACCGGGCGACGGCCCGTCCTCAGCGTTCGACGGCCCCGCCCGCAGTCCGGGCGATGCGCCGGAGCACCTCGTGCACGGCCGGGACCTCGTCCTCGCGCAGGCCCATCGCTCGCCGGATCGCGCTCGGCACGGCAGCGGCTCGGGCGCGCAGCGCCTGCCCTTCCTCGGTCAGCACGACCGAGACGCCCCGCTCGTCGTCGGCCCGCCGCTCCCGGCGCAGCAGGCCGCGCGCCTCGAGCCGCTTGAGCAGCGGTGAGACCGTCCCGTAGTCCAGCTGCAGCCCTTCGAGGACCTCGCGCACGGTGGCGCTGCCGCGCTGCCACAGCAGCACCATGACGAGGTACTGCGGATAGGTCAGACCGAGCGGCTCGAGCAGCGGGCGGTAGACGGCGGTCACGGCCCGCGACGCGGCGTAGAGGCCGAAGCAGAGCAGCTCGTCGAGGACCGCGGCCTGCTGCGGGCTCCCGGGGCCGCCCGCCGGTGGCGCGGCATCGTCGGGGTCCCGCCCCAGCGTCGCTGCCGAGCTCGTCATGGGACGACTCTATCCACGACGCACCGCCCGCCATCGCATCGCGCACGAGGCAATCGTGGACGCCGGCCGCCGCCCGCCCGAGCGGACGCGAGCGGCCGCCCACGGCTCGTCGCGCTGTGTCGGCGACGGTGCCGGGCTCAGGCCACGCTGGAGTAGGCCACCACTCCGCGGCGCACCTTGTCGATCGCCTGCCGCGCCGTCCCCCGCACCGACGAGCCGTCCGGCGCGGCGTCCGCCAGCTGGCCGAGCAGGTCCATCAGCTGCTTGCACCAGCGGACGAAGTCGCCGGCGGCAAGGCCGCTGTCGGACAGCACGGTCTCCAGCCGCGCGCCGGAGGCCCAGCGATAGGCCGCCCAGGAGAAGCCCAGGTCGGGCTCGGACGTGAAGTCCAGCTTGTGCTGGTCCTCGATCGCGTCGAGCTCGGCGGCCAGCCGCACGGTCTCCTCCAGGGCGTGCCGGGCGCCGCCCTCGGGCAACCGGGGCGCGCCCAGGTCGTCGGACGAGCGCGACTCGTAGACGAGCGCCGCGGCGCAGGCGGCCAGCTCCGGGGCCGAGAGCCCCTCCCAGACCTTGGCGCGCAGGCACTCTGCGGCCAGCAGGTCGAGCTCGGTGTAGAGGCGGCCGAGCCGCTCGCCGGCCGGCGTGACCCGCTCCGCCTCCAGGTAGCCGAGGCTCTCCAGCAGGTCGCAGACCCGGTCGAACGTCCGCGCGATCGTGTGCGTGCGCGAGGAGACCCGGCGCTGCAGGGCTGAGGTGTCGCGCTCGAGCCGGGTGGCGCGCTCCGCCCACCGGGCGTGCTCCTCCCGGTCGGGGCAGCGGTGGCACGGGTGCTCCCGGATCGCCGTCCGTAGCCGCGCGATCTCCGGGTCGTCGGCCGCGAGCGACCGGGACCGGACGGGGCGGCCGCCCTCGCTCGCGACGCCTGAGTTGCGCAACGTCGAGGCGAGGTCACGGCGCGCCTGGGGGCTGCGCGGGTTGAACCCCTTGGGGATGCGCACCCGGTCGAGCGCCTCGACCGGCACCGGGAAGTCCGCGGCGGACAGCTTGCGGACCTGCCGGTCGAGGGTGAGCACCGTGGGGCGCGGTCCCTCGAAGCCCCCCACCAGCCCCGGGTCGAGCACGACCGCGAGCCCGGCGCGCCGCCCGCTCGGCACGAGGATCACGTCCCCGGGCTTGAGCTTCTCCAGCGCGTCGGCCGCCTGCGCGCGCCGGTTGGCGGCGCCGCGGCGGGCGAGCTCCGCCTCCCGGTCGCTCAGAGCGCGGCGCAGCGCCGCGTACTCGCCGAAGTCGCCCAGGTCGCAGGTCATCGCGGCGCGGTAGCCCTCCAACGCGGCCTCGTTGCGCTGCACCTGGCGGGCCAGGCCGACGACCGCGCGGTCGGCCTGGAACTGTGCGAACGAGGTCTCGAGCAGCTCGCGGGAGCGGGCGCGGCCGAACTGCCGGACCAGGTTGACGGCCATGTTGTACGACGGGCGGAAGCTCGACCGGAGCGGGTAGGTGCGCGTCGAGGCCAGCCCGGCGACGGCCGCCGGGTCGAGCCCCGGGGTGAAGAGCACGACCGCGTGGCCCTCGACGTCGATCCCGCGGCGCCCCGCCCGGCCGGTGAGCTGGGTGTACTCCCCCGGGGTCACGTCGACGTGCGCCTCGCCGTTCCACTTGACGAGCTTCTCCAGCACCACCGACCGCGCCGGCATGTTGATCCCGAGTGCGAGCGTCTCGGTCGCGAAGACGGCCTTCACCAGCCCGCGGACGAAGAGCTCCTCGACGATCTCCTTGAACGTCGGCAGCAGTCCCGCGTGGTGAGCGGCGATCCCCCGCTCGGCTGCCTCGACGAAGTCGGCGTAACCGAGCACGTTGAGGTCCTCGTCCGGGATGATCGAGCTGCGCGCCTCGACGATCGTGCGCACCTCGAGCGCCTCGGCCGGCGTGTTGAGCCGCAGGCCGGCGTGCAGGCACTGCTGCACCGCCGCGTCGCAGCCGGCGCGGCTGAAGATGAAGGTGATCGCTGGCAGCAGGCCCTCGGCGCGCAGCCGCTCGATGACCTCGACCCGGGACGGCGGCGAGGCTCCGCGCCCGCGTCCCGGGCCGCCGCCTCGGCCGCCGCGGGACCAGCCGCGCTCGGACAGGCGCTGCTGCTGCTCGCGGGCGACCCGGGCCACCTCGGGGTTGACCTTGCGCTGCTCGTCGTCGACGAAGAGGTCGTAGAGCCGGTCGCCGAGCATGACGTGCTGCCAGAGCGGTACCGGCCGGTGCTCCTCGAGCACGACGGTCGTGTCCCCGCGTACGGTGACCAGCCAGTCGCCGAACTCCTCGGCGTTGCTCACCGTCGCGGACAGCGAGACCAGCCGGACCGACTCGGGCAGGTGGAGGATGACCTCCTCCCACACCGCACCGCGGAATCGGTCGGCCAGGTAGTGCACCTCGTCCATGACCACGAACCCGAGCCCGGCGAGCGTGGCGCTGCCGGCGTAGAGCATGTTGCGCAGGACCTCGGTCGTCATGACGACGACCGGCGCCTCGCCGTTGATCGTGTTGTCGCCGGTCAGCAGCCCGACGCTGCCCGCGCCGTAGCGCTCGACCAGGTCGTGGAACTTCTGGTTCGACAGTGCCTTGATCGGGGTCGTGTAGAAGCACTTGCGCCCCTCGGCGAGCGCGAGGTGCACCGCGAACTCGCCGACGATCGTCTTGCCGGACCCCGTCGGCGCCGCGACGAGCACGCCGTGACCGGCCTCCAGGGCGCGACACGCCTCGAGCTGGAACGGGTCGAGGCCGAAGGGATAGCCGGCCTGGAAGCGGCCGAGCTCGGTGCGCTCGTCCGCCTGCCTGCGCCGGGCCGCGGCGTACCGCTCGGCCGGAGAGCTCATGCAATCAGCCTACGTGTCACGTTCCGGACGAGCCGAAGGCCGGTCCCCCGGAGGGGCCGGCCTTCGGTACGCGCTGGCGGGTCAGTCGTCGATGGTGCTGGGACGCATGTCCAGGGGAGACACCTCGTCGTCGTCGAGGTTGTCGTAGTCCGGCTCGCCTCGGCTGCGCAGCCGCCGTCGGTCGTTCCACCGGCAGAAGAAGTAGGCCAGGACGAACAGGACGAGCATCGGTGTGGCCAGGGCCAGCATCGTGAACGGGTCGCCGGTCGGGGTCGCGACCGCCGCGAACACGAAGACGCCGAGGACGATCCCCCGCCACCACTGGGTGAGCTTCTTGGCCGGCAGGATGCCCACCGCGTTGAGCATCGCGACGAAGACCGGGATCTCGAACGCGATCCCGAAGACGAGGATGAGCCGCAACAGGATGTTGAGGTACTCGTTGACGTCGACGAGGTTCTGCGCGTCGTTGATCGTGAAGCTGAGCAGGACGTCGATCGCCTTGGGCAGCACGAGGTAGCAGACCACCGCGCCGGCGAGGAACAGCGGGAACGAGGTGCACAGGAACGCGATGCTCCAGCGGCGCTCGTTCTTGTGCAGCCCGGGGGTGATGAACGCCCACAGCTGGTAGAGCCAGACCGGCGAGGCGATGAGCAGCCCGGTCACGCAGGCGATCGCGATCGCCGTGTTGAACGGTGCGGTGAGCCCGTTGGCCACCAGCACGCCACAGCTGTCCGCGTCCAACCGGTCCACGTCGGCCTTGCACATCGGCTCGACGAGGAAGTCCGAGATCGGCCGGTAGAAGACCAGGCCGAGCACGACGCCGGGGACGACGGCGATGAGCGACTTGACCAGACGCGAGCGGAGCTCCCGCAGGTGCTCCACGAGCGTCATCTGCCCCTGGGTGAGCTGCGGCTCACGGGGCTTTCGCGGTTTGCGGCGAAGGCGCGGCCCGCGGCGGGCCGCGCCGTTCACCCTGACCGCCTCGTCGACACTGGGCACGAGGCGCCGTCCCTAGAAGTGAGGAGGAGAGATCAGCGGTCGGCTGCGTCGCGCTGCGCGGCGTGCGCACCCGCGGCGGGCGTCGTCTGGACGACGCCGCTCTCGATCGGACGCGGCTCGACCACGACGGCGGGCTCGGCGGCCGCGGTCGTCACGGTGGCGTCCTTGTCCTTGGCGTCGTCCTCGCGCAGGCCCTTGGTCTCGGCCTTGAAGATGCGCAGCGAGCGACCCAGGCCGCGCGCGGTGTCGGGAAGACGCTTGGCGCCGAAGAGCAGCACCACGACAGCGAGGAGAACGAAGATCTCCCAGCCCTGCAGATTCCTCATGTTGAGACCCACTCAGTTCGACGCGTACTGACTCGGCCATGCTACGACGAGGAACCGCCTCAGGGGTAGGAACGAGGCCGGTCCGTGACGTTGCCGGTTGCCGACGCCCGGATGGCCGACAGCTGGCGGCTCGCCGCGGAGGCCTCGCGCAGCAGCGCCCTGGACTTGCCCCAGAGCGAGAGCGCGAGCAGCCCCAGCACGACGGCGGCGCCCACCAACAGCACCGCCCAGAGCGCCACCCATGCCCACACGGGGCATCACCCTAGCCGGGTGCGGGGCGGGCGCTCCGGGCGGCGGAGCCTCGGCAGCGACAGGAGCAGGCGAACGCGGCCGGAGGTCACCCGAACAGGGTCGAGGCCTCGACGTCCAGCTGGTCGAGGTTGAGCACGAAGTCCAGGACGTCGTCGTAGGAGATCGCCGCGCCGGCCTTCTCCTCGAACGCCTCGGCCGGCACGTGCCAGCGCTCCGCGGGAACGCCGCCGGAGACCAGCAGCGCGACGATCTCCTCGTCGGCCGGCTTGCGGACCTCGTCCCGGCAGCCCGGGCAGGTGAACGCGTAGTAGGACCAGTCAGCGCGCGAGCAGACGACGAGACGCAGCTGCGCGGGCTTGAGCTCGACGTCCCCGCAGACGGGACACGAGGCCTTGATCGTGGTCATCCGATCCTCCGGAGGGGTGGAGCCCCGCCGTGGTGCGGGAGCGACACCCAGTGCTTCGGCATCGCCCGCGACGACTTGACGCCCCGGCTTCGCCGTCACTCCTCTGGAGGGTTTGCCGCCCTCAGACGTACGCGTCCAGCGCCGCCTTCGCCCGGTTGCGTACCGCTTCGGCCAGCTCGGGCGGGTCCACCACGCGGCCCGAGCCCCCGAGCCGCAACGCCAGCCGGACGACCCACGCCGTCTCGGCCGTCCGCAGCCGGGCGCGCAACCGCCGGCCCGGCAGCTCCTCCACGTCCTCGCACGGGTAGTACTCCGCGACCCACCGCCCGGCCGGCTCGAGCTCGAGCGTGACCGCGACGTCGGCCTCCCCGGGCTGGAAGAGCCCGGCGCCCACGTCGCGCGGCTCGGCCTGCGCCGGGACCTGCGCTGCCGCGTCCAGCTCCACGGCCTCCACGACGCGGTCCAGCCGGAAGAGCCGGACGTCCTCCACCCGCCGGCACCACCCCTCGAGGTACGTGCGGCCGTCGACGACGAGCAGGCGCATCGGGTCGACGTCGCGCTCGGTCACCTCGTCGCGCGCAGGCACGTAGTAGCGCAGGTGCAGCCGTCGCCCGCGCTCCAGCGCCGCGCGCGCGACGGGCAGCGCCCCCGGGGCGGGCTCGACGTCCACCGCGACGTTCTCGGCGGCGGCCGCCGCGTCCCCCGCCGCCTGCTCGAGCTTGGCCAGCGCGCGGTCCAGCGCGTCGCGGTCCTGCAGCCCCGGCACGAGCCCGGGGACCGAGGCGAGCGTGCGCAGCCCGACCAGCAGGGCCAGCGCCTCGTCGGCCCCGAGCCGCAGCGGGCGGGCGATCGCGTCGGCGTTGCCGACGTGGATGACGCCGCCCTCGAAGCTGGCCTCGATGAGGTCGTCGGGCATGTGGCCGGGCAGCCCGCAGACGAAGAGCAGCTGCAGGTCGTCGAGGAGCTGCTCCTCGGCGATGTCGAAGGCCTGCGCGACGTCCTCCACCCGCGACCCCGGCCGGGACAGCAGGTACGGCACGAGGGCGAGCAGCCGCGCGAGACGGGTGGACGCGCTCTGCGCGCTCATGACGGCACCTCTTCCTGGCCCGGTGGGGCGGCCGCGAACGCGGCCTCCAGCCGGCGTACGACGACGGCCCGCAGCTCCTCCGGCTCGAGCGCCACCGCGTCCGGCCCCAGCCCGGCGACGTCGTCGGCCAGCATCTCGACGTCGGAGTACGCGAGCCGCACGACGTCCCAGCCCTCGGCCTGTGCGGGATGGCCGGTGACCGGCTCGGCCTGCCGGCGCAGCCAGCCGCCGTGCCCCGCCCGCAGGCGGACCACCGCCGTGCCGCCCGGCAAGCGCGCGGCGGCCCGCGAGGCGACCTCCTCGCGCAGGTCGACACCGTCGGGCACCCTGACGGCGCCTGGGCGCCCGGTCAGGGACACGTCCCCCACCACGCGGCCGAGCCGGAAGACCCTGGTCGCCGCCCGGCCCCGGTCGTGGCCGACGAGGTACCACCGGCCGTGCCAGGACACGACGCCCCACGGCTCGACCTCCCGGCGCTGGGGCTCGGCGTCGCCGCGGGTGCGGTAGGCGAACCGCACCACCCGCCGGTCGCGGACGGCCCGCACCAGCGGCAGGAACGCCGGCTCGCTCGCCTCCACCCTCGGCTCGAGCCCGGCCACCGCGACCTCGTCGACCTGGGCGCCGCTGGCCTGCAGCTTGAGCAGCGCCCGTGACGCGGCCCCGGACAGCGCCGCCGACTGCCAGGCGCGCGCGGCCAGGGCCAGCACGGCCATCTCGTCCGGGGTGAAGGACGCCTCGGGCAGCGCGTACGCCTCGCGGCGCACGCGGTAGCCCACCTCGTCCTCGAAGAGCGAGCTGCCGCTCACGGCGCCGGTCTCGATGGGCACACCCATCTCGCGCAGCTCGTCCTTGTCGCGCTCGAAGGCACGGTCGAACGCCTCGTCGGCGTCCGGGTAGCCCGGGACCAGCCCGCGCAGCTCCTGCTTGGCCAGGGGGCGCCGGGTGGCGAGCAGCGCCAGCAGCAGGTTGAGCAGGCGCTCGGTCTTGCGCCGGGACACCGTCTGGGCCGGGGCGGCGGGAAGCTCCTCGATGGCGTCCTCGCCGGGCCCGGCGGCCGGTGTCGGGGCGGGGGTGACGTCCGTGCCTCAGCCCACCCGGAGCAGGTCCACCACGAAGATCAGCGTCTCGCCCGGCTTGATGACCGCGCCGGCGCCCCGGTTGCCGTAGCCCAGGTGCGGCGGGATCACCAGCCGGCGTCGCCCGCCGACCTTCATGCCGGCGACGCCGCGGTCCCATCCGGCGATGACACGGCCCTTGCCCAGCGGGAAGGTGAACGCCTCGCCGCGGTTCCACGACGCGTCGAACTCCTCGCCGGAGGAGAAGGCGACGCCGACGTAGTGGACGGTGACGTCCTGGCCCGGCTGGGCCTCGTCGCCATCGCCGACCGTGATGTCCTCGATGACGAGGTCCGCCGGTGGCTCGCCGCCGGGGAAGTCGACCTCGGGCTTCTCGCTCACGTACGCCTCCTCGTCATGCCCGCCCAGGGTCGGGCGGGACGGCGCCGGGCGCAGCTGCGGCCGGCTCCGGCGAGATTACTGGCTGCGCCCGCCGGCCCCCGACTGCATAGGGTGCCGACCGTGATCCGGTGGCGCGCGGGTGAGGTGGTGTCCCGCGGCCGCGCGTGGCCGGGGGCGGTCGAGCTGCAGGTGGCGCTCGAGGGCGGCGCCGGCACGGTGCGCGCCCTGGCGTACCCGCAGCTCGTCGGGGACCCCCTGCCGGGGGACCGGGTGCTGCTCAACGTCTCCGCCCTGGAGCTGGGGCTGGGCACCGGCGGCTACGCCCTCGTGGTCGCGCTGCCCGACCGGCTGCCGGTCGACCCCCCGCCCGGCCCCGGGCACCTGGTCAAGGCGCGCTACTCCCCCACGCAGGCGGTGGTCCTCGGGGTGGACGAGCAGGACAGCCCCCACCACGCGCTGCTCGCCGACGCGGACGACCTCGGGGGGATGCCCGTCGTCGTGGCCGACCTGCACTCGGCGCTGCCGGCCGTGCTCGCCGGGCTGCGGGCCGGAGGCGCGGCGCCGGCGGTGGCGTACGTCATGACCGACGGCGGGGCGCTGCCGCTGTGGTTCTCACGCGCCGTCGCGGCGCTGCGCGCGGCGGGCTGGCTGGGTGCCTCGGTCACCGTCGGGCAGGCCTACGGCGGCGACGTGGAGGCGGTCACCCTGCACACCGGCCTGCTCGCGGCCCGCCACGTCCTCGGCGCCGAGGTGGCCGTGGTCGCGCAGGGGCCGGGGAACCTCGGGACGGGAACCCGCTGGGGCTTCTCCGGAGTGGCCGCCGGCGAGGCGGTGAACGCCGTCGCGGTACTCGGCGGCCGCCCGGTGGCCGCGCTACGCGTCTCGGGCGCGGACCCGCGCGAGCGCCACCGCGGGGTGTCCCACCACAGCCTGACGGCGTACGGCCGGGTGGCCCTCGCCCCTGCGGACGTCGTGGTGCCCCGACTGGGCGACGTGCTGGCCGACACGCGGCCCGGCGGGCTCGCCGACCGGGTCCTCGCCGACGCCACGGCCCTCGGGGCACGGCACCGGCTCGTCGAGGTCCCCTGCACCGGGCTGCCGGAGGCCCTCGCGGCCTCCCCCGCCCCGCTGTCGTCCATGGGGCGCGGATACGCGGCGGACCCGGCCGCGTTCCTCTCCCCGGCCGCCGCCGGACGGCACGCGGCCGCGCTGCTGCTCGGCCCCTGACCGGTCACATGCTGGCGATGAGCTTGTCCACCCGCTCGTCGACGCTGCGGAACGGGTCCTTGCACAGGACCGTTCGCTGCGCCTGGTCGTTCAGCTTGAGGTGCACCCAGTCCACGGTGAAGTCCCGGCGGCGCTCCTGGGCGCGCTTGATGAACTCCCCGCGCAGCCGCGCCCGGGTGGTCTGCGGCGGCCGGGACTTCGCCTCGAAGACGTCCAGGTCGCGGGTGACCCGCTCCACCAGCCCCTTGGCGTCCAGCAGGTAGTAGAGGCCCCGGCCGCGGCGGATGTCGTGGTACGCCAGGTCAAGGTGCGCGACGCGCGGGCTGGAGAGCCCCAGGCCGTGCTTGGCCCGGTAGCGCTCGATGAGCTTGAGCTTGATCACCCAGTCGATCTCGCGTCCCACGAGGTCGAGGTCCTCGGTGCGCACGGCCTCGAGCGTGCGCTCCCACAGGTCGAGCACCCGCTTGACGACCGGGTCGTCCAGCCCCCGCCGCGCGGCGAAGTCACGGGCACGGGTGAAGTACTCTTCCTGGATCTCCAGGGCGCTGGCCTCGCGGCCGTTGGCCAGCCGGACCTTGCGCCGGCCGGTCAGGTCGTGGCTGACCTCGCGGATCGCGCGGATCGGGTTCTCCAGCGTGAGGTCGCGCATGACGACGCCGGCCTCGATCATCCGCAGCACCAGGTCGGTGGCGCCGACCTTGAGCATCGTCGTGGTCTCGCTCATGTTGGCGTCGCCGACGATGACGTGCAGCCGGCGGAAGCGCTCGGCGTCCGCGTGCGGCTCGTCGCGGGTGTTGATGATCGGGCGGCTGCGGGTGGTGGCCGACGAGACGCCCTCCCAGATGTGCTCGGCCCGCTGGCTCACGCAGTAGACCGCGCCGCGCGGGGTCTGCAGCACCTTGCCCGCGCCGCAGACGATCTGCCGCGTGACGAGGAACGGGATGAGCACGTCGGCCAGCCGGCTGAACTCGCCGTGCCGCCCGACGAGGTAGTTCTCGTGGCAGCCGTAGGAGTTTCCGGCCGAGTCGGTGTTGTTCTTGAACAGGTAGACGTCACCGGCGATGCCCTCCTCGCGGAGCCGCCGCTCGGCGTCGACCAGCAGCCCCTCGAGCACGCGCTCGCCGGCCTTGTCGTGGGTGACGAGGTCGTCGATGGAGTCGCACTCGGGAGTGGCGTACTCCGGGTGGCTGCCCACGTCGAGGTAGAGCCGGGCGCCGTTGGCGAGGAAGACGTTGCTGCTGCGGCCCCACGAGACGACCCGCCGGAACAGGTAGCGGGCCACCTCGTCCGGGGAGAGGCGCCGTTGCCCGCGGAAGGTGCACGTGACGCCGTACTCGTTCTCGATGCCGAAGATCCGCCGGTCGATGTCGGTCTCCATCGTCGCAGGTCAGGCCGGGCGCCCGGGGCGCCGTGCGAGGGCGCTGCGCGTCCTGCTGCGGTACCCGCCGCCAGCGTACCCGCGGGCGCCTCGCGCCGACGGCGCTCGCGGTCACGACATCCGCACACCCGCCGATCCGGCTCAGCTCCGGCGCCGAATTGACGAATGGCAGGCCGGACGACTCCGCCCGGGCGACGCCGGCGGCCTCACGGGGAAGGGCTCTGGCAGTGCACGGGACACGGGTGATCGGCGGCAGGAGGCGGGCCCGGCTGCGCGCGCTGCTGGCGGCCACCGACGTGCCGGCCATCGCCGGGCCGGAGGCCTTCGCGCTCCTGACCGGGGCGCTGATGGCGGCCGGGGGCATCATCTCCCTTGCCGCGCTCGCCTTCCCCCAGGCGCCGGAGGTCCACGTCGGCGCGCTCCGCGCGATGGCGGTCGCCGTCATCGTGCTCGGGGTCGCGAACGCGACGGTCCTGCCGCGCCGGGCGGGCTGGGTGCATCACGCCATCGGGCTCGGGGCCACGGCGTACATCACCGCGGCCGTGCTGCTCGCCGGTGGCGGCGTGGCCTCGGTCGCGTACGCGTCGCTGTTCGGCTTCATCGCGGTGGACGTGTTCCTCATCTTCGCGTGGCGCGCAGCTGCGGCACACCTCGCGGTCGTCCTTCTGGCGTGCGTCTGCGCCTTCGCCGTCCTGCCGGGGGCCAGCGTGGCCCAGGCCATCGTGCTGGACGGGATGTTCCTCGCGGTATCGGTCATGACGGCCTGCCTCAGCCGGGCCGCGGCGGGGGCGGGTGTCGACAGCCTCACCGGCCTGCTGAACCGTCGGGGGTTCGACCGCCGGCTTGCCGCCGCCATGGCCGACGCCGAACGCTCGTCGGCGCCGCTGACCCTCGCCCTGCTCGACCTCGACCGCTTCAAGTCCGTGAACGACACCGACGGCCACGCCTCGGGGGACCGGCTGCTGCGGGTCACCGCGCAGGCCTGGCGCGAGCGGCTCCGCCCGGGACAGGTGCTCGCCCGCTTCGGCGGGGACGAGTTCGCGGTCCTGCTGCCCGGCTGCCCGCCCGAGGGGGCCGAGGCGCTCGTCGCGGGCCTGCGGGCAGCGTTGCCGGCCGGCCGGACCTGCTCGGCGGGGCTCGCCGAGTGGGAGCCGGGAGACTCGGCGTCGATGCTCGTCAACCGCGCGGATGTCGCCCTGTACGCCGCCAAGCGCGCCGGGCGCAACCGCGCCCACCGGCACGCGGGCGAGGACGGCCGGGGGCGTGAGCTGCTCCGCGCGATGGCGGCCGGGGAGATCGTGGTGCACTACCAGCCGCTCATCGACCTGCAACGGGCCCTGCACCTGGGGCTGCGGAGCGCACCGCTCGCGGGGAGCGTCGTCGACCCCGGCACCGTGACCGGGGCGGAGGCGCTCGTCCGCTGGCAGCACCCGACCCGAGGGCTCGTCCCGCCGCTGCACTTCATCCCGTACGCCGAGGAGCGCTCGCTCATCACCGACCTCGGCCTCCACGTCCTGCACAGCGCCTGCGTGGCCGCAGCCGGCTGGGCCCCCGGCCCGGACGGCCCGCGGCCGGTCGCGGTCAACGTGTCGGCACGCGAGCTGGCCGACCCGGGCTACGCCGACCGCGTCGCCCAGGTGCTCGGAGAGACCGGGCTGCCGGCGTCGTCGCTCGTCGTCGAGGTCACCGAGAGCAGCACCGAGTCCGACGACCCGCAGCTGACCCGCTCCCTGCACGCGCTGCGCGAGCTGGGGGCACGGGTGGCCATCGACGACTTCGGGACGGGCTACTCCTCCCTCAGCCGGCTGAGCCGGCTGCCGGTGGACGTCCTGAAGGTCGACCGCTCGTTCGTCCGGGCGCTGGGCACGGGCGACAGGTCCGAGACGATCGTGTCCGCGATCACCGGGCTGGGCCGGGCGCTGGGGCTCCTCGTCGTGGCCGAGGGCATCGAGACGGCCGAGCAGGCCGAGGCGCTGGGCCGGCTGGGCTGCGAGCGGGCGCAGGGCTTCCTGTGGAGCCGCCCGCTCCCGCCCGACGAGTTCGCCGGCCGGCTGGGTGGCGCAGCGCCCGTGAGCCGTGCTGCGCCGGTGGGAGGCATGGCGTCGATCGCGGGGTAGGAAGCGGCCCGAACCGCCGTCCCGCGAAAGGAAGCACCGTGACCGACGCGCTGCCCCGCTCCGAGCGCATGCTCGACGACCACCGCCGCCCCGAGGGCGTCGACGACGCCACGGTGGAGGCGGTCGGCCGGCTGACCGAGGCACTGGAGACCGTCGAGCGGGCCCGCGGGCGCCTGTTCGACTTCCACCAGCTGACCGGCGAGGCGGACATCAAGGCCGGTGACGCGGTCGAGCTGCTGCGCAAGGCAGGCCACGTCGAGCTGGCCGAGCGGGTCGACACCGAGCTCGTCGGCCGCAACGTGATCTCCGGCCGCTGGACCTTCCAGATCGTGGAGGACTACGACGACGGCTACTGGTCGACCGCCCGGCGGCTGGAGCGCGAGGTGCGGGAGGCCCTGCTCGGTGGCCAGCGGCACATCTACGAGGCGGAGATGAAGGAGGACCGGCGCACGCACGGGCTGCCCGGCCACGAGGCGCGGCCCGTCGAGGGCTGAGCGCCGGTCGACCGGCCGGGGTCGCGGCACGGGCGCGCCGGGCTAGTCTCCCCGCTCCCGTGCCTGGCGCGTCTCCCGGTCGTTCGCCTTGCCGATGGCCTCGACCAGCTCGTCCTTGGTCATCGTCGACCGGCCGGAGATCTCGAGCCGCCTGGCCACGTCCATCAGGTGGCGCTTCGAGGCGTTGGCGTCGACGCCACCGGCGGTCCCGCGGCTCTCGCGCGAGCCCTGCTGCACCGAGCGCGCGGCCTGGTCGTCGCTCGGGCCCTTGGACTCCTTCTCCTCCCAGTGGTCGCCCACCTTCTCGAAGGAATGCTTGAGCGAGGCGAAGGCGGTGCGATGGGCGCGCTCGCCCTCGCCGTAGGTCTCCACGGCGGAGTCGTGCGTCTTGAGCCAGGTGTCCTGCGCCTTCCTCGACGACCGCTCCAGGGTCGAGGGCAGCTCTTCACGTGCGGGCATGGCGGCCTCCGTCTCGTCGCAGCGGAGCCTTCCCGCTGGCGACCGGGCTACCCGCGCAGGGCGGCCGTCAGAGGACGACGCGGCGGACGGCCTCCTCGACCGGAAGCTCCCCGCTCACCAGCTCCAGGACCGCTCGCGCGGTGGCGCGGTCGTCCAGCAGGGCGGCGAGAACGGCGGCGACGTCGTCGCGGGGGACGTCGCCGCGAGGCACCGAGGGCTCGAGGCGGACGTGCCCGGAGCCGGCGTCGTCGGTCAAGCGTCCCGGGCGCAGGATCGTCCAGTCCAGGTCCCGCCGGCGCAGGTCCTCCTCGGCGGCGAGCTTGGCCCGCAGGTACGCCACGAAGGCCTCGTCGACCCCGTCCGGCGTCGCCCCGTCCCGCACCGCCTCCACCCCGACCGACGAGACCAGCAGGTAGCGGCGGACGCCCGCTTGCTCGGCGGCGTCGGCGAGGAGCACCGCGGCGCCCCGGTCGACGGTGTCCTTGCGTGCGGTCCCGCTGCCCGGCCCGGCCCCGGCGGCGAAGACGGCCGCATCGGCCCCCGCCAGCACCTCGGCGACCTCGTGCGCCCGGGCCTGCTCCAGGTCGAGCACGACCGGCTCGACGCCGGCGGCGCGCAGGTCATCGGCGTGGGCGGCGTTGCGGACCAGCCCGACCACGGAGTCGCCGCCCTGCGCCAGCAGCCGGCCCAGCCGCAGGGCGACCTGGCCGTGCCCACCGGCGATGACGAAGCGTCGCGATGCCATGGCACCACTCTCCCACCAGCTGCGCGGGTCAGAGCCGGCGGAGCCGGGAGCGCAGGACGACGGGGAGCCGACGGGCGGTGTAGGCCGGGTCGGTGCGCGCCATGCGCAGGAAGTGGCTGACCGCGCCGGCATAGGTACGCGGGGCGGCGGCGCGGGCCGCGGCAGGCGTGCGCGCGTGGTCGCCGCCCCGCCCGATCGCGGGCAGCCCGCGGCCGGTCAGGTCGGCCCCGCGCAGCAGCGGGCCGGGTAGCGCGGCGGCACCGGACTCCTCGTAGCGCAGCAGCGTGCGCAGCGCCGCCGTGGACTCGAGCAGCTCGGACAGCTGGGCGGGGGTGAGCTCGCCGCGCCAGCGGTCGTTGCGCCCGGTGCTGATCGGGTCCCATGCCCGCGTGCCGCCCTCGACGACGCGGGGCGCGCCCTGCCTGCGCTGGACCTCGTGGTGGGCGAGCAGGCGCGGCGACCAGGTCTCGTGGAGGAAGCCCAGCAGCGCGCGCAGCGTCGGCTCGGGGGCGGCGACGAGGTCCTCGTACCGCAGCACCGTGACCGCTGCCGGCTCGCCGCGCTTGACCGCACGCAGCAGCCGGGCGTTCTGCGTGAGCCACCCGTGCAGCGCGGCGTCGAAGCCGATGCCCCGGCGCAGCTGCGAGGCCACCACGGCGCCGGGGTGCCGCACGATCCCGATGACGGCGGCGTCGGGGAAGACCTCGGCCAGCAGGGCGATGCTGTTGATGTGGAACGGGGTCTTGTCGCCCCACCGCGGCTTCCCCTGCCGCGCGGCGAAGCCGGAGAAGAGATCGTCGTAGAAGGCCCGCAGGCGCTCGTTCATCTCCTCGTCGGAGAGCCCGAGCCGTCGGTACCACCCGTCCCCGTCGTGCTGGTCGGGAATGCACTTGGCCGCCGCCACAGCGCGCAGGAAGCCGGACTCGTCGGCGATCGCGAGACGTTCGTGGGAGTCCAGGACGAGCCGGAGCAGGGTGGTCCCCGACCGCATCGTCCCGACCAGGAAGATCGGCCCTGCGCCGGCCGTCGCCGGGCTCGGCTGCGCCATGGGCAACCCCTTCCGCACCGGGCCGGAAGCAGCCGTCTACCCGTGGGACGTCCGACTATCCCCGAAGGGACAGGGCTACTCCCCCGCCGCCGGCCCCGGCGGCTCGTGCGCGCCGCCGGCGAGCTTCGTCGGCCCGGGCGTCTCGCGCAGGGAAGGGTCGTCCGCGGCGACGGTCACGTCGCTCACCTCGCCGTTCAGCAGCGCCGCGAGCGCCGCGCCGACGACCCGGCGGAACTTGCGGCGGGGCCGGTTGCGGTCGAGCACGGCGACCTCGAGCTGGGCCGGCGGCAGCTCGCGGGACTGCCCGCCGGCGGGGTCGCGAGCGAGCATCTCGACGGCCAGGCGGAGGGCGTCGCGCAGCGGCAGGCCCGGCGTGTAGCGCGACTGCAGCGTCGAGGTGATCGAGTCGGCCTGGCCGCCCATCACGACGTAGCCTTGCTCGTCGGCGACCGAGCCGTCATAGGTCAGCCGGTACAGCTGGTCCTCCTCGGCGGTGTCCCCCACCTCGGCGACCGCCAGCTCGACCTCGTACGGCTTGGAGGTCTCGGTGAAGATCGTGCCCAGTGTCTGGGCGTACACGTTGGCCAGCCCGCGGCCGGTCACGTCGCGCCGGTCGTAGGCGTAGCCGCGGAAGTCGGCGATGCGCACGCCGGCGATCCGGAGGTTCTCGAACTCGTTGTACTTGCCGACCGCGGCGAAGGCGATGCGGTCGTAGATCTCACTGATCTTGTGCAGGGCGCGGGAGGGGTTCTCCGCGACGAACAGGATGCCGTCGGCGTACGCGAGCACGAGGACGCTGCGGCCGCGGGCGATGCCCTTGCGGGCGTAGTCCGCCTTGTCCTTCATGACCTGCTCGGGAGATACGTAGAACGGCGTGCTCACCGGGCTCCTCGTCCTCGAAATGTCGCGTGCGTCAGGGGTGCAGTGGGATTCGCGAGACGCGGATCAGCTGTGTCAGGTCAGCGGGGCCTGCGGCCCTCCGGGCCGCTCCATCCGGGCCGAGACGACGCGGTCGACGACCTCACCGACCTCGTCGTCGGACAGCCTGCGGTAGCCCTCGGCCGTGACCAGGGCCACCACCGGGAAGATCCGGCGGGTGACGTCCGGCCCGCCGGTGGCGGTGTCGTCGTCGGCCGCGTCGTAGAGCGCCTGGACCGTGCAGGTCACGGCCTCGTCGGCGGAGAGCGCGTCGCGGAACAGCTTCTTCAGCGACCCGCGCGCGAACAGCGAGCCCGAGCCCACCGAGTGGTAACGGTGCTCCTCGTAGCGCCCGCCGGTGACGTCGTAGCTGAAGATGCGCCCCAGGCCCGACTCGAGGTCGTAGCCGGCGAGCATCGGCACCACGGCCAGGCCCTGCATGGCGAGCGCGAGGTTGCCGCGGATCATCGTCGCGAGCCGGTTGGCCTTGCCGTCCAGCGAGAGCGTGGTGCCCTCGAGCTTCTCGTAGTGCTCGAGCTCGACCTGGAAGAGCCGGACCATCTCGACGGCCAGGCCGGCTGCGCCCGCGATGCCCACCGCGGAGTACTCGTCGGCGTGGAAGACCTTCTCGATGTCGCGCTGGGCGATGAGGTTGCCCATCGTCGCGCGCCGGTCGCCCGCCATGACCACGCCGTCGGCGAAGGTCACCGCCACGATCGTGGTGCCGTGCGGCGCCTCGGAGGAGACGGGCACCGCCGGCGGCGTCCGCCGGCCGGGCAGCAGCTCCGGCGCGTACGACCCGAGGAAGTCCGTGAAGGAGGAGCTGCCGGGCGTGAGGAAGGCAGCAGGGAGCCGGCCGGCGCCGGCCGTGGTGATCGGGTCGGCCATCGGGGCTACTGCCCGCCCTTCTGCACGAACCCGCGGACGAAGTCCTCGGCGTTGGACTCCACGACCTCGTCGATCTCGTCGAGGATCGCGTCGATGTCGTCGTCGAGCTTGGCCTTGCGCTCGGCGACCGACGCCGTTGCCTCAGCCGTCTCCTCGACCTGCTCGTCGTCGTCGCTGCGCCGGGCCTCCCGGCGCTGACCACCCGTGTCCCGCGTGCTCATGGACCCTCCCGAGTTGCGTCCCTGCCCGAATCCTAGGCAGGTCGTCCGCCGGTGCCTGCCCGAAGACACGGGCGTTCACCCGCAGAGGAACCGACGCGTTCGCGCGGCGCCGCGGCTCAGCCGCCGGTGAGGGCCTCGACGAGCTCCTCCGCGGTGTCGCAGCGGTCGAGCAGCCCGCCGACGTGCGCCCGGGTCCCCCGCAGCGGCTCCAGGGTCGGCACCCGCTGCAGCGAGTCGCGGCCGGGCAGGTCGAACACCACCGAGTCCCACGAGGCGGCGGCGACCGACTCGGAGTACTTGGCGATGCAGCGCCCGCGGAAGTACGCCCGGGTGTCGGAGGGCGGCTCGGCCACCGCCCGCTCGACCTCGGCCTCGTCGAGCAGGCGCTCGAACCGGCCCTTGGCCACCAGGACGTTGTAGAGGCCGCGCTCGGGGCGGACGTCGGCGTACTGCAGGTCGACCGCCTCCAGCCGGGGGGACTCCCACGCCAGCCCGTCCCGGGAGCGGTAGCCCTCGAGCAGCGTCAGCTTGGCGACCCAGTCGAGCTCGCGCGACAGCGACATCGGGTCCGCCTCGAGCCGGGTGAGCGCGGACTCCCAGCGCTCGAGCACCTCGCGCGTGTCGTCGTCCACGTCGGAGCCGAAACGGTCCTCGACGAACTTGCGGGCCTGCTCCGCGTACTCCATCTGCAGCTGCACGGCGGTCAGCCGGCGCCCGGACCTCAGGGTGACCAGGTGGCGCAGGGAGGGGTCGTGGGAGACCTCGTGCAGCTCGGTGACCGGCCGCGCGACCGCGAGGTCGGACCCCTCCAGATAGCCCGCCTCGATCATGGCGAGCACCACCGACGTCGTGCCGACCTTGAGGAAGGTCGAGATCTCCGAGAGGTTGGCGTCACCGATGATCACGTGCAGCCGGCGGTACTTCTCCGCCACGGCGTGCGGCTCGTCCCGGGTGTTGATGATCGGGCGCTTGAGGGTGGTCTCCAGGCCGACCTCGACCTCGAAGTAGTCCGCCCGCTGGCTCACCTGGAACCCGCTGCCCCGCCCGTCCTGGCCGATCCCCACGCGGCCGGCACCGCAGACGACCTGGCGGGAGACGAAGAACGGGGTCAGGTGGCGGACGATGTCCGCGAACGGCGTCGATCGCGGCATCAGGTAGTTCTCGTGGGCGCCGTAGGACGCGCCCTTGTTGTCGGTGTTGTTCTTGTAGAGCGTGACGGGCTGCGTGCCCGGCACGGTCGCCGCGAGCCGGGCGGCGGCCGCCACGACGCGCTCTCCGGCCTTGTCCCACAGCACCGCGTCGCGCGGGCCGGTGACCTCGGGGCCGGAGTACTCGGGATGGGCGTGGTCGACGTAGAACCGGGCGCCGTTCGGCAGGATGAGGTTCGCCAGCCCGGAGTCCTCGTCGGTCAGCTGGGAGGCGTCGGCGGCCTCCCGGGAGAGGTCGAACCCGCGCGCGTCGCGCAGCGGGCTCTCCTCCTCGAAGTCCCAACGCGCACGCCGCGCCCTCGCTCCTGCGGCGAGGTACGCGGCGTACGCGTTGACGATCTGGGACGACGTGAGCGTGGCGTTGGCGGTCGGATGACCCGGCACGCTGATGCCGTACTCGGTCTCGGTCCCCATGACGCGGCGGGCGGTCATGGGACCGAGACTAGGCGCCCGTGTGCTCCTTCGACGGGTCGAGCTCCTTCTCGGCCGCCAGGGTGGCCGGGTCCTTGGCCTCGTCCTCCGGCAGCGGGCGCTTGATGCTGGCCACCACGGCGGTGGCGAGGACGACGGCGATGACGCTCAGCGAGAGCCAGATCGGCATGTGCCAGATGTCGGTGATGAGCATCTTGACGCCGATGAAGCCGAGGATGACCGCCAGGCCCATGCCCAGGTAGTGGAACTTGCCCATCATCCCGGAGAGCAGGAAGTAGAGGGCACGCAGACCGAGGATGGCGAAGGCGTTCGAGGTGTAGACGATGAACGTCTCGTCACTGATCGCCAGGACCGCGGGGATCGAGTCGACCGCGAAGACGAGGTCTGCCGCCTCGACCGCTACCAGCACCGCGAGCAGCGGGGTGGCCATCCGGATGCCGTTCCTGCGGGTCCAGAACTTCTGGCCGTCGTACTCGTCGCTGACCGGCGTCAGCTTGCGCAGCATCCGGACGGCGAAGCTCTTGCCCGGGTCGGCGTCGGGCTCGCCGCCGTCGCGCGCCATCTTGATCGCGGTGTAGATGAGGAAGGCGCCGAAGACGTAGAGCAGCCAGTGGAAGGTGTCGAGCAGCTGGACGCCGACGCCCAGCAGGACCGCGCGCATGACGAGAGCGCCGATGACGCCGTAGAACAACACGCGGTGCTGGTACTGCGCCGGCACCTTGAAGTAGGCGAAGATCAGCGCGAAGACGAACAGGTTGTCGACCGACAGGCTCTTCTCGAGCAGGTACGCGGCGGTGTACTCACCGGCGGCGGTCGCGCCGAAGGACGCCCAGACGACGAGCGCGAAGCCGAGCCCGATCGACACCCAGAGGATGCTCCAGCGCGCGGCCTCCTTGAACTCGATGACGTGCGCCTTGCGGTGTGCGAGCAGGTCGATGGCGAGCATCGCCAGGACGAAGAGCCCGAAAGCTGCCCACGCCCAGGTGGGGACGTCCACTCGATCCTCCAGATAGTTCGGGAACGGCGTCTGCATCCATATTCGCCAGCGCGGACCGCGCAGCCACGGGCGTGATCACGACGAGGTGGTGGAGTTTCGCTGCGCTGATCGCGCAGCCGACGGATAGACTGCGTGGAGTGCGCAGCCGACCGGCGCCACGCCTGCGCGATTCGGGAGGGGCGCCATGAGCGAGGACGGCACGACCGCCGCCGAGCTGGCCGCCGCCCTGGCCGCGGCGGGCGACGACGCGTCCCTCCGGGTCGGGCTGTTGGGCGACTTCCTGCCGCTGCTGGTCACGGCCGCCCGCGAGGCGCGGCGGCCCACGCCGCAGGAGATCGAGCCGTTCCGCGGGCTCGGGGCACGCGCTGCCGAGGAGGGCGCGCCGCTGCGCGACCTGGTCGACCTCTACCTGTCCGCCGCCTGGCGGGTGTGGCCGCTGCTGCCGCCGTTGCAGGCCGCGGTCTCCACGGGCAACGCCGCCGCGGTGCAGGGCGTCGCCCTCGGCGTGCTGCGCGCATCCGACGACGTGGTCCAGGCCGTGGCGCTCGGCTACGACGAGGCGCGGCGTCAGGCCGCGCGTCGTGAGGAGGCGCTGCGCCGCGAGCTCGTCGACGACCTGCTCGGAGGCAGCGGGGACGCCACCGTGCTGGCCGAGCGCATCGAGGTGCTCGGGCTGCGGCTCGTGACCCCGCACCGCGTCCTGGCCGTGCGCGGCGACGCCCCGCTCGTGGACGGGGGCCGCGTCGCCCGGCTGGCCGAGACGGCCCTGCGGCTGCGGCCGGGGGCCGGGGACGTGCTCGTCACCAGCAAGGACGGGCTGCTGGCCTGCGTCGTGCCGGCCGTCGAGGACGGCTCGTCCGCCCGGGTGCTGCTCGAGCGGCTGCGCGCCGGCGAGCCAGGGACGCCGTGGCAGATCGTCGCCACCCGGGCGCGGCCGGGAGTGACCGGCGTACGCGACGGCTGGCAGGAGGCACTGGAGACGCTCGACGTGGCGGGCCGGCTCGGCCTCGAGCCCGGGCTCGTCCACGCGGACGACCTGCTCGCCCACCGCGCCCTGCTCCGTGATCGCGAGGCCCTGTCCGACCTCGTGGAGCACGTGCTGGCCCCGCTGCGCGCCGCGCGGGGCGGGGCCGGCCCGCTCGTCGAGACGCTCCTCGCGCTCTCGGACGCCGGCGGCAACCAGGCCGAGGCGGCCCGCTCGCTGCACCTGTCGAACCGGGCACTGCTCTATCGGCTCGAGCGCATCGAGGCGCTCACCGCGTACTCGCTGGACGACCCGGTGCAGCGGTACGCCCTGCAGACCGCGGCGGTCGGCGCGCGGCTGCTCGGCTGGGCCGGATGACTCCGCGGCCACGGCGAACGGGCCGGCGCAACCTTCCCGGCCGCCCGGACGTCCATCAGGTGTGACCCCGCTTCCCGACGGCGCCGGCTCGGTGACCGACCCGCAGGAGGGCCCTGCCCTCCGCACCACCCGACGGCGGTGGCTGGCGCTGGCGGGGGCGTCGGCGCTCACGCTGACGGGCGTCCCGCTGGCCGTCGCTGTCCGGCGCGCCGCCGACGCGGCTGCCGCGCCGGGCGGGCCGGGACCGGTGGCGGACGCTCCCCCGCCGGCGCTGCCGCTGGCCTTCCGCACGTCAGGGCTGGGCTCGGTCCCGGGCGCCCCGGAGGGCCCGGTCATCGGGCCGGCCGCGTGGGAGGACCCGAAGCCGCACGACGAGCACGGCGTGCGGCTGGTCCGCGTCCACGGCGAGCTGCGCGAGCACCCGACCGCCCAGGCCAGCTGGGGGCAGGCGAACCTCGCGGCGCACTCCCGGACGGGTGACGTGCGGTTCCTGCACCGGGCATCGGCGCAGGCGGAGCGCATCCTGACCCGGGCGCGCCCGTCGGGAGATGCCCTCTTCTTCCCCTTCGACTACGACTTCCCGCTCCACGCCGGCAAGGTCGACGAGACCATGCACGCGCCGTGGTTCAGCGCGATGGCGCAGGGCATGGCGCTCGGGCTCTTCGTCCGGCTGCACCGCGCCACCCAGGACGCGCGCTGGCGGGAGGCGGCCGACGCGACGTTCGCGAGCTTCGTGCTGCCGCCGTCGGACTCCCGCCCGTGGGTCGTGCACGTGCACGAGGGCGACCTGTGGCTCGCGGAGTACCCGCTGCCCGGCGGCACGAGCGACCTCACCTTCAACGGCCACAACTTCGCCGCGTTCGGTATCGACTCCTACGCCCGGCTCACCGGCAGCGCGGAGGCCAAGCGCCTCCTCGACGGCGCCTTGACGACCACGCTGTCGGTCGCCCCCCGCCTCGAGCGGACAGGCAAGCCGTCGAGCTACGGGCTGCTCTATCCCGAGATCGGCACGGACAAGTACCACGGCGTCAACGCCGGTCAGCTGGACCTGATCGGCTCCATCACCGGCGACCTGCGCTTCGCCTCCCACGCCTGGCGGCTGCGCGAGAGCTACTCGGCCGCGCTCTGACCGACCGCGGCCCGGACAGCGAGCAGCCGCCGGGTGCCGCGGGGCTCGACGGCCCCGTGCGAGGACCGGGGCTGCGCTGCGAGGGGCGCAGGCGAGGGTCCGGCGCGCCGGTGAACGCATCGGTGGCAGTCCTCCGGCACGAGAGGATCGGGGCATGACCATGGAGGGGCTGCAGTCCGTGCCCGACGTGGGCGTCGCGGCCTGGATCGCGCCGCGGCTCGGCGGGCCGGTGGGAAGCGTCGGCTTCGTCGTGCCACGGGGGTACCCGGCGTACGCCCGCGTCCTGCACCCGGTGCAGGCGGGCCAGGGCGTCGGGGTGACGACCTGGGCACGGGTGTGCGCCGCCACCGGGCGCGTACCGCACGCCCTCATGCAGTGGCTGCGGATCACCCGTCCCGTCCGAGGAGCCGGGCTGCCGACGGCGGGCGACGGGCGCTGGAGCGAGGTCGACGTCGAGCCCGGCAACCTCGAGCAGGGGTCGCTGCGAGCGCTGCTGGACGTGCTCGCCGCCTCCACCCGCGGCCAGGACTGCCTGCACGCCCTGTGGGACGGCTACGGCTGGGCAGCCATGATCGGCCGCTCGACGGCTCCGGCCCCGGTGCTCGACGAGGCCCTGGCGGCCCCACGGGTCACCCTGCCGGGACGGGACTACCTGCTCTTCGGGGGCCGGTTGCACGCGGCGCTGCACATCGGCGACCAGGTCACCGACGGCTGGGTCCTGCCGCAGTCGCCCAACCTGCTCTGGCCCGCAGACCGGTCCTGGTGCCTGGCCACGGAGGTCGACTTCGACTCCACGCTCGTCGGGGGGCAGCCCGGCCTGGTGGCGGCGGTGCTGGCCCATCCGGGCCTGGAGGCGTGGCCGGTGACCGAGGACGACGACCTCTCCGCCCTCGGGGACCGGGTCAACTCCTGAGGCGCACAGCGCGGCCGCGCCCCTCCAGCTGCTCCAGCACCAGTCGCGCGACCTCGCCGGGCGCCTCCCGGTGCGGCAAGTGGCCGACCGTCGAGGACCACCCGCCGGTAGCCGACGAAGTGCTCCTCCAACCGGACCGAGGACTCCGGCGGGTCGCATGCGTCCGCCGCGCCCTGGACCATCGACGTCGGGGCCGTGAGGCGCCCGACCGCGCCGACCCGCCGGCGCAGCCCGTCGTAGCGGAGGTCGCGTGGCTCGTCCGCCAGGAACCGGGTCCGGTAGGCGTTGAGCGTCACGTCCCCCCAGTCCGGGCCCTCGAAGGCACTCGACGTGGCGTCGAACTCCGCCTCGTCCCACCAGCCCGGCGGGCTCCACGTGAGCCACTGCTCGCGGGCGGAGCCGACCCGGTCGGCGCGGACGCCGCCACACCGGCGTCCACGTACAACAGCCACTGGTACCAGAACGGCCGCGCCAGCTCGAACGGCGGCATCGAACCGGCCTCCCGGCTGGTACGCCAGGGCCAGCGCGACGACCGCGCTCACCCCGCCGGGAGCGACGGCTGCCAGCTGGTACGCCGCACGAGCGCCCCCGTCGTGTCCCCACGACCGCGAACCGGTCCACGCCGAGCCCGTCGACGAGGTCGAGCGCGTCCTGCACGGGGGCGGCCGCGGTACCGTCGCGCACGGTCGTCGCGGACCTGAAGCGGGTGCCGCCGACGCCGCGCAGCCCGGGGACCAGGGCGCGGTAGCCGGCGGCCGTGAGCTCTCGCACCAGCGGGCCCCAGCCGCGCGCCGCGTCGGGCCAGCCGTGCAGCAGCAGGACGACGGGGGCCCGCGGGCGGCCCGAGTCGGCGTACGACACGGACAGGAGATCTGTCGCGAGGACGGGCACGCGGTCACGCTGCCAGCGCGCCGAGCGAACAACCGCTCGGCAGGGCGTGGCGCGTCCGGTAGTCACGGCGCCGGGCCGTCAGCCCTCCGCCAACCCCCGGACGGCCGACAGCACCGCGTCCCACGCCGGCGACTCCGGGTCGACGAGCCCGAAGTGCTCGACGCCAGGCAGCACGGTCAGTCGCGCGTCACCCGCATCGGCGCCCACCGCCCGCGCGTACGCCCGGGAGAGCCCCACCGGGACCTGGACGTCCTCGGCGCCGTGGATCAGCACGACCGGCACCGCGGGCGGGGTGAGGCTCGAGGGGTCGGCCGCCGCATAGCGCTCCGGCTCCTCGACCGGCTCCCCGCCGAGCAGCGCCTGCGTCGCGCCGTCGCCGAGCTGAAGGGCCGCCGCGAGCCGGAGGTCGAGCACCCCGCCGAGGGCGACCACTCCACGGATCGGCGGCGGGCTGTCGGTGAACCAGGGCGAGCCGGCCGGCAAGCCCGCCCGGGAGGCGTACCACGTGGCGAGGTGCCCGCCCGCGGAGTGGCCGACGAGCACGGTGCGGCGGACGTCGACCACGCCCCCGAGCTCCGCCGCGACGAGCGCTGGGAGCGCGTCCACGGCCCGGGCTATGTCGTCGAAGGTCCCCGGCCAGCCACCGCCCCGCTGCCCGACGCGGCGGTACTCCGGGGTGGCGACGGCGAAGCCGTGAGCGGCGAGGGCCTCGGCGAGCGGGCCGGTGCCGGCGGACACGCGGTCGTACTCCGCCCGCCAGAAGCCGCCGTGCAGCAGGATCACGAGGGGCGCGCCGCCGGGCGCCGTCGCGCCGCGGGGCGCCCGCAGATCGACGACGCCGTCCTCGCCCGGGGCGTACCGCAGGACGGTGTCCGGCGGCAGCGCGGCCCGGGTGAGGACGGCGCGCGGGTCGGTCGGGCTCAGAGGTACTGACCCGTGTTCGCGACGGTGTCGATCGAGCGCCCGGCCTCCGTGCCCTGCTTGCCCTGGACGAGCGTGCGGATGTAGACGATCCGCTCGCCCTTCTTCCCGGAGATCCGGGCCCAGTCGTCGGGGTTGGTGGTGTTGGGCAGGTCCTCGTTCTCCTTGAACTCGTCCACGCATGCGGCGAGCAGGTGCTGGACCCGCAGGCCGCGCTGGCCGAGGTCGAGCAGGTCCTTGATCGCCATCTTCTTCGCGCGGTCGACGATGTTCTGCAGCATGGCCCCGGAGTTGAAGTCCTTGAAGTACAGGACCTCCTTGTCACCGTTGGCGTAGGTGACCTCCAGGAACCGGTTCTCCTCCACCTCGGAGTACATCCGCTCCACGACGCGCTGGATCATCCCCTGCACCGTCGCCTCGCGGTTGCCGCCGTGCTCGGCCAGGTCGTCGGCGTGGAGCGGCAGGTCGGCGGTGATGTACTTGGAGAAGATGTCGCGCGCGGACTCCGCGTCCGGCCGCTCGATCTTGATCTTCACGTCCAGCCGGCCCGGCCGCAGGATCGCCGGGTCGATCATGTCCTCGCGGTTCGAGGCCCCGATGACGATGACGTTCTCGAGCCCCTCGACACCGTCGATCTCGCTGAGCATCTGCGGGACGATGGTGTTCTCCACGTCGCTGCTGACACCCGAACCACGAGTCCGGAACAGGGAGTCCATCTCGTCGAAGAAGACGATGACGGGCACGCCCTCGCTCGCCTTCTCGCGGGCGCGCTGGAAGACGAGACGGATGTGCCGCTCGGTCTCGCCGACGTACTTGTTGAGCAGCTCCGGGCCCTTGATGTTCAGGAAGAAGCTCTTGCCCTGCGGGCGCCCCGTGACCTCGGCGACCTTCTTGGCCAGCGAGTTGGCGACCGCCTTGGCGATGAGCGTCTTGCCGCACCCGGGCGGGCCGTAGAGCAGGATCCCCTTCGGCGGGCGGAGCTTGTGCTCGGCGAAGAGGTCCGCGTGCAGGTAGGGCAGCTCGACCGCGTCGCGGATCTGCTCGATCTGGCTGCGCAGGCCGCCGATCGAGGAGTACTCGATGTCCGGGACCTCCTCGAGGACGAGCTCCTCGACCTCGGACTTGGGGACCCGCTCGTACGCGTAGGCGGAGCGAGGCTCCACGAGCAGGGAGTCGCCCGCCCGCAGGGCGATGTCGCGCAGCGGCTCGGCGAGCCGGACCACGCGCTCCTCGTCGGTGTGGCCGACGACGAGCGCCCGCTCGCCGTCACCGAGCAGCTCCTTGAGCATCACGATCTCGCCGACGCGCTCGAAGCCGAGAGCGCTCACGACGTTCATCGCCTCGTTGAGCAGGACCTCCTGCCCACGCTGCAGCGTGGACGCGTCGATCGCCGGGCTCACCGCCACCCGCAGCTTGCGGCCGCCGGTGAACACGTCGACGGTGCCGTCCTCCTGCAGGGACAGGAAGACGCCGAAGCCGGCCGGCGGCTGCGCGAGCCGGTCGACCTCCTCCTTGAGCGCCAGGATCTGCTCGCGCGCGTCGCGCAACGTGGAGACCAGCCGCTCGTTCTGACCGCTGAGCGCCGCCAGGCTCGCCTGCGCCTCGGCCAGCCGCTCCTCGAGAGCGGAGCCGTGCCGGGGCGAGTCCGCCAGCCTGCGTCGCAACATGACGACCTCCTCCTCGAGCGCGTGCAGACGCGCCCGTGCGTCGTCAGAGCCCGCACCAGCGCTGAATTCTCGGGGCTCACGCCCACCGCCGAGAGGGTTCGACACGCAAATCACCTCCAAGGCCGCCGGGACTCGGTTCGATCGACCCTACCCTCGCAGGAGGCACCCCGCCTGCGCCGAGCCGTGTCCGAGTCGTAACGGTGCCGAGGCGGTTCCTTCCCCCGTACGGGTCAGGCCAACTCGTCGCCGACGGCGCTCCCGTCCAGGGGCACCTCGGCGGGCACCTCGGCAGGCACCTCGGCAGGCACCTCGGCAGGCACCGGGTACGCCCCCTTCGACGGCCGCCGCCGGCGCACCGGAGGGGTGACGCCGTCGGCGAGCCGGCGGGTCGTGAGCAGGAAGCCGGTGTGCCCGACCATGCGGTGGTTGGGGCGGACCGCCAGCCCCTCGAGGTGCCAGCCGCGGACGAGCGACTCCCACCCCGAGGGCTCGGTGAAGGTGCCCTGCTCGCGGACGGCCTCGGCCAACCGGGACAGCTGCGTGGTGGTGGCGACGTAGCAGCAGAGGACGCCGCCGGGGATGAGCGCCTCGGACACGGCCTCCAGGCACTCCCACGGCGCGAGCATGTCCAGCACGACGCGGTCGACGGGCTCGCCGCCGAGCAGGTCCTGCTGCGCCTGCTCGATCTGCTGGACGAGGTCGCCGACGACGAGCCGCCAGGCCGGGTGCGGCCCGCCGAGGAAGGACTCGACGTTGGCCCGGGCCACGTCGGCGAAGTCCGGGCGGCGCTCGAAGGACACCAGCCGGCCGGACGGGCCGACGGCGCGCAGCAGCGACAGGGACAGCGCTCCCGAGCCGGCGCCGGCCTCGAGCACGCGGGCCCCGGGGAAGATGTCGGCCATCTGGACGATCTGGCCGGCGTCCTTCGGGTAGACGACGGTCGCGCCGCGCGGCATCGACAGCACGAAGTCGCTGAGCAGCGGCCGGAGCACCAGGTAGTCGATGCCCCCGGTGTTGCGGATCACCCACCCCTCCGGCTTCCCGAACAGGTCGTCGTGGGCGAAGGAGCCGCGATGGGTGTGGAACTCCTTGCCCGGCGTCAGCGTGATCGTGTGGTGCCGGCCCTTGGGGTCGGTCAGCTGCACGCGGTCTCCCGGGCGGAAGGGCCCGCGGCGGTTCTCGTCGGCCGTCGGGCCGGGGGTCGGGGTCATGCCGGCCTTCCCAGGGCACGGCTCACGTCACGGGCGGCCAGCACGCCGCTGACCTTCCCGTCCGGCGTGAGCACCAGGTATTCGGGTGCAGGGGCGTTGTGCAGGGCCGACAGGAGGTCCTCCCCGGTCAGATCGGAACGGATCTCGGCACCGGCCTCCAGCCGGTGCGAGGCGTCGGCGACCGCGGTCCACGGCCGCCGGGCATCGGGTACGCGGGACAGCCGCTCCTCGGCGGCCAGCGCGAGCGGGCGGCCGTCCGGGGCCACGACGACGACCGCGCGGGCACCGGCCTCCGCGGCCCGGCGCAGCGCCTCGGACAGCGGGGTGGCCGGCGGTACGGACACGGCGGGCTGCGCCAGGCGCGCGGCGCTCAGCCCCGGGATGCGCTCGGACACCCGTGCGGCCTCGAGCGCCGCCGAGGCCGCGAGCCACAGCGGCAGGCCGAGGGCCAGCCCGAGCAGCACCGACAGCGGCCCGACCGGGCCGTCGACGGCGGCGTCCACGGCGACCGGCGCGGCGAGGGCGAGCCCGGCCACCGCACGCCCGCCCCAGGCGCTCGCCCGTGCACCCGCCGAGCGGCGCCCGGTCGCCCTCCACACCGCCGCGGTGAGGACGCGCCCGCCGTCGAGCGGCAGGCCGGGCAGCAGGTTGACCAGGGCGATGAGCAGGTTGGCCGCCGCCACGTGCTGCACCAGGACGCGCAGGACGGTGCCGTCGGGCGCGGCGCGCCCGGCCACGAGCCCGATGCCGGCCAGCAGCAGGGAGAGCGCCGGGCCGGCCGCTGCGACCGCCGCCTCGCGGCGCGGGTCGGGCAGCGCCACCCCGAGGTGCGACCCGCCCCCGAACAGGCTCAGCTCCACCCGGCGCACGGGGAGCCCGAAGGCCCGGGCCACTAGCACGTGGCCCAGCTCGTGCAGCAGCACCGAGGCGTACAGGAGGAGGGTGAACGCGGCGGAGGCGGCGTACGCCCAGGGCCCGAGGCCCGGCACCGCGTCGGCGAGCAACGGCCCGAAGGCCCAGGTGATCACGAGGGCGACGAGCAGCCACGACGGCCGGACGACGACGGGCACCCCGAACACGCGGGCGAGCACGATCCCGCCCGGCGACTCCACCCCCGCATCGTAGGGGGCGGACGGTCGGGGCCGTTCGTCGTCGGTGCCCTGGCCTACCGTTCGAGGGGTGGCCGTGACCTCGACCCTCATCCCGCCGGCTACCGCTCAGGAGCGGCCCGGACGGGCACGGCTGCGCGGGTCGCTGTCCCCCTCGCGGGCCGCCGACTTCCTCACCTGCCCCCTGCTCTACCGCTTGCGGGCGATCGACCGGGTGCCCGAGCCGGTGAGCGCAGCGGCGGCCCGCGGCACGGTGGTGCACGCGGTCCTGGAGCGGCTGTTCGACCTGCCCGCCGCCGAGCGGACCCCCGATTCGGCCGCGGCGCTGCTCCCCCTGGCGTGGGACGGGCTGCGCGCCCGGGAGCCCGAGCTCGACGCCCTGTTCGACAGCGCGCAGGAGCTGGAGCGATGGCTCGCGTCCGCCCGGGCGCTGCTGCAGCGCTACTTCGGGCTGGAGGACCCGCAGCGGCTCGAGCCTGCCGAGCGTGAGCTCCTCGTCGAGACGACCCTGGACAGCGGCCTGGTGCTCCGTGGCTACCTGGACCGGCTGGACGTCGCCCCCTCCGGCGCGATGCGGGTCGTGGACTACAAGACCGGCCGCGCCCCCGGGCCTGGGTTCGAGGCGCCGGCCCTGTTCCAGCTGCGCTTCTACGCCCTGGTGCTGTGGCGCCTGCGCGGCGAGGTGCCCCGTCGGCTGCAGTTGATGTACCTCGGCAGCGGTGAGGTCCTGCGCCACGAGCCCGACGACGCGGACCTGCGCGCCACCGAGCGCAAGGTGCTCGCGCTCTGGGACGCGATCAGGCTGGCGACTCAGACGGGGGACTTCCGGCCGAGCCCGAGCCGCCGCTGCGGCTTCTGCGCCCATCAGGCCTTGTGCCCGGCGCGGGGCGGCACCCCGCCGCCCTTCCCAGGCCTTGCGGGGGAGGCGACGGCCACGCCGGCGCCGTGACCGTTCCGCGCTCACCGGACGGGCCCTCCCTGAGGAGGAGGCCGCGCTCGACCGCCCGCACGACGCCCATTCGTTGCGTCGGCATCTACCGTGAGCTGGTGGGAGAGACGTGGGCGCGTGCCCGGGCATGGGCGGGCCGGCACCCGGAGGTGCCGGACGGCGCGGTGGCGGTGTGCCTGGCCGTCCTCGCCCTGATGGTGCTGCGCGCCGAGCCGGCGACCGACGGCCTCGTCGAGCCGTTGCGCGAGCCGGACGCCCTCGTGGTCGTCCTGACGCTGGCCTACACGCTGCCGCTGGCGTTCCGTCGGCGCCATCCGCTGCTCCTGCTACCACTGGTGGTGCCGGCCGCCCTCGCCTCGATGCTGGACTACCCGCCGAGCACTGCCTTGCTGTCCGGGCTGCTCCTCGTCTACACGGCGGCGCTGCAGTGCCCGCGGCGCCAGTCGTTCGGCGCCTTCGCCGTGGTGGTCGCCGCCTACCTCGTCGCCACCGCGTTCGACCCCTACGACGACCGGGCTGCGAGCACGATCGCCGGTGGAGGGATGTTCTTCGGCGCCTGGGCTTTCGGGCGCGCCATCCGCTACCGGCGGGCCTACACGGCCGAGCTCGAGGCCCGGGCGCTGCGCCTCGAGGCCGAGCGCGAGGCAGACGTCCGCACGACGCTGTCGGAGGAGCGCGCCCGCATCGCGCGGGAGATGCACGACGTGGTGGCGCACTCGATCTCGGTGATGACGGTCCAGGCCTCGGCCGCCCGCCGCATGGCCGACCGTGACATCGTGCGGAGCAAGGAGGCGATGGCCGCGGTCGAGGAGACCGGCCGGGCCGCGCTCATGGAGATGCGGAGGATCCTCGGCGTGCTGCGCGATGCCGAACGCCCCGGCGACTCGCTGGCTCCCCAGCCGGGCACCTGCGACCTGCCCGACCTCGTCGGCAAGGTGCGCGAGGCCGGCCTGGGCGTGGACCTCGAGGTCGAGGGCGGCGCGCGCCCGCTGCCCGCGGGCGTCGAGCTGACCGTCTACCGGATCGTGCAGGAGGCGCTGACGAACACGCTCAAGCACGCCGGGCCGGCGCGCGCGCGGGTGCGTCTCTGCTACGGCCCGGCCGCCGTCCAGGTCGAGGTCCGCGACTCCGGCCGCGGCGCGTCGGTCTTCCCTGCCGCCGGCCCGGATGGGGCACCGCGCCCGGGCCACGGGCTGGTCGGCATGCGCGAGCGGGTCGCGCTCTACGGCGGCTCGCTGTCGGCCGGCCCCGGCTCCGGTGGCGGCTACGTGGTCAACGCCTGCATCCCGCTCGAGCAGGTGAGCGCGTGACCCGGCTCCTGCTCGTCGACGACCAGCCGCTGCTGCGCACCGGCTTCCGCATGATCCTCGAGGCCGAGGACGGGCTCGAGGTCGTCGGGGAGGCCGGGGACGGCGTGGAGGCGGTGGAGCGGGCGCGGGCCTGCTCCCCCGACGTCGTGCTCATGGACATCCGGATGCCGCGGATGGACGGCGTCGAGGCGACGCGGCGCATCGTCGGCGACCCGGCCCTCTCCGCGCGCGTCCTCGTCCTGACCACGTTCGACCTCGACGAGTACGTCGTCGAGGCGCTGCGCGCGGGGGCCAGCGGCTTCCTGCTCAAGGACGCCCCTGCCGACGACCTCATCGCGGCCATCCGGGTGGTCGCCGCAGGCGAGGCCATCGTCGCCCCGCGGGTCACCCGACGCCTGCTCGACCGTTTCGCCGACCGGCTGCCCTCGGCGTCGGAGGCGGTGCTGCCGGAGGCGCTCGGCACGCTCACCGAGCGGGAGGTGGAGGTGCTCCGCCTCGTCGCCCGCGGCATGTCCAACGCCGAGATCGCGGCCGAGCTGTACGTCTCGGAGACCACCGTCAAGACGCACGTGGGCCACCTCCTCACGAAGCTCAGCCTGCGAGACAGGGTTCAGGCATGCGTGTTCGCCTATGAGAGCGGCCTGGTGCGGCCCGGCAGCGCCTGACCGGACCGTCCCTCGGGAACACCCCCTAGGGGCGGTCCACCTGCAGGGCCCGTCGGCTACGCCCCGGGTATGACCCGGAGTCGGTCCGCCAGGACGACGCGCCGGGCACCGGGCTCTCCGTAGCTTCTTGATCGTCACACAGGACGATTCAGGGAGGGCTCATGACCGCAGTTCTCGACGCGACCGCCGTGGCGGCGCGGACGGTTGGTCTGTCGAAGGTGTACGGCGCGGGCGACACCCGTGTGGCCGCGCTCGACGGGGTGTCCGTGGAGTTCCTCCGCGGCCAGTTCACGGCGATCATGGGGCCGTCGGGGTCGGGCAAGTCCACGCTCATGCACTGCGCCGCCGGCCTGGACACGGCGTCCGGCGGCTCGGTGCAGGTGGCCGGCGTGGAGCTGACGGGGCTCAACGACAAGGCGCTGACGAGGCTGAGACGGGACAAGATCGGCTTCATCTTCCAGTCGTTCAACCTGCTGCCGACCCTGACGGCGCTGGAGAACATCACACTGCCGATGGACATCGCCGGCCGCAAGCCGGACAAGGCCTG
>NZ_JAANNO010000017.1:0-3286 GCF_011250645.1 Motilibacter aurantiacus
GAAGCAGTCTTGTCTCACCGAGCTTGACACCCTCCGGGACGAGAGCGTTAGGTCAGCGCTTCGGCGCCTGCCCTGGCATGCGGTAGCCGCTCGGCAGGTCATGCAGCGCTGAAGTTCTGATAGTCCGGCTCTCGGTAGGTGCCACCCCACATCCAGCCGATGCGGGCGAAAGCTCGTGTGACCACGTCCCCTTCACGGATCACGCCGTCGGGGGTCTGTTGTTGGGGCGCGGAACGCTCGGCGGCGAGGAAGCGACGGCCAGCGGGTGGAAGGACGTCCTCGCCGACGACGTATGGGTTCTGAATCGGGTTGATGTCGACGGCTCGCCCCTAGGCGTGGTCGGACCAGCGGTCCGTCCCGGCGACCTGACGGCAGTTGTACCCGGACGTGTTGTTCGCGGCCATGGACGCGTCGTCGCTGCCCGCGTACTCATCCACGAGGCGCATGCGTTCTAGGAAAACGCGCGGCGTACATCGCCGCGAAGGCCTCCACGACGTCCGCGGCCACGTCGGCGTGCACGATCAGCTGCCCTTGGTGGTGGCGGCCGTCGAAGCCGACGTGCGACAGGCGGAGCAGGCGCAGGTCACTCAAAGGCAGCGGGCAAGACGCTGGTTGCTGCAAGCGGATCCTCGCCTGATGTTCACCGCCGGATCGCTCGCAAGGTCAAGGCTAGAGCGCTTCAGGATCCACTGGGTCCCGGTGCTCTTCCGACTCCTCGATTCCCGAAGACTCCTGCTCAAGAAAACTTAGAAGGCCCTTGAGTGCCTCCCTGTCGTCCACTCGGGAGGGGAGCGGCTTGAGCGAGAGGAGATCCCAAGCGAACCATATCAAAGCTTGACAGAGACGGAATGCATCCCAGAGCGAGGTTTGAGCATGTACGCCCTTCTGATTGGTGTCGTTGATCGCGTCGATGCGTGTGCCAAGATCCTCTAGCGCGGCTAGTGCTACTCCCCGGGACGTCGCGCCAGGCAACGCGTCCTCGATATAAGCCCAAAGCCGGTTCTTGAAATGGTTCGGTCCTCCCTGCCTGCCATTAGGCAGGACTCCGGTCGGTGTCGCCGGATAAAGCGCATCAGCAAGTGCCTCGTAGCATCGGCGGACACTGACGGCAACTTGCGCCGCGTCCTCCGGCGTCTCCACTGAAGCGAGCCGAGCGACCGCCGAGGTGAGTTCTTTGCTCGCCGAAGGCGCGAAAGCGTGTAGTCGGTGAGCGAGATCGCTGGCGCTCGCCGAGGAGAAACTACCTAGTAACTGCTCGAGTGCCAACGGCGCCCAGTCTCTTGACACGTCCGCGCCGGGGTCGAAGATCGTGCCGCGAGCGCCCTGGTCCTCGTAGTCAACGGTCGCGAACTGTCCGGTTGCCGTTAGAGCTTCGACGAGTTCAGTAAGCGTCGTATCGGCACGGACATCGGCTGGGAAGTCGGGCATCTCCTCCGCTCTGGCTAAGATTCTCACGTCTCGTTCCACTACTCTGAGGCGCGGGGACAGTAGTGTCCAGAAACCTGCCACCTGGTATTGGTTGCGAGCATCGATTTCGATCGCGCCCACGAACCGCGGACTCGTTCCCCTCGACAGTTCAAGGGCTACTGCGCGGGCCTCTTCGAGCGATAGACCGGAAACGCTGATGCATCGTCCAGCGAAGTGAGTGGCGCTGGCGCTGGGCCAGACAAGCTCCTTGAGCTTACTCGGCCCTAAGGTTGCCCAGCGCGCCGAAGACCGCCCCAACGCATTAGCGGCCCATGAGTCCTGGTCAATCCGCAAGCTGGGAGGCGCAGAGATCTCGCCGCTGCGACATACGTAGTGCCGCCGCATGGACCCGGTGTGCACTAAGGCAACCGCGATGTCCACATCGGGACCATAGAGGTCCGAGCTGACCTGCTCGAAGAGAAAAGCGAAGTTGCTCATACGGGGTCCCAGAAGTCCAAGTAGACATACGGCTCGAGCCTCAGCGTCGCTTCCATCGCCTGCACGAGACCACTGTCGCAGATGCACGCGCTACTCGTCTCGCACAACTGACGCCGGCAAGAGCCGTGCGTGTGCCCTCTCATGGCTCCCCTCAGTGTCAAGGGCGTGGTGTCGAGGCCGGGGAGGGTGCGCCGGCGCTGGTCGGCGTCAACGTCGTTCGTCCGGTGGGGCGCTCCACGTTGACGCCTCGGGCGCGCCGACGCGGGGCGGCCTTTGCCGACACCGCGCCGCCCTTTCCTGTGGTTCGCGGTGGGGCTAGCGTCTGGGCTGCGGGCTCGGGCTGTGGCTGGTTCGAAGAGTCGATGTCCGGGGACAGGTCGGCCGCGCTGGACTCTGTAGTCGCCCCCGAGTGCCCTCCCGGGCCCGCCCCGTCCTCGTCGGCGAGGCCGCGGGCGGCGGCGTCGGCGACGAGCTGTCGGTAGACCGCGTCGGAGATCCGGCGGCGCAGGCAGCGCATCGCCTCCAGCGGCGTCTTGCCCTCGGCGAGCTTGCGCCGGTAGTACTCCCGGCCGGGGGTGTCGTGCCGGATCTGGCAGATGCCGGCGATGTAGAGCACGTGGTTCAGCCGCCGGTTCCCCGCCCGGGACAGCCGGTGTCGCTTGGTGTCGCCGCTCGAGGCCTCGATCGGCGCTGTCCCCGTCCAGGACGCGAAGTGGTTCCGGGTCCGGAACCGGGCCACGTCCCCGACGTCAGCCAGGATCCGCGCGGCGCCGGCCGGCCCGATACCGAACACGCCCATGAGGCCCGAGCCTTCGGCACGCACCGCCTCGCGCGGCCGGCGCACCAGCGGGGTGAGCTTGTGGTCGATGCCCTCGACCTCGCCGAGCAGCTCGACGGCGAGCTCGCGGCGGGTCCGGCCCGCGGGATCCCGCGGCCGCACCGTGGAGAGCAGCGTCTTGGCCTGCAGCGGCGACAGATGCTGGGGCGCCCCGCCGGGGATCAGCTCGAGCAGCAGCCGGTGCAGCCGGTTCAACGCCTGCGCCCGCTGCCGGGACAGCTCGTCCCGGCGGTCGGTCAACAGCCGCAGCACCGCGATCTCCTCACGCACGCCCACCTCGCGCAGGGTGTGGACGCGCAGCGCCGTGACCGCGATCGAGTGCGCGTCGGTGGCGTCGGTCTTGCGCCCGTGCCCGTGGTCGAACACCCGCACCCGCGCCGACAGCTTGGCCGGCACGTCGACCACCCGCTCACCGTCGGCGAGCAGCCGCTGGGCCAGCGGCCGGCCGGTGCCGTTCGCGCCCTCGACCGCCCACAGCCGGTGCGGCCACTGCTTCACATAGCCCAGCAGCAGCCGGTAGCCCTGCCGGTCCATCGGGAACCG
>NZ_JAANNO010000017.1:3354-55104 GCF_011250645.1 Motilibacter aurantiacus
AGTGGGCAGCCGCTAGAAGAGCGACCCGCCGGACACCTCGACCCAGCCTGGCCAGGCCCGAGCCGTCCGTCCATAGAACAAGTAGCCGCAGGTCGCGCGTCCGCTCATTCGACGCAACGCATCGCTCCGTCTGAAGTCGGGAGCCGGGTCGGCCAGTATCCACTCGTCACGCCGCTTCCCTCCTCCACCCGCGACTGTCCCGGCCGGCCTCCACCCCGTGCTCTCGCCGCTCCAGGACGACGGCTAACCAGGCATACCGGACAACCATCTGAGACAAGTCGCCGCCGTCTAGTTTCCACAAACGCCGACAACAGCCGTCCGCACGTCCCTCCATTGAAGACCGTACGACAGGCTGCCCTCAGGCAACCGTTCGCACGTTCGGCGGGGAAGTGAGCTAGATTCTCAAGCGTTCTCACGAGCGAGCCGCTTTCTCAAGTAAGCGCACGCCGAACACAACGTCGACAGCTACGCCTGCGCCATGTCCACGAACCGCGAGTAGTGCCCCTGGAACGCCACCGTGATCGTCGCCGTCGGGCCGTTGCGGTGCTTGGCCACGATGATGTCGGCCTCTCCGGCGCGCGGGGACTCCTTCTCGTAGACGTCCTCGCGGTGCAGCAGCATGACCATGTCGGCGTCCTGCTCGAGCGAGCCGGACTCACGCAGGTCGCTCATCATCGGCTTCTTGTCGGTGCGCTGCTCCGGCCCTCGGTTGAGCTGCGAGAGCGCGATGACGGGGACGTCGAGCTCCTTGGCCAGCAGCTTCATCGACCGGGAGAACTCGGAGACCTCCTGCTGGCGGGACTCGACGCGCTTGCCCGACTGCATGAGCTGCAGGTAGTCGACGATGACGAGCTTGAGGTCGTGCCGCTGCTTCAGCCGCCGGCACTTCGCCCGGATCTCCATCATCGTCATGTTCGGCGAGTCGTCGATGAACATCGGCGCCTCGGAGACCTCGCCCATGCGCCGCGCGAGCCGGTTCCAGTCGTCGTCGGTCATCGTGCCCGTGCGCATGTGGTGCAGCGGCACGCGCGCCTCCGCCGACAGCAGGCGCATGGTGATCTCGTTGCGCCCCATCTCCAGGGAGAAGAAGGCCGACGTCAGCCCGGACTTGATGGACGCGGCCCGCGCGAAGTCCAGGGCGAGCGTCGACTTCCCCATCGCCGGACGTGCCGCGATGATGATCATCTGCCCGCCGTGCAGGCCGTTGGTCAGCTCGTCCAGGTCAGCGAACCCCGTCGGCACCCCGACCATCGCCCCGCCCCGGGAGCCGATGGCCTCGATCTCGTCGAGCGCGCCCTCCATGATGTCGGCCAGCGGGACGTAGTCCTCGCTCGTGCGCTTGTCCGTGACTCCGTAGACCTCGGCCTGGGCCGCGTCGACGATCTCGTCCGCGGTGCCGCCCTCGCCGGCGTACCCCATCTGCACGATCTTGGTCCCGGCCTCGACGAGCCGGCGCAGGATCGCCCGCTCGCGCACGATGCTCGCGTAGTAGCCGGCGTTGGCGGCGGTGGGCACCATCGAGATCAGCGTGTGGAGGTACGCAGCCCCGCCCACCTGGGCGATCTCGCCGCGCCGGGTCAGCTCCGCCGAGACGGTGACCGCGTCGGCCGGCTCGCCCTTGCCGTAGAGGTCGAGGACCGCGTCGTAGATGAGCTCGTGGGCCGGCCGGTAGAAGTCCGTGCCGCGCAGCAGCTCGACGACGTCGGCGATGGCGTCCTTGCTCAGCAGCATCGCGCCGAGCACCGACTGCTCGGCGGCGACGTCCTGCGGGGGGAGGCGGTCGGCCGGCCGTCCGGAGCGCTCCTCGTCCGGAGGGTAGATCTCCGCGACCGACATCCGGTGACGACCTCCCTGACGAGCAGCTCGAACGTGTGTTCGAATACTATCGGCCCCCGCTGACGGCTTCCGGCAGCACCGCGACGAGCGACGCACAAGCTAGGGAACGATCGCCTCCGGGTCCAACCGCCCCTGTGCACAGGTTGTGGACCAGCTGGGGACGAGGCCGCGTCACGAATGTGCAACGGCTGGGGAAAACCCTGGGGATATGTGGATAACCGCAGCCGACACGCCGAGCCCCACCTGCGCAGACGCCAGTTCACCGCATGTGGACGGCAACTCGTTCCGGTGAATCGGAGCCGCGCGCCTCCCGCACAGGCCCGTCCCTAGGCTGCACTGGTGCAGTACGTGCCCGGCCCGGACCGCGACGCCGGGGAGCCGAGCCTCGAGCGCCAGCTGGTCCGGCTGGCCGTCCCCGCCTTCGTCGCGCTGGTGGCCGAGCCGCTGTTCCTGCTCGTCGACTCCGCCATCGTGGGCCGGCTCGGCACCGTCCCGCTCGCCGCGCTCGGCATCGCCGGGGCCGCCCTCACCGTCGTCGTCAGCCTCTGCGTCTTCCTCGCGTACGCCACCACCGCCGCCGTCGCCCGGCAGGCCGGCGCCGGGGACCTGCGCGGCGCCGTGGCCCAGGGCATGGACGGGCTCTGGCTCGCCGGCGCCATCGGGGCGGTCTGCGCGGTCGCCGGGCAGGCCGTGGCGCCCTGGGCGGTCGCCGCGCTGGGCGCATCGGAGGCGGTCGCCCCCGGCGCCACCACGTACCTGCGGATCGGCCTCACCGGCCTGCCCGGGATGCTCCTCGTGCTGGCCGCCACGGGGGTCCTGCGCGGCGTCCAGGACACCCGCACGCCGCTCCTCGTGGCCTCGGCGGGCGGGGTGCTCAACGCGGTCCTCAACTACCTCCTGGTCTACCCGGCCGGCCTCGGCCTTCCCGGGTCCGCGCTCGGCACCGTGCTCACCCAGACCGCCATGGGAGCCGCCCTGGCCCTGCCCGTCGTGCGCGCGGCCCGCCGCCACGACGTGCCCCTGCGGCCGCACCCCGCCGGCCTGGGCCGCTCGGCGGCCGCCGGCGTGCCGCTGCTCGTCCGGACGCTGACCCTGCGGGCGGCCCTGCTGCTGGGGACGTACGTCGCCGCTCGCACCCCCCGCGGCGACGTCGCGCTCGCGGCGCACCAGGTGGCCGGCAGCGTGTGGAGCTTCCTGGCGTTCGCCCTCGACGCCCTGGCCATCGCGGCCCAGGCGCTCGTGGGGCACGCCCTGGGCTCCGGCGACCCCGCCCGCGCCCGCCGGGTGCTGCGCCGGACGCTCGAGTGGGGGCTCGTCTCCGGGGTCGTGCTGGGGGCCGCCGCGCTCGCGCTGCGCGGGGCGTACGTCCCGGTCTTCAGCTCCGACCCCGCGGTGCAGGACGCGCTGTCCTCGGCCCTGGTCGTCGTGGCCCTGCTCCAGCCCGTCGCCGCCCTCGTCTTCGTCCTCGACGGGGTGCTCATCGGCGCCGGGGACGGGCGCTACCTCGCGGTGGCCGGGGTCGTGACGCTCGTCGTGTACGCCCCGCTGGCGCTCGCGGTGCTCGCGGCCGACGGCGGGCTGGTGCCCCTGTGGTGGGCGTTCGGGGCGTTCATGGGCGCGCGGCTCGTCACGCTGGTCCTGCGGGCGCGCGGGGAGCGGTGGATGGTGCTCGGCGCAGGGCGGTGATCGTCCGGCCATGGAGGTCGTGGAGCAGCCACCGGGGCCGACCGACTCCTTCGCGGCGCCACCCCGGGCGAGGCCGCGGCGCCCACTGCCGCCGGCACGACAGCCAGCGCCGCATGCCGCGGACCGGCTGGACCGAGCGGGCCGCGACTGCCGCACCACCACACCGCAACGCCCCGGCACCCGGCGACGGCGACTCGGTTGTGCGAGGCGGTCGTCCGGGCAGCCAACCCAGCCAACTGACTCCTCAGAGGCAGCCACCACGAGGGGGAAGGCACGGCGCGGACGGTTGAAGCCTCCAGCTCGAGAGCCCGCGCGCACGACGACGAGGCCCCGCCCCCGCACGTGGCGGGGACGGGGCCTCGAACGGCGCTACGGGCGTCAGCCCGCGACGACCTCGACCGGGACGGTCGCCGACACCTCGGGGTGCAGGCGGACCGAGACCGAGTGCTTGCCGGCCGTCTTGATCGGCGTGCCGATCTCGACGCGGCGCTTGTCGAGGGCGGGGCCGCCGGCGGCGCGGACGGCGTCCACCACGTCGGCGACGGTGACCGAGCCGAAGAGACGGCCGCCGGCGCCCGCACGAGCGGAGAGCCGGACGCTGAGCGCCTCGAGCTGGGCCTTGATCTCCTGCGCGTGGCTGCGGTCGCGGATCTCGCGGGCAGCGCGCGAGCGCTGGATCGCCTCGATCTGCTTCTCCGCGCCGCGCGTCCAGCGCATCGCGAAGCCCTGGGGAACCAGGTAGTTGCGGCCGTAGCCGTCCTTGACCTCGACCACGTCGCCGGCGGCGCCGAGGTTCGAGACCTCCTGCGTGAGGATGAGCTTCATCTCGTCGTCTCCCCTCAGCGAGCGGTGCTGGTGTAGGGCAGGAGCGCCATCTCGCGGGCGTTCTTGATCGCGATCGCGATCTGGCGCTGCTGCTGCACGGAGACACCGGTCACTCGACGGGCGCGGATCTTGCCGCGGTCGGAGATGAACTTGCGCAGGAGCGCGGTGTCCTTGTAGTCGACGTACTCGATGCCGGCGACCTTGAGCGGGTTGCTCTTCTTCTTCGGCTTGCGAATCGGTGGCTTGGCCATCGTGGTGCTCCATCTCGTGCCCGCTGGTGCGGGCATCGTGGTAGCCCGGCGCTGTGCCGGGAGGGCCTGTCGAACGTCGGGCGCCGCCGGAGCGGTGCCCTGCCCCCGCCGCCAGGGCGGCAGGAGCGGGTGCTGCGAGCAGCGAGCGGGACTAGAAGGGAGGCTCGTCGTTGTAGGAGCCGCCCCCGCCGCCACCCCAGCCGCCGCCACCGCCGGCGTTGCCGCCGGAGGACTGCTGCGGGCTGGCCCACGGGTCGTCGGACGGGCCGGACTGCTGCCCGCCGCCGTAGCCGCCGCCACCTCCGCCGTAGCCGCCACCGCCGCCCTGACCGCCGCCGAAGCCGCCGCCGCCGCCCTCGCCGCCGCGGCTGGTCCGGTTGACCTTGGCCGTGGCCGAGCGAAGGGACGGGCCGACCTCGTCGACCTCGAGCTCGATGACGGTGCGCTTCTCGCCCTCCTTGGTGTCGTACGTCCGGCTCTTGAGCCGGCCCGTGACGATCACCCGCATGCCGCGCTGGAGGGACTCGGCGACGTTCTCCGCCGCCTGGCGCCAGACGGAGCACTGCATGAACAGCGTCTCCATGTCCTTCCACTCACCCGACTGCCGGTCGAACTGCCGCGGCGTCGAGGCGACGCGGAAGTTGGCCACGGCCGCCCCGGACGGGGTGAAGCGCAGCTCGGGGTCGCCGGTCAGGTTGCCGACGATCGTGACGACGGTGTCGCCTGCCATGGGCAGCGCTCCTTCGGGATCGGGAGTGGACGGGCCTGAGCGAGGCTCAGGCTCAGCGCGCGTCGGTCCGCAGGACCTTCGTGCGCAGGACGGACTCGTTGAGGTTGAGCTGGCGGTCGAGCTCCTTGACGACAGCCGGCTCGGCGTTCAGGTCGACGACCGCGTAGATGCCCTCGGGCTTCTTCTTGATCTCGTACGAGAGCCGGCGACGGCCCCAGATGTCGACCTTCTCCACGGTGCCGCCACCCTGACGGATGACGTTGAGGAACTGGTCGAGCGACGGGGCGATCGTGCGCTCTTCGAGGTCGGGGTCGAGGATGACCATGAGCTCGTAACGACGCATGCGGTACCCACCTCCTTTGGACTCGGGCGGCCACGGTCTCTCCGTGGCAGGAGGGCTACTGCGTCAGCAGTGCGTCCAGAGTACCGGCCCGGCCGCCCGGGCTCCCCGGTTCTGCACAGCGCGTGGACTCCCAGCGAGTGGCTGCCGGGCGCGCCCACAGCCCCGCGCGAGCGGTGGAGGCCGTCAGGGGCGAGCCGTACCGTGGGCGCATGAGCGAGCTGCGCATCGGCGCCCATGTCGACCAGGAGGACCCGGTCGCGGCGGCCCTGGACCGCAAGGCCGGGCTGGCGCAGTTCTTCCTCGGCGACCCGCAGGGGTGGAAGGGCCCGGAGGTCCGGTACGCCGGGGGCGCCGAGGCGCTCAAGGCCGCCGCCGCTGCGGCGCAGCTGGACCTCTACGTGCACTCGCCGTACGTCATCAACGTCGCGACGAGCAACAACCGGATCCGCATCCCGAGCCGCAAGCTGCTCACCCAGCACATGACGGCGGCCGCAGAGGTCGGGGCCAAGGCGCTCGTCGTGCACGGCGGCCACGTGCTCAAGGCCGACGACCCCGAGCTCGGGTTCGAGAACTGGGTGAAGACGTTCGAGCGCATGGAGCTGCAGATCCCGGTCCTCATCGAGAACACCGCCGGCGGGGACAACGCGATGGCGCGCACCTTCGACCGGCTGGGCCGGCTCTGGGAGCGGCTCGCGGACCGCTGCGACATGGACCGGGTCGGCTTCTGCCTCGACACCTGCCACGCGCACGCCGCCGGGGAGGAGCTGCTCGGCATCGTCGACCGGGTGAAGGCGATCACCGGCCGGATCGACCTCGTGCACGCCAACGACAGCCGTGACGACTTCGGCTCCGGCGCCGACCGCCACGCCAATCTCGGCGCGGGGCGGATCGACGCGGAGGCCATCGTCGCGGTGGTCGCGGCCGCCGGGGCGCCCGTCGTCGTGGAGACCCCGAACGGCGTGGAGGGCCAGGCGGCCGACATCGAGCTGCTGCGCGGAGGGCTCGCAGGCTGAACCGGCACAGCGGGCCCGACCGGCCGCAAGTGTCACCGGGCGAACAGTGCAAACCGGTGCATCGGGTCTAGCGTCCCCCTCGTCCTGACAATCCGGAGGATGCCGCCCACCGCCGCATCCCCGGCCGATTCCCGGGGGGGAACTCATGCACCGGACGCTCGTTCGCCTGCTTCTTCCACTGCTGGCGCTGGGAGGCGCGCTCCTCGTCGCGCCGACCGCCACGGCGGCGACACCCACGACCGTTGAGCTGGCGCCGGTCACGCCGAGCCCGGTCTACGCGACGTACCTCGGGACCGCCGTGGCGGTCACGGCGGCCGTCACACCGGGCGTGGCCGGCACGGTCTCGTTCTACCGGCAGTCTTCCGGATAGCGGTACCTCCTCGGCACCGCAGCCGTGGACGACGGCCGCGCGTCCCTGTCCGGGTCGTTCCCGCAGGGCTTCTGGGAGGTCGTCGCGGAGTTCGCGCCGAGCGACGCGGCCTACACGCCCTCGGCGTCCGCTCCGCGCCCGGTCACGGTGCTGCCCTATCCGCTGCGGCTCGACGTGACGCCAACGACCGCCCCGTTGGGCGGGCCGGTCACCCTCGAGGCCACCGGCGAGTGGCCGTTCGCCGCGGGGACACTGCGCTTCTACGCCGGAGACACCGAGGTCGCGAGCACGCAGGTCGCCCTTCCGCGCGGCACGGTGTCGCTCCCGGTCACCCTGGCCGCCGGCAACCACCGGCTCTGGGCGCGGTTCACGCCGGCCGGGCTCGCGCAGCCGCTGACCTCGAACAGCATCTACTACTCGGTGCCGGCAGCCGCCGGGCCCGCAGCGGTCGCGGTCACCCCGGTCACCGGCCTGCGCTTCCCGCAGGGCCGTCCGCTCTCGGCCGTGGTCGCGACCGTCGACGCGCCGGGCGTCCCGGTGAGCAGCCTGTCGGCGGTGATCGACTGGGGCGACGGCACGACGTCGCCGGGCGTCGTCGCGGGGCCTGCCGGCCGCCCGGCCGTGTTCGCCACGCACTCGTTCGCCGTCGCCCCGTCGTCCATGGTCAACGTCTCGGTCATCGGTCCCGACGGCCGCTACTACTACAACGGCCCGGTGTCCGTCGCCGTCGGCTGAGCTCGGGTGACGTGCACGGGTGGGTAGTGTCGCCACCCGTGCACGTACGCCCGATCGACGCGAAGCAGCACCTCGAGTTCATCGCCCGGCGCGGCAGCGCGAGCTTTCTCCAGACCCCGTCCTGGGCGCAGGTCAAGGCAGAGTGGCGCGGCCAGTCCCTCGGCTGGTTTCACGGGGAACATCTCGTCGGGGCCGGGCTCGTCCTCTACCGGCAGCTGCCCCGGGTGAAGCGGTCCCTCGCCTACCTGCCGGAAGGGCCCCTGCTGGACTGGGACGCCGTCGCCGACGCTCCCGGCGAGTGGCTCGACCCGCTGGTACGCGGGCTCCGGCGCGAGGGGGCCTTCGGCGTACGCATGGGGCCGCCGGTGGTCACCCGGCGCTGGGGGTCGGAGACGCTCAAGGCCGCGGTCGCGACGGGGCAGGCGACGAAGCTGGATGCCGTCCCCGCCGACGAGACGACCGCGACCGGCGCGAAGCTCGCCGCGGCGCTCCGCGGGCAGGGCTGGCGCCCGCCACGAGCGGAGGGGGGCTTCGCCGCCGGTCAGCCGCAGTACGTCTTCCAGCTGCCGCTCGCCGGCAAGTCCGAGGCCGACCTGCTCAGGGGCTTCAACCAGCTGTGGCGGCGCAACGTGAGGAAGGCGGAGAAGGCGGGCGTCACCGTCGAGCTGGGCGGCCTGGAGGACCTGCCAGCCTTCCACACCCTGTACGTCGAGACCGCGCAGCGCGACGGCTTCACCCCGCGGCCGCTGCCGTACTTCCAGCGCATGTGGCGCGCGATGTCGGCCGAGGACCCGGAGCGGATCGCGCTCCTGCTGGCCCGGCACGAGGGCCGGCTCCTCGCCGCGACGACGCTGGTGCGGGTGGGCCGGCACTCCTGGTACTCGTACGGCGCCTCCTCGACGCAGGGACGAGACGTCCGGCCCAGCAACGCGGTGCAGTGGCAGATGATGCGGATGGCGTCGGAGTCCGGGTGCGACGTCTACGACCTGCGCGGGATCACCGACACGCTCGACCCGCAGGACCCGCACTTCGGGCTCATCCAGTTCAAGCTCGGCACCGGCGGCGAGGCGGTCGAGTACCTCGGCGAGTGGGACCTGCCGCTCAACCGCCCGCTGTACGCGGCGTTTGACCTGTACCTCCGGCGGCGAGGCTGACCCGGTGACCCTGGCACTGACCATCGACGCGGACCGCTGGCGGCGTCACCTGCGCACCGTCGTCGAGCGCAACCCGGGCCTGGTGCCCGTCATCAAGGGCAACGGGTACGGCTTCGGGGTGGCCCGGCTGGCGGCCGAGGCCCAGCGTCTCGGCGTCGACACGGTCGCCGTGGGGGAGCCGGCCGAGGTCGAGAAGGTCCGGGAGCGCTTCTCCGGGCAGGTCCTCGTCCTCGCCCCATGGCATCCGCGCCTCGGGCCGTTCGAGCCCGACCCGAAGCTGCTGCGCACGGTCGCGCACGTCGAGGCCGTGCAGGCGCTGTCCGGCTCCAACCACCGGGTGGTGGTCGAGCTGCGGACCGCGATGAACCGCTCCGGGCTGGATGCCGTCCAGCTCGAGCAGGCGCGCGATGCCCTGCGCCGGCTACCGAGCGCCGGCTTGGCGCTGCACCTGCCGCTGGCCGGTGACACGGTCGCCGAGGCGGCCCGCGTGCTCGGGGCCGCCGGGGTAAGCGGCCGGGACGAGACCGTATGGGTCAGTCACGTGCTCGACGCAAAGCTGCAGTCCCTGCACCGCAAGGCTGCCGGGGTGCGGCTGCGCCCGCGGGTGGGCACGGCGCTGTGGCTCGGCGACCGCAAGGCCTTCCGCGCGTCGGCCACCGTGCTCGACATCCACCGCCTGCGGCGCGGGACGCCGTACGGCTACCGCCAGCGGCGGATGACGCGCGACGGGTACCTGCTGGTGCTCTCCGGCGGGACCGGGCACGGCGTCGGGCTCGAGGCCCCCCGATCCGTACGCGGCCTGCTGCCGCGCGCCAAGCTGGCCGCGGTCGGCCTGCTGAGTGCCGGCGGCCGCACGCTGTCGCCGTACGTCGTGCAGGGGCGCCAGCGCTGGTTCGCCGAGCCGCCGCACATGCAGGCCTCGCTCGTGCTGCTGCCCGACTCCGTGCGCCCGCCCGCCATCGGCGACCGCGTCGACCTCGACGTCCGCATGACCGCGACGAGCTTCGACGTCGTCGAGGGGCTCTGACCCAGGGGCTGCGGGCAACGGACGCGGCCGTGCAAGATCACCGCGGAGGGCCAGGCGCGGGCGGTGAGGGCGCGGGCGGCCGGTCTGCCCGGCCGGGTGGCGCGGCGCGGCGTCAGCCGGCCCAGCGGCCGTCGACGAAGAGGATCGTCCAGTGCGCGGCCAGCGGGGCGACGGCCGCGAGGTAGAGCACGAGGAGCTTCGGCCGGCGGACGGTGGCGCGGGCCAGGGCGATCCACAGCGGGAACCAGAGCAGTGACGCGCGCGGCGTGGAGAAGTACCACGTCGAGGTGCCGAGGGCCACGACGCTGAGCCCGACGTACGTCGCCTCGCCCCACTCGCGGCGCACGAGCAGGTAGACCGTGAGCGCGACCCCGACGGCCATGGCGAGCAGCTCGAGCCGGAAGTCCATGCGGAAGGCGATGGCCTGGGACTGGCCGAAGGCGGCGTCCCAGGTGTTCGAGAAGACGGTCCAGGGCCACTCGAAGCTGCGGCCCCAGCCCCGCTCCTGCGCCCGCTGCCAGGCGAGCCAGCCGCAGACCTCGTCGCTCGTCGGGGTGCACGGGCCGCGCAGGTTGCGCAGGTAGGCCATGTAGCCGAGGACCGGCAGGAACGGGAGCACCAGCGCGGGCGCCTGGCCCCAGTCGCGGCGCGGCCGGTCGGTGACGAACTGGACGACGAGCGCGGCGGCGAGGAAGAGGCCGGTGACGCGCGTCGTCGACGCCGCCGCGCCGAGCAGCCCCGCCGCCCACCACTGGCCGCGACGTGCGCACAGCCATGCAGGCAACGCGAATCCAAGGAAGAGCGCTTCGGTGTAGCCGGCTGCCAGGAAGACCGCTGCAGGGCTCAGCGTCAGCAGCAGGACCGCGCGCTCACCCGTGCCGCGCGGCCCGTCCAGCTCGCCGAGCTGGGCCAGCGCCACCGACGCGAACGCCCCGGCGACGAGGGACACCAGCAGCCCGGCCAGGGCCCCGTCGACGCCGACCGCGTGGACGGCGCGCAGCACCAGCGGCAGGCCGGGGAAGAATGCCTCGATGTTCGGGTCGAACCGCGAGTCGTAGCCGTTGCGGGCGATGTACTCGAAGTGGTGCCAGTCCCACTGGGCCCAGCGCCGGACGTACGAGCCGAGCGGCTCGTTCTCGACGAAGTGGTAGACCGCGACCCAGCCGAGCAGGAAGGTGCCGAGCCGGGTCGCCACCCAGACCCAGAGGGCCGACACGGACGCCTCCCGCAGCGCCACCGGGTCACCCACGGGCACCGGGCGCCAGAGCCGGCGCCGGGCCGCGACCGAGGCACCCGCGGGCTGCGCGGACGCCTCGTCGCGGTCCTCTACTGCGCTCATCTCGGGGCGGTCAGCGCCGGCGGGCGGGCCTCGGCGTCAGCGGGGGCGGGCCCCAGGGCGAAGACGTCGGGGGCCTTGTCGAACGTGCCGCCGCCCGGGTCGTCGTCGATGCCGTCGGCGCGCACCGGGTCGTCGGCGGGCTTGAGGATGTCGCGGACGACGACCGCCACCAGCCAGAGCGTGCCGGCCAGGTGCGCGACGATCGTCCAGATGTAGGCCTTGTCGCCGAGGCCTCGGTCGGCGTCGACGTAAGCGCCGAGGTAGAGCCAGATGCCGACGAAGTGGACGAGCTCGCCGGCCTGCCAGACGAGGTAGTCCCTCCACCGCGGGCGGGCGAGCGCCGCGAGCGGGACGAGCCAGAGCAGGAACTGCGGCGAGTAGACCTTGTTGGTCAGCACGAAGGCGGCGACGACCAGGAACGTCAGCTGCGCCAGGCGCGGGCGGCGCGGCGCGGCCAGGGCGAGCCAGGCGATCGCGGCGAAGAGCAGCACCGTCAGCCCACTGGCGACGGCGTTGAGGCCGGGAACCGGGTAGCCGGCCAGCTGGAGGGCGTACCAGATCGAGCTGAAGCCCTCCTGCCGCTCCTGGCTGAACTTGAAGAAGCGGAACCAGCCGTCCCAGTTCGCGATCATGAACGGGACGTTGACGTCGAGCCAGACGAAGGCTGCCGTCCCGCCCGCGAGCAGCGCGGGGCGCCAGCGCCCGGTGCGGACCGCCAGCAGCAGGATCGGCAGCAGCAGCAGCGCCGGGTAGAGCTTCGCCGACGTGCCGAGGCCGATGAGGACGCCGGCCAGCGCCGGGCGGTCGCGCGCCCAGGCCCACATCCCGCCCGCCAGCAGCGCCACGGCGAGCATGTCCCAGTTGACCGTCATCGCGAGCGCGGCCGCCGGGCAGAGCGCGACCATCGCCGCGTCCCAGGGCCTGCGCCGGCCGGCCGTCCACGCGGTCAGGGCGACCGTGGCGAAGAGGAAGCCGACCGCGAAGAGCAGGTTGATGTCGAAGTACGTCGTGGCCCGGTCGGCCACGCCGTCCGGGACGAGCTTCGCCTCCAGCCACATGAGCAGCCCGGTCAGCACCGGGTACTCGACCTGCTGCACGCCCTCGGGCAGCGCCTCGTCGAGGTAGGGGAAGATCCCCTGGTCCATGCCACGGCCGCTGTAGAGCGCCGGGACGTCGCTGTAGCAGGCGTGGAAGTACATGTTGCTGCTCGTCCAGCCCTCGGCCCGGCAGTGCTGCTTGCCCGCCACGGCGAGCAGCGCGGTCACCACCGCGAGCAGCAGCAGGACGCGTACGGGCGTCAGCCAGCGCCGCTCGCTGAGCATCCGACGGCCGGCCGGGCCGCCGATGGCCGTGCTGGCGGCCCGGACGACCGGGTCCTCCACGCTCGGCAGGACGAGGCCGTCCTCGGCCGCCCGGGTCATGGCGCGCCCTGCCCGGCTGCGGGCGGGACGGCCCCGACGACCGGGTCGGCCGGCGGCACCGCACCCTCCACCACCGGCGGCGACTGCGCCGGCGGCTGCACGCCGCCCGAGCTCGGCGTCGGGGCCGGGGCCGGCTCCTGCGCGGTGGGCGTCGAGGACGGCGTCGGCGTCGGCTCGTCCGCGGGCTCCGGCGAGCTGGACGGGGTGGGGGTGGGCTCGGACCCCGACTCCGAGCTGCCGCTGGAGCCGTTGTCGTCGTCGCGGTCCCAGGAACGCGCATTCACGTAGGCAGGATCAGGGAAGTCCGTGTTCCCGTCGTAGCCGGGCAGCTCGACGGCGGCGCTCATGTACGCGGTCCAGATGCGGGCGGGATAACCACCTCCGAAGAATGCCGCAGTGTCCTGGCCGCCCACACCGTCGAGGTCCTCCTGCGTCTCCTCGCCCCGGTAGAACGACACGGCGGTCGAGAGCTCCGGCGTGAAGCCGACGAACCACGCGGTGAGCGTCTTGTCGTCGACGCCGTGCGTCCCGGTCTTGCCCGCCACGTCGGTGCCCACGCCCTGGGCCTCGGTGCCGGTGCCGTCGCGGACGACCTGCTCCATCGCGTACGTCACGTCACGGGCGATGTCGCGGGAGAAGACCCGCACGCGGTCCGGCTGCTTCGGCGCCTGGATCAGGACCCGGTCGGGGTCGTCGACCGCCCACACCTTCTGGACGCTGTACGCCTTCTTCGGCCGCATGCCCTCCCCGGCGAACGTGGAGTAGCCGAGCGCCATCTGCAGCGGGGAGACCGACGCGATCCCCAACGGGATGCGGGCGTTCGTCTCCAGCCCGGGGGCGTCGTCCGGGATGCCGGACGCCACGATCGCCTGGCGGACCTTGGCCGGCCCGACGTCGATCGCCTCGTCGACGAACACCGTGTTGACCGAGCTGCGCAGCCCGGAGAGGAGGCTGACGTTGGAGCCGTACGACTGGTTGAACTCGTTGCGCACGGACCCGCCGCCGGGCAGCGACATCGGGCTGTTGCCCTCGTAGGTGCTGTAGAGGCTCTTGCCGTCCTCGAGCGCGGCGGCCAGGGCGAACGGCTTGAACGTTGAGCCGGGCTGGACCTTCGCGGTCGCGTCGTTGAACTGGCGGTCGAGGTAGTCGCGCCCGCCGTACATGGCCTTGATCGCGCCGGTGCGCGTGTCGATGCTGACCAGGCCCGCGTGCACCCCCTCGGCGTCGGTCGCGGGGTACTCGCCCTCCTCGGGGTCCATCGCCTTGACCGCCGCCGCCTGGGCGTCCTTGTCGAAGGTCGTGACGACGCGCAGGCCCCCGCCCTCGATCTCCTGCTCGGTGCGGCCCGAGGCGAGCAGCTCGTCGTTGACGTAGTCGAGCAGGTAGCCCTGCGGGCCCTTGTACGCGTTGACCTTCGTCGGCCTGGCGATCAGCGGGAACTTCGCGCGCGAGCGCTGCTCCTGGGTGATCCAGCCCTGCTCGAGCATGCCGTCGAGCACGTAGTTCCACCGCCGCTGGGCCGCGGCCTTGCGGTCGGCCACCTGGGCCTTGGACAGGCCCTGCTTCTGGAAGTCGAACGTGTCCGGGGCCTGGATGATGCCGGCGAGGAACGCCGCCTGGCTGACCGTCAGCTTCTGGTAGCTGTTCTGCCCGCGCGGGAACCACGCCTGCGCGGCGGCGTTCAGGCCGTACGACCGCCGGCCCCACCAGATCGTGTTGAGGTAGTCCTGCAGGATCTCGTCCTTGGACTTCTGCTTGTTGATCTTGATCGCCAGCACGGCCTCGCGCAGCTTGCGCTGGTACGTCTTCTGCGAGCCGACGTCGCTGTAGTAGTTGCGGACGTACTGCTGGGTGATGGTGGACCCGCCCTGGCCCCGGCTGTCGCTGCTGAGGTTGCTCCAGAAGGCGCGCACGATGGCCTTCGGGGACACGCCGCTGTTGCTGTAGAACGACCGGTCCTCCGCGGCGAGCACCGCGTCCTTGACCGACTCGGGGACCTTCTCGATCGGCACGCTCGTCCGGTTCTGCTCGCCGGACAGCCGCCCGAGCAGCGTCTTGCCGTCGGAGTAGTAGACCGCCGAGGACTGGGCCAGCGCCGCCGAGCTCGCCTCCGGGATGGTCGTCTGGGCGTACACCCAGGCGAACGCGCCGACGAGGGTCAGCGCGCCCATCACGCCGAGCAGCAGCACCTGCCGCCAGGACGGCAGCAGCTTGAGCACCCCGCGGCGGTGGCTGCGCGGGTAGTCGATCAGGCGCGACCGCTGCGGGGCACTGGTGGCGCGGCGCTTGCCGTGCCGGCCGCGCGGGTCGAGATGACCGGGCAGGGTCACGGAGGAGTCCTCGGGGGTAGGCCGACGGCGGACGTGGCTGCCCGCCACACGCTCCCGGGGGGTCCCGGTCGGAGCTGCGGGCGGGCGCAGACGTGCCGGACCGCCAGCACGCTCTGCAACTGCACGGGACAACAGCGTACGGCTGACGGTCGTTCCCGGCGTGTTCCGTTTGCCCCTTCGTCACCTGAGAGCTATCGTCCAGATGTATCGGCTCGATACATCGAGTCGACAGGACGGTTCGATACGTCCACGCGATAGGTCCACGAGCGGCGGCCCAGCATCTCGTACGGGCTGTAGGCGTACGGACACGGGCCCGCCCGGTGCAGACCAGCGCCGGACGAGCCACCCAGCGGCAGCATCCAGACCGGGCAGGAGCGACGATGGCCACGAGGAGCAGCGGCGTGCTCGAGCTCGCCGTCCTCGGCCTGCTGCACGAGGGGCCGATGCACGGCTACGAGCTGCGCAAGCGGCTCAACGCCCTGCTGGGGACCTTCCGGGCGTTCTCCTACGGCTCGCTGTACCCCGCGCTGCGCAAGATGCTCGACTCCGGCCTGATCGCGGAGGACACGCCCGAGGGCGCGGGCTCCGACGGGTCGGCGCCGAGCCCGGCTCTCGCGGGCAAGCGCGCGCGGATCGTCTACCGCATCACCGCGGAGGGCAAGGAGCAGTTCCAGCAGCTCCTGGCCGAGGCGGGGCCGGACACGTGGGAGGACGAGCGGTTCGGCGTCCACCTGGCGTTCTTCCGGCACACGGACGCGGCGACGCGGCTGCGTGTGCTCGAGGGCCGGCGTTCCCGGCTGGAGGAGCGCCGTGAGCGGGTCCGCGGGTCACTCGCCCGCACCCGTGAGCGGCTCGACTCCTACACTCTCGCGCTGCAGAACCACGGGCTCGAGTCCGTGGAGCGCGAGGTCCGGTGGCTCAACGAGCTGATCGACGGCGAGCGCGAAGGGGCGCCGCCCACGACGCTTCCCCCCGTCGACGGGGCTGCAGTGCCGGACAGCCTGCAGAAGCTCGACATCCACTCACACAACGACGTGACCGGCTCCCCGTCCGGCGCGGGCACCAAGAACTAGGAGATCAGCGTGGGTTCCGTACGCGTAGCGATCGTCGGGGTCGGCAACTGCGCCGCCTCGCTCGTGCAGGGCGTGGAGTACTACAAGGACGCCGACCCTCAGGCGCGCGTCCCCGGCCTCATGCATGTGCAGTTCGGCCCGTACCACGTGCGTGACGTCGAGTTCGTCGCCGCGTTCGACGTCGACGCCAAGAAGGTCGGCCAGGACCTCGCCCACGCGATCTTCGCGAGCGAGAACAACACCATCAAGATCTCCGACGTCCCGCCGACCGGCGTGACCGTGCAGCGCGGCCACACGCTCGACGGCCTCGGCAAGTACTACACGCAGACGATCACCGAGTCCGACGAGGAGCCGGTGGACGTCGTCCAGGCGCTCAAGGACGCCAAGGTCGACGTGCTCGTGTCGTACCTGCCCGTGGGCTCCGAGGACGCGGACAAGTTCTACGCCCAGTGCGCGATCGACGCGAAGGTCGCCTTCGTCAACGCGCTGCCGGTCTTCATCGCCTCGGACCCGGAGTGGGCGCAGAAGTTCGCCGACGCCGGCGTCCCGATCGTCGGCGACGACATCAAGTCCCAGGTCGGCGCGACGATCACGCACCGCGTGCTCGCCAAGCTGTTCGAGGACCGCGGCGTCCAGCTCGACCGGACGTACCAGCTGAACGTCGGCGGCAACATGGACTTCAAGAACATGCTCGAGCGCGAGCGCCTGGAGTCCAAGAAGATCTCCAAGACGCAGGCCGTCACCTCGAACCTGCAGCACGACCTCGGCGCGCGCAACGTGCACATCGGCCCGTCGGACTACGTGCAGTGGCTCGACGACCGCAAGTGGGCGTACGTCCGCCTCGAGGGCCGCGCCTTCGGCGACGTCCCGCTGAACCTCGAGTACAAGCTCGAGGTCTGGGACTCCCCGAACTCGGCCGGCATCATCATCGACGCCGTCCGCGCGGCGAAGATCGCCCTCGACCGGGGCGTCGGCGGCCCGATCCTGTCCGCGGCGTCGTACTTCATGAAGTCGCCGCCGGTGCAGTACGCCGACGACGTGGCGCGTGCGCAGGTGGAGGACTTCATCCTGGGGAACGTCGAGCGCTGAGACACCGCCCGCGAGGCCCGGTACCCCTAGGGGTGCCGGGCCTCGGCGCGTCCCGGTCGGCGGCGGCAGGCCGTGGGAAGCCGTGCTCGCTCCGGCGAGCACAACTCTCCACGGGGCCCCGGGCTCATGAGCCACGGTTCCCGAGGACAGCGCATCGTCACCGTCGGCCAACGCCACGCAATGCCCGCTTTTCCCGAGGCGTCACCCTTGCCGGCAATTGCGGGTGGTGCTGGTACCACTTCCACGCATTCGCCGACCCGACGGCGTATCTGGCGGGGCATGATCCCCTCACTTCCCCCGTGCGGGTGCCGACGCAGGCACCCCGGTAGGGGCGGAGAGCCCGCCGCAGAAGTCCTTGGAGAACGCTCATGACATATCGTCACCGCAAGGCCGCGATCGCGACGATCAGTGCCTTGTCCGCTCTCGCCGCCGTCACCGGCACGGCCGCCTCGGCCGCGGCCGAGGACGAGCCGCAGGCACCGTGGGCCGACCACGAGGTCGTTCTCGGCGGCCTGGACAACCCCCGCCAGATCAGCTGGGACGGCCGCGGCGAGATGTACGTCGCCGAGGCCGGCCGCGGTGGCGACGAGTGCATCGGCGAGGGCGAGACGGCGACCTGCCTCGGCGAGACCGGCTCGATCATCCGCATCAAGCGCCCCGAGAAGACCGTGAACGGCACGCCGGACCGCGTCATCGACGGCATCGTCTCGGTGGCCGGCCGCGACGGCTCCGGCGCCGTGGGCGTGGACGGCGTCGCCGCGATCAACAGCAAGGTCTGGTTCGCGACGACGTTCGCCCCGCCGGAGATCACCCCCGCCCCGTTCGCCCCGCAGCTGGGCAAGCTCTTCTCCGGCCACGGCAGCAGCGGCAACTACAAGCAGCTCGCGGACGTCACGGCCTACGAGGTCGCCAACGACCCCGACGGCGACGGGGTCGAGTCCAACCCGTACGCGGTCCTCGCCCAGGCCAACCGCACGCTCGTGGTCGACGCGGCCGGCAACACCGTGCTCTCGGTGTCGCCCGCCGGCAAGGTCACGACGTTCGCGGTCATCCCGGAGTACGCCCCCGGCCTCGACAGCGTCCCGACCTCCATCGCGCAGGACGCGGCCGGCAACGTGTACGTCGGCGACCTCGGTGGCGAGGTGCCCGGCAACGCGAGCGTCCGCAAGTACAGCCCGACCGGCACGCTGCTGCAGACGTACGGCGGCTTCACCACCATCACCGGCGTGGCGGTGGGCGCCGACGGCTCGATCTACGCCGCGGAGCTCTTCGGCGGCTCCCACGCCTTCCCCGGCCAGGTGACGAAGCTGGCGCCGAACGGCACCCGCACGGTCGCCGCCGTCCCGTTCGCCGCCGGCGTCGCGGTGTCCCCCAACGGCGACGTCTACACCTCGGCCTTCGGCATCGCGACCGCCGAGGGCATGGGCCTGCCGGGCAGCGACGGCGCGGTCTGGCGGCTGAAGCCGGCGGCGTTCACCACGGCCCCGACCGGCACGCCGACCCCCACCGGCACGGACGCGCCGGAGGCGGCGCGGGTTCTGTCGATCGGCTGACGCCAGCACCGCATCCGCGTCCCGGCGCTCGACCGCAACGGCCCGGCTCCCCCTGTGGAGCCGGGCCGTTCGGCGTCCGCCGTGTCACCTATCGTGGCCCGATGCCACGGCCGGGCTCGTTCGTCGGCGACCTCGTCGACGTGCTCGAGGGGCCGCGCTTCCGCAAGCTCTACGCGACGCGGCTCTGTGCGCAGGCGGCCGACGGCGCCACGACCGTGGCCCTCACCTCGTTCGTCTTCTTCTCCCCCGAGCGCCAGGCCACGGCGGGGGACGTGGCGACCGCGTTCGCGGTGACGCTGCTGCCGTACAGCCTGGTCGGGCCGTTCGCCGGTGTGCTGCTCGACCGGTGGCGCCGCCGGCAGATCCTCGTCGTGGCCAGCCTGCTCAAGGCGCTGCTGGTGCTCGTGCTCGCGGCCCTGGTCGCGCTGGACTACGCCGGCGCCGGCTTCTACGCCGTCGGCCTGCTCGTGCTGTCGGTCAACAGGTTCTACCTGTCGGCGCTGTCGGCCGCCCTCCCCCACGTGGTGCCCGGGCGCGAGCTGGTCATGGCCAACAGCGTCTCGACCACGTCGGGGACGGTCAGCTCGCTGCTCGGCGCGGCCCTGGCCTTCGCGATCCGGGCCGTGCTGGGCGACGGCACGGCGGCGACGGCGGGCGTCCTCGTGGCCTCGGCGCTCACGTCCACCGGGGCAGCCGCGCTGGCCGCCCGCATGGAGCGCGACCTGCTCGGCCCGGACCTCGACGGCCCGGCCCCGCACCTGCAGGAGGCCCTGCACGGGGTCGCGCGCGGCATGGCCGAGGGCGGGCGGCACATCCGCGAGCGCACGGCGGCCCGCCGCGCCCTGACGGCGATCGCGGCCCACCGGCTGGTCTACGGGCTGTGGACGGTCGCGACGCTGCTGCTCTACCGCAACACGCTGCACGACCCCGGCGACACCGACGCCGCCATCGCCGGCCTGGCCACGGTGGTCGGCGCCAGCGGGGCCGGCTATTTCCTCGCCGCGCTGGCGACCCCCGAGGTGACGGCGCACGCCCGCAAGAGCACGTGGGTGACGACGCTTCTCGCGGTGGCCGGGCTGACCCAGCTCACGCTGCTCGCCCTGCCAATGCGGGAGGGGACGGTCATCGGCTCGGCACTGCTGCTCGGGCTGGCCGCGCAGGGGGTGAAGATCTGCGTCGACTCGATGGTCCAGGAGGCCGTGAGCGACGAGTTCCGCGGCCGCGTGTTCTCCGTCTACGACACGGTCTTCAACGTCTGCTTCGTCTCGGCCGCCGCCTTCGCCGCCGCGGCCGTCCCCACCTCGGGCCGGTCCGCACTGCTGACCGCGGGGCTCGGCGCCGGCTACCTGCTCGCCGCCGGGTGGTACGGCGCCGTCACCACGCGCCGCCCGGACCCCGTCGAGGGCCGGATCGCCGGGGTCAGCCCTGCGGCTGCTGCTGCTCGCGGTGCCACCTGATCAGCTCCGCCACCGCGGCGTCGTGCTCCATCGGCCCGTTGTCCATGCGCAGCTCGAGCAGGTGCTTGTAGGCCTTGCCCACCAGCGGCCCGGGCGCGATCCCGAGGATCTGCATGATCTGCGTCCCGTCCAGGTCCGGGCGGATCGCGTCGATCTCCTCCTGCTGGCGCAGCTGCTCGATCCGCTGCTCGAGCGAGTCGTACGCCACCTGCAGCGCCGCCGCCTTGCGCTTGTTGCGGGTGGTGGAGTCCGAGCGGGTCAGGGCGTGCAGCCGGCCGAGCAGGGGCCCGGCGTCGCGGACGTAGCGGCGGACCGCGGAGTCGGTCCACTCGCCGCCGGAGTAGCCGTGGAAGCGCAGGTGCAGCTCGACCAGGCGGGAGACGTCCTCGATCGTCGCCTTGTCGAACCGCAGCTCCTTGAGCCGGGCCTTGGTCAGCTTGGCCCCGACCACCTCGTGGAAGTGGAAGCTCACCTTGCCGTCGGGCTCGAACCGCCGTGTCCTGGGCTTGCCGATGTCGTGCAGCAGCGCGGCGAGCCGCAGGACCAGGTCGGGGCCGCCGCCGACGTAGCGCTCCTCCAGCGCGATCGCCTGCTCGAGCACCGTCAGGGTGTGCTCGTAGACGTCCTTGTGGTGCGCGTGCTCGTCGATCTCCAGCTGCAGCGCGGGCAGCTCGGGCAGCACGACGTCCGCGAGCCCGCTCTCCACCAGCAGCGCGAGCCCGCGGCGCGGGTGGGCGCCGAGCACGAGCTTGGACAGCTCGACCTGGACCCGCTCGGCCGACACGATGCGGAGCCGCTCGGCCATGTCCCGCATGGCCCGGACGGCCTCGGGGTCGACGCCGAAGCCCAGCTGGGAGGCGAACCGGGCGGCTCGCAGCATCCGCAGCGGGTCGTCGTCGAAGGAGTCCTCGGCCCGGCCGGGCGTGCGCAGCACCCGTCGTTCGAGGTCCTGGATGCCGCCGAACGGGTCGACGAAGCGCGCGCCGGGCAGGGCGACCGCCATCGCGTTGACCGTGAAGTCGCGCCGGGCCAGGTCGTCCTCGAGCGAGTCGCCGTACGCGACCTCGGGCTTGCGGGACTCCCGGTCGTACTTCTCGGCCCGGTAGGTCGTGATCTCGCAGTCCCACCCGCCCTTGCGGGCGCCGACCGTGCCGAAGGCGATCCCCACGTCCCAGGTGGCGTCGGCCCAGGGCTTGACGATGCGGAGCACCTGCTCCGGGCGGGCGTCGGTGGTGAAGTCCAGGTCGTGCCCGAGCCGGCCGAGCAGCGCGTCCCGGACCGACCCGCCGACGAGCGCGAGCTGGTGCCCGGCGTCGGCGAACCGCCGGCCGAGCTCCTCGGTCACGGGGGCGGCCCGCAGCAACGCCGCGACCGCCTGTCGACGGGGGTCGCCGGCGGGCGCCGCGGCGGAGCGGGAGGCGGATCCGGCGGCGGACGAGGCGGGCTGGTCCGACGGCAGATTCGGTGGGGCCACTGGCACGGGGCTCAAGCCTAGAGGGCGACGCGCGCTCCCGACGCAGGCCAGCGGCCCGAAGCGCGGTTAGCATCGATCCATGGCGCGGGCGCCGGGCGACGACGAGCGGTCGCGGCGGGCGGGAGGGTCCCGCGCCGCCGCGGGGAGCCGTGCTGCCCGCAGGTCGGGAGGCCGGTCGGGGGACGAGCCCTCCCCGCGCGGCACCGCTCCGCGCGACGGCGCCACCACGCCGAGCGACAGCGGCGCACCCAAGGACGGCGCATCCAAGGACGGCGCACCCAAGGACAAGGCCGGTGGCCGCCGGGCCGCGCGCGCCGGCAGGGCCGCCGCGAGCGGCGGCAGGACCGACGGCGACGGAGGGAGCCGCACCGGGCGCCGGCGGCTCACCCGGGTGGAGGAGACGTCCGCCGGAGGGCTCGTCGTGGACCTGCAGGGCCCGCGCCGGCAGGCCGCGCTCATCGGCCGGCTGGACCGGCGCGGCCGGCTGCTCTGGTCGCTTCCCAAGGGGCACGTCGAGGCCGGCGAGACCACCGAGGACGCCGCCGTGCGCGAGGTCGAGGAGGAGACCGGCATCCGCGGGCGCGTCCTGGCCCCGCTGGGCACCGTCGACTTCTGGTTCGTGGCCGAGGACCGCCGGATCCACAAGACGGTCCACCACTTCCTGCTCGAGGCGCGCGGCGGTGAGCTCTCCGACGCCGACGTCGAGGTGACCGAGGTGGCGTGGGTCCCGCTCGAGGAGCTGCGGGAGCGGCTCGCCTACGACGGCGAGCGCCGGCTCGTCGACGCGGCCGAGCAGTTGCTCGCGGACAGCGCGTGAGGGGTTCGCGACGTCGTACGGCCTCCCGCCCGACCGCCGCCCGCCCCGCACGCCCCCGTTCCTCCCGCCGGTGGGCGGGCGCCGCGATCCCCCGCGCCCTGGCCGCCGCCGTCCTCCTGCTCGTCCCCACGCTGCCGGCCGCCCCCACCGCTGCCGCGCCCACGGCGGCCGAGCGGGCCGCCGCACCGCTCGTGGAGCCCTCCGCCGAGCCGAGCGCGACCCCGGCCGCCGAGGCGGAGGCCACGGTCACGCTGAGCGCGGTCACGCCGTCGGTGTCCGGCCCGGGCCGGGACGTCACCCTCAGCGGGTACGTCGTGGCCCGGGTGCCCGCACAGGACGTCACCGTGCGGGCGACGGTCCGGTCCGGCGCGGTCCCGCTCGTGGCCCGCGTCCAGCTGGCCAACGCCGCCGGGGCCGGCGAGCCGCAGGGGGCTCCCGTCGCCGGCACCGAGGCGCCCGTGGCCGAGCGGCTCGCCGCCGGCGCGACCGCCCGGTTCAGCCTGCGGGTGCCCGCAGCGGCGCTCGAGGGAGACGGGGAGTTCGGGGCCCGGGCGCTGTCGGTGGAGGCCCGGGGCACGCGCACCGACACCGCGGAGCCCACCGGCCCGGACCGGCTCGGCTTCGTCACCACCTTCGTCCCCTGGGCGCCCCCCGGGGCCACGCCCGCCGCGACCCGGCTCGCGTGGCTCTGGCCGCTCACCGACGTCCCGCACCGCACCGCGGACGGCACCTTCCTCGACGACCGGCTCGCTGCGTCCGTCGGCAACAACGCCGACGGGCGGCCGGGCCGGCTGCGCCGCCTGCTCGACGCCTCCGCCGGGTGGACCGTCGCGGTCGACCCGATGCTGCTGGAGGAGGTGCAGGCCCTCACCGCGCCGTACGCCGTCGTCGGCCAGCGGGTGATGCGCCCGGCGAGCAGCGCGGCCGTCGCGTGGCTCGCCGAGATGCGCCGGCGGGCCGACGCCGGCTCGGTGCTGCTGCTGCCGTACGGCGACGTCGACGCGGCCTCTCTCGTGCACGCGGGCAAGGGCGGGGAGCTCGAGACGGCCATGGCCGAGGGAGCCGTCACCGCCGCGGCCGTGCTCGGCTCGGCCGTCCCCTCGACGGTCGCCTGGCCGGCCCGCAGCGCGGTCGACACCGCGACGGCCGACGCGTACGCCGCGGCGGGCGCGCGCACCCTCGTGGTCTCCACCGACGCGGTCGAGCAGGACCCGGAGGCGAGCTACACCCCCAGCGCGCGGGCGACGGCCACGGGCACGGCCTCCACCGGCCAGGGGCTGCTGCTCGCGGACCGGCTGCTCTCGTCCACGGGCGTCGCCGGCGCGCGCGGCTCGACCCCGGGCCAGCGCGTCCTCGCCGTGCAGCGGCTGCTCGCCGAGACCGCGGTGCAGTCCGCCGAGCGGCCCAACGCGGCCCGCACCATGCTCATCGCGCCGGCCCGGGGCTGGTCCCCGGACGCCCGGCTGCTGGAGGCGCTGAACTCCGCGGTCCGCTCGGCCGGCTGGATCACCCGGGCGCCGCTCGCCGACCTCGCGGCCGAGGACCCGGACGGCGACTACGCGGCCGGGGAGCTGGCGCTGGCGTACCCGCGGCGGGCGAGGGCGGCCGAGCTCGACCCCGGCTACCTCGAGACGGTGACCGCGCTCGGCGCCCAGGGGGCCAGGCTCGCGTCGATGCTGGCGAGCACGGACGAGGTGCAGAAGGCGGAGCGGCGCTACCGGCGCGAGCGGCTGGGCCTGGAGTCCGTGTCGGCGGGGGCGGTCGGCCCCGCGCTCGTCCGGCGCGCCCGCGGCACGCTCGAGGCCCGGGCGGGCCAGGTGCACGTCGTCGTCAACCGGCGGATCTCGCTGCCCGGGTCGCAGAACGTCCCGATCACCGTCGTCAACGACCTGCCCGACACCGTCCGGGTGGCGCTCACCTTCACCGCCAGCCCGCCCCGGCTGCGCATGGGGAACACCCCGGTGGTCCGGGTGGCGGCCGGGCAGACCGCCACCGTCCAGGTCCCCGCCGAGGTCTACGCCAACGGCAACGTCCGGGTCACGGTCCGCCTGATCACCCCGCGCGGCCAGGTCGTCGGCGAGCCCGCGCTGGTGACCGTGTCGGTCCGGGGTGCCCGCGGCGCGGCGACGGTGGTCGTGGTCGCGGCCACGGCCCTGCTCGTGCTCATGGCGGTGCTGCGGCTCGTGCGCCGCCGGCGCGGAGGTGCCCGGGCCCCCGGTGGACCTGACCCGGCTCCCGACGACTCTGCCCCCGACCACGCCGTCGCCGACGAGGACGCCGGGGTCAGCCCGCAGCCCGCGCAGGAGCGCGTGACCACGCCCGAACGCCCTGGAGGAGACACGTGAGCGGCGGAGGGCTGGTCCGGTCCAGCAGCGTGATGGTGGTCGGGACGGTCGCGTCCCGGCTGCTCGGCTTCGTCCGCTCGATCGTCATCGCCACGGCGATCGGCACCGCGCTGGTCGGCACGACCTACTCGGTGGCCAACACCGTGCCGAACATCGTCTACCTGCTGCTCATCGGCGGGGTGATCAACTCCGTGTTCGTGCCGCAGCTCGTCCGGTCGGCCAAGGAGGACCCGGACGGGGGGCAGGCCTACACGGACCGGCTGCTCACGCTGACCGCCCTCTGCCTGCTCGTCATCACGGTGGTCGCCACGCTCGCCGCCCCGTTGCTCATCGACGCCTACGCGTCGACGGGCTGGAGCAGCCGCGACAAGGCCGTCGCAGTGGCCTTCGCCTACTGGTGCCTGCCCCAGATCCTCTTCTACGGCGTCTACACCATGCTCGGGCAGGTCCTGAACTCGCGACGCAGCTTCGGCCCGATGATGTGGGCCCCGGTGGCCAACAACATCGTCGTCATCGCGATGGCGCTGGCCTTCCTGGTCTTCGGCAGCGTCGACGTCGTCGACACGGACAGCCTCTCGACGGGGGAAATCGCGTTCCTGGGTGCGGGGACGACGATCGGCGTAGTAGTGCAGGCTCTGGTGCTGCTGCCGGCGCTGCGGGCGGCGGGCTACCGCTACCGCCCGCGCTTCGACTTCCGCGGCCACGGGCTCGGCCACGCGCTGAGCCTGGCCAAGTGGACCATCGGGTTCGTGCTGGTCAACCAGGCTTCCTACGTCGTGGTGACGCAGCTGGCCACCGGCGTGGACTCCGCCGCGAAGGAGGCCGGCATCGACTACGGCGTCGGCTACAACGCATACCAGAACGCATACCTCTTCTTCATGCTTCCGCATTCGGTGATCACGGTCTCGGTCGTCACCGCGATGCTCCCGGCGATGTCCGGGGCGGCGGCCGACGGCCGGGTCGGGGAGGTCCGCCGCCAGCTGTCACAAGGGCTGCGCCTCATCGGCACGGCGCTGGTGCCCGCCGCCGCCCTGCTGGTCCTCGTCGGTCCGGTGGTCACCACGGTGCTGTTCAGCGTCGGGGACAACCTCACGACCGACGCCGGCGCCTACATCGGGCTGCTCGTCGCCACCTTCGCCCTCGGGCTGATCCCCTTCAGCGCGCACCACGTGCTGCTGCGGGCCTTCTACGCCTACGAGGACACCAGGACCCCGTTCAAGATCGCCTGCATCGTCACGGTGACCAACATCGTGCTGGCCCTCGCCGTCGTGCCCGCCCTGCCGGTGCGCTGGAAGACGGTCGGGCTGGCCGGCGCCTACGCCGCGACGTACTGGATCGCCCTCGCGGTGACGGCGGCGTCGGCCCGCCGCAGGCTCGACGGCATCGACGGCGCCCGGGTGGTGCGGACGTACGTGCGGCTGGTCCTCGCGGTGCTGGTGGCCGCCGCGGCCGGGGCGGCCGTGCTGGTGGCGCTGCGCTGGGCCATCGGGTCCGCGCTCCCGGCCGCCGTGGTGCAGACCCTCGCCGTCACCGTCGTGCTCGTCGCGGTCTTCGCGCTCGCCGCCCGCCGCATGCGGGTCAGCGAGCTGGATCAGCTGCTGGGCTCGTTGCCCGGGGGGCGGCGCGGCCGCCCGCAGGGCCGCGGCCGCCATCGGCGCTGATCGGGCAGCGACACCCGTCGCAGGACGCGGTCCCGGCGCGCCCCCGCGCCTAGCATGTGGCGGTGCGGCCGCCTGCCGTCCCGTCCGGGACCCTCGTCGCGGAGCGCTACCGCCTCGAGGACGCCCTGGGCGGCGAGGCCATGCCCACCGCCGCCGACGCGTCGTCGACGCACGAGCCGCCCGCCCGGCCGGCCCGGCACCGGCGCCCCGACACTGCGCGCCGCTGGCGGGCCATCGACGAGGTGCTGGCGCGCCCGGTCGTCGTCCACCTGCTGCCGGCCGGCTCCGCGAGCGAGCGGCTGCTGCGCGGGGCCCGGGCGACCGCGTCCGTCGTCGACCCGCACGTCGTCCGGGTGCTCGACGTGCTCGAGCCGGCCGTCGCGTGGGGGCAGCCGGGCGCATCCTTCCCCGAGGGTCAGGCCCCTGCCGTCGTGGTCGTCGAGTGGGTCGAGGCCGACGGGCTCGACGCGGTGCTCGCCAGCGGGCCGCTCGCCGACGAGGCCGCCGGCCGGCTCGCCAGCGGGGTGGCCGAGGCGCTGCGCGCCGTCGAGGCGGCCGGCCTCCCCGTCCCCGCGCTGCGCCCGGCCGATGTGCTGCTGCCCGCCGAGGGCGGGACCCGCGTACGCCTCGACGCCCACTGGGCCGCGGCCGACCCGCGGGCGCACGCCGGGGGCTCGCCGACCGCCGCCCAGGTGTGCGGGGCGCTGCTCTACGCCGCCCTGACCGCCCGCTGGCCCGGGCCCGAGGACGTCGGGCTCGAACGCGCCCCGGCGGCCGACGGAGCCGCGTGGGCGCCCCGGCAGGTCAGGGCCGGGCTCTCCCCGGACCTGGACGACGTGGCCTGCCGGGCGCTGGGGCTGCCTCCGGGCCGGCGCGGGGCGCCCCCGCTGCGTTCGGCCGACGAGGTCGTCGCCGCGCTGCACACCATCCACGCGCCCGGCCTCGACGTGCCTGCCCTGCCCGCTGCAGGGCCGGCGCACGCCCCCGACCGGCCGAGCCGGTGGGTGCGTGCCCTGCGCCTGGCCCCGGCGGCCGTCCTCGCGGCCGGGCTGGCCCTGCTCGGCTGGCAGGTCGTGGACCTCGCCCGCTCGGACCCGCCGCCGGCCCCGCGACGGGCGGCGCCACCGGAGCCGTCACCCACCCCCACCCCGGTCCTGCTGCGCGCAGCCGGCGCCTCCGGGTTCGACCCGCTCGGTGACGGGGTCGAGGGGGTCGGCAGCCGGGCGGTCGACGGGGACCCGGACACGACGTGGGACACCGCGACGTACTTCCGCCGCCCGGACCTCGGCGGGCTCAAGCCCGGTGTCGGGCTCCTCGTCGACCTGGGAACGCCCGCCCGGGTCGCCCGGGTCGTGGCCGACCTGGCGCCCGGGGCCGACGTCGAGGTCTTCCTCTTCGCCGAGGAGCCGCCCGCGCAGGAGCCCGTCGATGAGCCGGTGGCCGCCGTGACGGGCGCCGGCGAGCGGCTCACGGTCGAGGTCGCGGGCTCGCCCCCGGCCCGCTACGTCCTGCTATGGCTGACCCGGCTGCCTCCCGCCGCCGAGGACCCGACGAACTACCGGGGCGTCGTCCGCGAGGTGACCGTGACCGGCTGGCCCGTCGCCGCCGGGGCGAGCGGGCCGCCGGGCTGAGCGTTCCGCCGAAGGCGGGTGCCGAGCAGGCGCCGCCCTGGTGGGATGGGGCAGACGAGAGGAGGCGGCCGTGGGCCCCGGCAACACCCCCGGCAGCAGCCCGGACGACGTCCTCGACGCACCCAGCGACCGGGAGCTGCTCGACCGGCACCGTCAGGGCGACCCGGACGCCTTCGGCGAGGTCGTCCGCCGGCACCGCAACCGGCTCTGGGCGGTCGCGCTGCGCACCGCCGGCGACCCGGAGGAGGCCGCCGACGCGCTGCAGGACGCCCTGGTGTCCGCCTTCCGCGCCGGGCGCGGATCGAGCGCGAGCGGCTACCGCGGGGAAGCCGCGGTCACGACCTGGCTGCACCGGGTCGTCGTGAACGCCTGCCTGGACCGGGCGCGCCGCCGCCGGGCCCGCGACACCGTCCCGCTCCCCACGGCGGAGAGCGGCGAGGACCTCGTCCCCGCGCCCGGAGACCCGGTGGGGGCGCGCGAGGACGCGGTCGACATCGCCACCGCGCTGGCGACCCTCCCACCGGACCAGCGGGCCGCCATCGTGCTGGTCGACGTGCAGGGCATCGCCGTCCGCGACGCGGCCGAGCTGCTCGGCGTCGCGGAGGGGACGGTGAAGAGCCGGTGCTCGCGCGGGCGGGCCCGGCTCGCCGTGCTGCTGGCGCCGGGCCGGAGCGCGGACGCCGGACCGGGCAGGGACGGAACGACGGCACCACCCGCCGCGTCCCAGAGAAGCACGAGCGACCACGTCGAGGAGGAGAGGGCCAGGTGACGACCGAACGACGGCCCGGGCACCTGGGCCTGAACGACCTCGCCGACCTCGACGCCGGGCTGCTCGAGGCGGAGCAGGCGGCGTACGCCTCGTCCCACCTGGCCGGCTGCGCGACGTGCCGGCAGCGACAGGAGCAGCTGGCCGCGGTCGACACGGGGCTGCACGCGCTGGGCGCCGAGGTGGAGATGCCGCCCGGCGTGGCCGCCCGCCTCGACGCGGCGCTCGCCGCCGAGGCCGCGGGCCCGCTCGCGGGCGAGGAGCCGGCCGCGGTCCCGCTGCAGGCCCGAGGGCGGCACCGCGCGGCCGGCCGGACAGGGACGGCGCGCCCGGGCCGCCCACGGCCCTCCCGGCAGCGGGTCGGCGCGCTGGCCGCCGCCGCGGGCGTGGCCGCCGTCGCCGTGCTCGCCCTCGGGACCGTGCTCTCGCCGGGCGGCGGCGGCAGCGACGACGCGGGCTCGGCGGTCGCCCCGCAGACGCAGGCCCAGCTCAAGGCCGATCAGGAGGCACGTGCCACCGGGCCCGCCGGGACGCTCGCCGCGCCGGGCGCGCCGAGCGCAGCGGCGGGCACGGCGCCCGACGGCCCGCGCGACTCGGCGGGGGGTGGGGAGGACGTGGCCGCCGCGGTGCCCGGACCGGCGCCGCTCGGCCGCACGACCGTCTCGGGCGCCGCCTACACCGAGCAGCGCGTACGCCGGCTGGCCCCGCAGCTCGCCGCCGGCACCCTGCCGGAGGCGGCCCTGCGCCGCGCCCCGTCCGCCGAGTGCGTCGCCATGCTCACCGCCGGGAACGCCGTGGTCGCGGTCGACGAGGGGACGTGGCAGGGCCGTCCCGCGCTCCTCGTCGTGACCCGGTCCTCCGGCGGGCTGGCCGGGACGGTCGTCGCCGCCCCGTGCACCCCGTCGGCCGTACGCACTCCGTTGCTGAGCGTGCCGATCGACCAGTGATCCCGTCACCACGCCGTGCGGGAGCGCGCACCCCCGGGAATGCTCCAGCCCTACGATCAGTTCGAGCAAGAGCCTCCCGGCGACGCCGTGGGGCCCGTTCCGCGGCGTGGCCGCGGCGCGAGGACGAACGAGGGGCGGAAGACTGTGGGCGACGTGCGGGACGTCATCATCATCGGGTCGGGCCCGTCCGGCTACACGGCCGCGATCTACGCGGCCCGCGCCGGGCTGAAGCCCCTCGTGCTCGAGGGCGCCGTGACCCAGGGCGGCGCGCTGATGAACACGACCGAGGTCGAGAACTACCCCGGCTTCCCCGACGGGGTGCAGGGCCCGGACCTGATGCAGATGCTGCAGAAGCAGGCCGAGCGGTTCGGCGCCGAGCTCAAGCTCGAGGACGCCGTCTCGGTCGACCTCACCGGGCAGATCAAGACCGTCGTGGACGGCGAGGGCCTCGAGCACCGGGCGCGCGCGGTCATCCTCGCCACCGGTTCCGGCTACCGGGAGATCGGGCTGGCCAACGAGAAGCGGCTCTCCGGGCACGGCGTGTCCTGGTGTGCCACGTGTGACGGGTTCTTCTTCAAGGACCAGGACATCGTGGTCGTGGGCGGCGGCGACTCCGCGATGGAGGAGGCGACGTTCCTCACCCGCTTCGCGCGCACCGTGACGCTCGTGCACCGGCGGTCCGAGCTGCGGGCCAGCAAGATCATGCAGGAGCGGGCGCGCAGCAACGAGAAGATCGTGTGGGCGCTCAACTCCGAGGTCGTGGACATCCTGGGCGAGGACAAGGTCTCGGGCGTGCGGCTGCGCGACACCCAGACCGGCGCCGAGCGCACCCTCGACGTCACCGGCGTGTTCGTCGCGATCGGCCACGACCCGCGGAGCGAGCTGCTGCGCGGCCAGGTCCGCCTCGACGAGGACGGCTACGTCCTGGTCGAGGGCCGGTCCACCCGGACCAACCTGCCCGGCGTCTTCGCCTGCGGCGACCTCGTCGACCACACCTACCGCCAGGCGATCACGGCCGCCGGCTCCGGCTGTGCCGCCGCGCTGGACGCCGAGCGCTACCTGACGTCCCTCGAGGACGCCGAGCTGACCGGTGACCCGGCGCAGGCCGTCGTCACCTTCTGAGCCCGCTTCCGCACATTCCTTCTGGAGGACTCCTATGGGCAACGCCACGAAGACCGTCACCGACGCGTCCTTCGCCACCGACGTACTCGGCAGCGACAAGCCGGTGCTCGTCGACTTCTGGGCCGAGTGGTGCGGGCCGTGCCGCCAGGTCGCCCCGATCCTCGAGGAGATCGCGACGGAGTACGCCGACAAGATCGAGGTCGTCAAGCTCAACATCGACGAGAACCCTGCGATCGCGGCGCAGTACGGGATCGTCTCGATCCCGACGATGAACGTCTACGCCGGCGGCGAGGTCGTCAAGACCATCGTGGGGGCGAAGCCGAAGCGCCTGCTCCTCAAGGACCTCGAGGGCGTCATCTGACCTCCCCCTGTGCCCGCGGCGCCTCTTCCCTGGGGGGAAGGGGCGCCGTCGTCTGTGCGGCGCTGCCGCCCGCAGGCGGCCGCTGACGCCCGTTCCGGCAGCACTGCGTACGCAGATGTGCGCCGGTAGTGCGCGCCGCCGAACGGTCGCGCGACCGCGGCGTGTGCACCCCGAGGACCCCTGCTGCCCCCGGTTAGGATGCCGCTTTCCCCCGCAGGCACATGCCTTCGGCGAGACCTTCGGAGCCGTGTATGAGTTCGCTGCTGCGTCTGGGGAGCACGGGGCCGGCGGTCGCCGAGATCCGGCACAAGCTCACCCTGCTGGGCCTCCTCTCCGACACCGGGGCCCCGGCCCCCGGCGCCGAGGGCCGGCTGGCGGACCTCGAGTCCGCCCGCTTCGACGGCGCGGTCGACGCCGCGGTCCGCGCGTTCCAGCAGCAGCGCGGCGTCACGGTCGACGGGATCGTCGGCCCGCAGACCTACCGCGCCCTGGACGAGGCGCGGTGGCGGCTCGGGGACCGCATCCTGACCCACGCCGTCAGCCACCTGCTCGCCGGCGACGACGTCGTGACCCTGCAGCAGCGCCTGCTCGAGCTCGGGTTCGACTGCGGCCGTGTCGACGGCATCTTCGGACGGCGCACCGAGGCCGCCCTGCGGGAGTTCCAGCGCAACGTCGGGCTCGTCCCCGACGGCACGTGCGGGCCCAAGACGTTCAAGGCGCTCGACCGGCTCAGCCGCACGGTCCGCGGGGGACGGCCGGACGCGCTGCGAGAGGACCTCGACATCGCGGCGCGCGGCCCCCGGCTCTCCGGGAAGGTCGTCGTCATCGACCCGGGCCACGGCGGTGCCGACCGCGGCGCCTCCGCCGGTGCACTGGACGAGGCGACCGTGGTCGAGGACCTCGCGGCGCGCATCGAGGGCCGGCTCACCGCCACCGGAGTGGTGGCCTACCTCTCCCGCGGCGTCGACTGGGAGGTCGACGAGGCGGGCCGGGCGGCGTTCGCGAACGGGCTGCAGGCCGACCTGCTCATCTCGCTCCACGTGGACTCCGCGCGCAACCCGCTGGCGTCCGGCGTCGCGACCTACTACTACGGCGTCGCCCACGGCGGCTCGTTCTCCGCCGTCGGCGAGCGCTTCGCCGGGCTCGTGCAGCGCGAGATCGTCGCCCGCACCGACCTGCTCGACTGCCGCGCCCACGCGAAGACCTGGGACCTGCTGCGGCTCACGCGCATGCCGGCGGTCCGCATCGAGGTCGGCTACCTCAGCAACCCGGGCGACGCGGCCCGGCTCTCCGACCCCGCCTTCCGCGACGCCGTGGCCGAAGCCGTCGTGGTCGCCGTCCAGCGCCTCTACCTGGCGCAGGAGGACGACGCCCCGACCGGCACCCTCCGCCTGGACGAGCTGCTCGGCTCCGCCTCCGCCTGAGCGGGGGGCGCCCCGCTAGACGGGGCGGAAGGCCGGCTCCGGCGCCATCGACCCGAGCAGCCGCTCCAGAGCCACTTCGACGTCCTCGCGCCACGAGAGCGCGTTGCGCAGCTCCAGGCGCAGCCGGGGGAAGCGCGGGTGCGGGCGGACCGTCTTGAACCCGACCGACAGCAGGAAGTCGGCGGGGATCAGGCAGTGCGGCCCCTCGTGACGGGCGTCCCCGAACGCCTCGATCGCGCGTACGCCGCGGCGGGCCACGTCCTTGGCCACCCCCTGCACGAGCATCCGGCCCAGCCCCCCGCCACTGAACTCCGGCAGCACGAAGGCCGAGGCCAGCAGCACCGCGTCGGCCGAGACGGGCGAGGTCGGGAAGGCCACGGAGCGCGGGACGTAGGCGGGCGGGGCGTACAGCGCGAACCCGGCCGGGACCGAGTCGACGTACAGGATCTTCCCGCAGGAGCCCCACTCGAGCAGCGCCGCGGACACCCATGCCTCCTTCTCCAGCCCGGTGTCCCCCGAGTGGACGGCACGCTCGGCGGCCACCGGGTCCAGCTCCCAGAAGACGCAAGACCGGCAGCGCAGCGGCAGGTCGTCGAGGTTGTCCAGCGTGACGGCGACGAGGCGACGGGACATCGGCTCACCTCCCCCCGACGAGCGGGAGGACAGGGCAGGCGGTGACCGACGAGCCCGTGGCCATGGTGCGCAGTACGTACGTCATCGACGAAAGCACTCCGTCCGTCCAGCTCGCGCGCGCCCGCCGCAGCAGCGGACACGCGCCCCTTCTCAGCCTCCTGGCGGGGACTCCGCCCCTGGCTCCAGGATCCCCACGATCCGCTCGAGGTCGTCGAGCGAGGCGAACTCCAGCACGATCTTGCCCTTGCGCCGACCCAGGTCGACACGGACCCGGGTCTCGAACTTGTCCGACAGCCGGTCGCTGAGCTCGCTGAGCCGCGGGGAGACCGGCTGACGGAGCCGTCGCCGCGGCGTCGTCTCCGGCTCCCGCTTGCCGAGCGCGACGATCTCCTCCACCGCACGCACGGACAAGCCCTCCGCGACGATGCGCTGGGCCAGCCGCTCCTGCGCGGCTGGGTCGCTGAGCCCGAGCAGCGCACGAGCGTGCCCGGCGCTGAGCACCCCGGCGGCGACGCGCCGCTGCACCACCGCCGGCAGCTTGAGCAGGCGCAGGGTGTTGGAGATCTGCGGGCGCGAGCGGCCGAGCCGCTTCGACAGCTCCTCGTGGGTGCACCCGAAGTCCTCGAGCAGCTGGCCGTACGCCGCCGCCTCCTCCAGCGGGTTCAGCTGGCTGCGGTGCAGGTTCTCGAGCAGGGCGTCCCGCAGCAAATCGCCGTCGGAGGTCGTGCGCACGATCGCCGGGATCGCGTCGACACCGGCGCGCTGGGACGCCCGCCACCGGCGCTCGCCCATGACCAGCTCGTAGCGCCCGTCGCCCACGGGGCGTACCACGACCGGCTGCAGCAGGCCGACGACCGAGATCGACTCGGCCAGCTCGGCCAGCTCGTCCTCGTCGAAGACCTGTCGGGGCTGACGCGGGTTGGGGCTGATCGAGGAGATCGGCAGCTCGGCATAGTGGGCACCGGTCGCGTCAGGCTCCTGCTGGCCGTCCTCGGCCGTTCCAGCGGGCCGCGAGCTGGCCTGCTCACCCGCCTGCGGGTCGGCGGGAGCCGCTGGCCGGCCTGGCTTCCCCTCCGAGGCTCCACCCGCGGCGTCCGGCGTGCCCACGCCGGCCCCGGAGGGCGCGGACCCGTCCGTGGGCGGGCCGGGGGACTCGCCGGAGCCGGCGGCAACCGGCTCCGGTCGTGCCGACGTGGGGATCAGCGCGCCCAGACCTCGCCCGAGACCGCGACGACGGTCGCTCACGCAGACTCCTCCTGTCGCGCAGCCCGCCGGGCGACCTCTCGGGCCGCCTCGAGGTAGGCGAGTGCTCCGCTCGACCCCGGATCGTAGGTCAGCACCGTCTGCCCGTAGCTGGGGGCCTCGGAGATGCGCACCGAGCGCGGGATCGCGGTGTCGAGTACCAGTGCCTCGAAGTGCTTGCGCACCTCGTCCGCCACCTGGGCGGCGAGACGGGTACGACCGTCGTACATCGTCAGCAGGATCGTCGACACGTGGAGCGTCGGGTTCAGGTGGGCCTGGATCAGCTCGACGTTCCGCAGCAGCATGCCGAGCCCCTCCAGTGCGTAGTACTCGCACTGGATCGGGATGAGCACCTCGCGGGCGGCGACGAGCGCGTTGACGGTGAGCAGACCCAGGCTCGGTGGGCAGTCGATGAGCACGTAGTCCACCCGGGCACCGGCGGCGGCGCGGGCCTCGAGGTACGCGTCGAGGGCACGGCGCAGCCGCGACTCGCGCGCGACGAGGGAGACGAGCTCGATCTCGGCACCGGCGAGGTCGATGGTCGCCGGCGCGCAGAGCAGGGTCGGGATCTCGGCCACCGGAACGACGACCTCGGCCAGCGGGCGGTCCTCGATCAGGACGTCGTAGATGCTCGGGACGTCGGCCCGGTGGTCGACACCGAGAGCGGTGGATGCGTTCCCCTGCGGGTCCAGGTCGAGAACGACCACGGCGAGGCCCTGGGAGGCGAGCGCCGCGGCCAGGTTCACCGTGGAGGTCGTCTTGCCGACCCCGCCCTTCTGGTTGGCGATGGTCAGGACACGGGTCTTCGGTGGCGACGGCAGCGGGGCGCCGTACAGCGGAGGCTTCGAGGGCGTCTTGCCCCGCCGCTCCGCCTCCAGCTCCGCGTAGAGCGGTACCGACTCCAGGTCCTCCACCGTGCTGTCCTCGTCCTCGCTCTCAGTTTCACGTGGAACGGCCGGCTCTGCCGCGAGGGAAACCCCAAAGGGATCCCCTTCGGGCTGAGCAGACGCCCCGGCGACGGCGGGCTGCCCACCACGGGGCAGTCGCCCGGTCGACTGGCCGATGCGCGGCTGCGCCCTTCCCGTCTCCACCGAAACGACACCGAGCGGCACGGCGTCGACCGCAGCGTCCTCGACGACGGTGGCGGTCTCCTCGCGCAACGGGTCACCTGCCCGGGACCCGCTCCCCACCGGCGGGCCGGTGCCGGCATCCTCGTCGTGCGCTTCGGGGGCGGTAGCAGGCTCAGCGGCTGACCCGGCCGCTTCCGCGCCAGCGAACTCCGCGCCCGCTACCTCGCCGGCGAACTCCACGCCCGGTGCCTCCGCGCCCGATGCCGCCGCGCCGCTGGGCGGCAGCTCGGCCTCGGCGGCCAGCAGGACGGGCCAGCCGAGCCCGGGAGTCGCGGTAGTGCCGGTGCCGGCGGAAGGCCAGCCCAGGCCGGTCTGCCTCGTCATGCGCGCTCCTCCCGCTTCTCGCTTCCCGACGGGCCGCCCGGGTCCCCCTTACGTACCCGGACCACCGTTGCCGCGAGGTCGCCCTCCGGCTGACCGAGCTGCTCGATCGTCCATCCCGTGGCGCCGAGCCGGGTCAGTACCGACCCGGCCTGCTCGACCTCCTCCGCGGCGGACTGCCCCTTCAGGGCCACCAGCTCACCACCGCGGCGCAGAAGGGGGAGCGCCCATTGGGAGAGCTTTGCGAGCGGGGCCACTGCACGCGCGGTTGCCAGGTCGTACGTCCGCTTCTTCTGCTCCTCGGCGCGTCCGCGCAGCACCACCACGTTGGCCAGCCCGAGGTCCGTCACGACCTCGGTGAGGAACTGGGAGCGGCGGAGCAGCGGCTCCAGCAGGACGACCTCGAGATCGGGACGGCGCAGCGCGATGGGCAGCCCCGGCAGGCCGGCGCCCGAGCCGATATCCACCAGGCGACCTGTCGTCGGCAGCACGTCGGCGACGAGGGCCGAGTTGCCGACGTGACGGTCCCAGACCCGGTCGGCTTCCCGCGGGCCGAGCAGGCCGCGCTCGATCCCGGGCCCGACCAGCAGATCCACGTACCGCGCGGCCAGCGCCAAGCGCTCCCCGAAGACGCCCTCGGCCCAAACGGGAGCGCCCGTTCCACGTGGAACGGGCGCCGACGTGAGACCGTCCGACGGGGAGCTCACGCGCCCAGCGGCAGGACGACCACGTGCCGCGCAGGCTCGACGCCCTCCGACTCGGAGCTGAGCCCGGCAGCGGCGACGGCGTCGTGCACCACCTTGCGCTCGAAGGGTGACATCGCCGGAAGGGCGACTCGCTGGCCGGTGGACCGGGCCCGCTCCGCAGCCTCCTTGCCCACCTGGGTGAGCTCCTCGCGCCGCTTGGCGCGGTAGCTGCCGATGTCGAGCAGCAGCCTGCTCCGGTCCCCGGTCCGCGTCTGCACCGCGAGCCGGGTCAGCTCCTGCAGTGCGTCGAGGACCTTGCCGTCCCGGCCGATGAGGTGCTCGAGGTCCTGGCCGACGATCGCCACGGAGGCACGGTCCGCCTCCACGTCCATGTCGATGTCGCCGTCCAGGTCGGCGATGTCCAGCAGGCCCTCGAGGTAGTCGGCGGCGATGTCCCCCTCCTCCTCGAGGCGCTCCACGAGGGACCGCGGGCGGTCCTGCCCGACCGGCGCTGCCGGGTCGCGGTCGTCGGTGGGCTGCGCCTCGACGTCGGAGGCGCCCGCCGTCGGGCTGGTGGTCTCGGTCACGTAGAAGCTCCCAGTTCTTCCGATGCCGGCCGAAGGCGCCGGATCAACGCTTGTTGCGCGGCTGCCGCTTGGGCTGGTTGCGCTTCGGCTGCTGTCGCTGGCCCGTCCGGCTCGCACCGCCGGCGGCAGGCCCACCGGCCGGAGCCGGGGACCCCGGCGTGCCCGGGACGCTCGACCCGCCGTCGTCCGGCCCCTTGCGCAGGGACGGCGCCTCGTCGCGGCCACGGCCGAACAACCGCCCGATCCAGCCGAACGGGCCCGTCGCTCGGCCGGCGTGCTCGGCCCGGCGCTTCTCCAGGGCGATGGCGGCCGGCGAGCCGGGGGTCGGGTTGCGCTGGATCACGTAGAGCTGCTGCCCCAGCGACCACACGTTGGTCGTGAGCCAGTAGATGAGCACGCCGATCGGGAAGTTGACGCCGGAGACGGCGAAGACCAGCGGGAAGACGTAGAGCAGGATCTTCTGCTGCTGCGCGAACGGGCTGTCCATGCTCGACGGCGGCATGTTCTTCGTCATGACCTGGCGCTGGGTCAGGAACGTCGTCACCGACATGAGCACGATCAGGACGATGGTCAGGACCCGCGACGAGGCGTCGCTCGTGCCGAGGAAGGTGTCGGAGATGCGGGCACCGAAGAGCGCCGCGTTGTACGCCGGCTCCACCAGCTCGGGCGGGAAGCCCGGCGGCGTGTTCTCGTGGGCGACACCGTTCAGCACCCGGAACAGCGAGAAGAAGATGGGGGCCTGCAGCAGGATCGGCAGGCAGCTCGCGAACGGGTTCGTGCCCGTGCGCTTGTAGAGCTCCATGAGCTCCTTGCTCTGCCGCTCGCGGTCGTTCTTGTACTTCTCCTGGATCTTCTTGATCTCCGGCTGCAGCACCTGGAGGCCGCGCTGGGCCTTGATCTGGCGCACGAAGAGCGGGATCAGCAGGATCCGCATGACGATCACGAGCCCGACGATCGACAGCGCCCAGGTGACACCGGACGCCTCGGGCAGCCCGGCGGCGGTGAGCACCGAGTGCCACGCCTGAAGGATCTTCGAGACGACGTACTCGAGCGGGGCGAGGATCTGGCCCACGTGCTGGGTCTCCTGGTGGCTATCGCGCGCTGGCGCGGGTCGGGGCTGCGGGAGGGCGTGCGGTGCCGGCCGTCAGGCCGGAGCGTCCTGCGACACCGCCGAGCGTGGCGGCACCGGGTCGTACCCCCCCGACGTGAACGGATGGCACCGGCCCAGGCGCCGTGCTGCGAGCCACGACCCGCGCAGTGCGCCGTGGGTCGCGACAGCGGTGTAAGCGTAGTTGGAGCACGAGGGGTAGTAGCGGCACTGCGGCGGAGTCATCGGCGAGACCCACCGCTGATAGAACCGCACCGCCCCCAGCAGCAACGTCCTCACGTGACGCTCCGTGCCGGGCGGCCCGCCGACCGGATCGCCTGGCCCAGCGCCCGGTCCAGCTCCTCGGCCAGCACGGAGAAGCGCACGGCCGCGGCGGCCGGCAGGGCGCGCACGACCACGCGCGACCCCTGCGGGAGCGTCTCGAGCCGGTCGCGGACGAGCGCGCGCAGCCGCCGGCGTACGCCGTTGCGGACGACGGCGTTGCCCACGGCCTTGGACACAGCGAAGCCGACGAGCGCATCGCTCGTCGGCTGGCTGGGATGCTCGACCGCGCGGGACGCGTCCGCAGGGCCGGCCGCGGCCGTCTCCGCGTCCGGGAGCCGGACGTGGACGACGACACAGCGGCTCGCGCCGCGCCCACTGCCGGGCCCGCGCCTCAGGGCGAGGGCGAAGTCGGAGCGGGAGCGCAGACGCGCAGCGGCCGGAAGCACGGACGGGCGCTACGGCTCGTCAGGCGGAGAGACGCTCGCGGCCCTTGGCGCGCCGCGCGGCGAGGATCGCGCGCCCCGCACGGGTGCGCATGCGCAGCCGGAAGCCATGGGTCTTGCTGCGGCGCCGGTTGTTCGGCTGGTACGTGCGCTTGCTCACGGGTAGAGGCTCCTGCGTCCGATCCGGGGAAGGCCGATGCCTGACGGGTGGAGCTGTCCACCCGCGGCACCCGACGAGAACGTCGGGACAGCGGAAGGATTCGGGCAGCCGTCAGGCACTGCTCGACCTACCCACGGTACGGGGGCTGCTCGCAGCCGGTCAAACCGGTCCTCCACAGGGGGACCGGCCGCACGGCGACGACGGCAGCCGCATAGTCTCTCCCGGCACGGTCCGCACCGCCCCGGCGACACGCTGGGAGCGGGGCACGATTCCTCGGGAACGAGGGGCTGGACATGGGCAGGAAGCGCCGCCACCCGGACGGACGCCGATGACCAGGAGCGGTTGAACGACCCGCCCCGCGTTGTTAGCGTCGTCCGCCGTACCGCCCGTCCCCAACCTGTGGACACGGCTGTGGAAACAGGGACGCCGGCCGGCGCGCTACCGGGCGTGCAGGATGACGAGGAGGACCGGTGGCCGACGAGTCGCTGAACCTGGCCGCTGTGTGGCGACGGGCCCTGGAAGAGCTGGTCGTCGAGGCCGATCTCGCCCCGCGGTCGCGCTCCTTCCTGCGGCTCACCCGCGCGGTCGGGCTGCTGGACGGCACCGCCCTGATCGCGGCGCCCAACGACTTCACCAAGCACCAGCTCGAGACCGAGCTGCGCGGCCTGCTCGCGACCACCCTGGCCCGCGCGCTCGGCCAGGACGTGCGCGTGGCGGTGACGGTGGACCCGGACCTCACCCTGGGCGAGGACGGCGAGCCCGGCGACGCCACGGCCGACGGCCCCCTCGCGCCGCCCTACCCCGAGCCTGCGGACTCCACGGGCATGCCCGCGCCACCGGTCGCCGTCCCCGCCCCCGCGGACCGGCACAACGGCGTCGTCGGCCACGAGGGCCGCAACGCGTCGGGCACACCGGCGCCCGGCCCCGGCGCGGTGGCCGGGCCGATCCCCCCGGACCCCTTCCGGCCCGGCACCGGGCGCGAGCCGGGCGTGCGCCGCGAGGCCGAGCCCCCACGGCTGAACCCGCGCTACGTCTTCGAGACCTTCGTCATCGGCGCGAGCAACCGCTTCGCCCACGCGGCTGCCGTCGCGGTCGCCGAAGCGCCGGCCAAGGCGTACAACCCGCTCTTCGTCTACGGGGAGTCCGGGCTCGGCAAGACCCACCTGCTGCACGCGATCGGGCACTACGCCCCGCACCTCTACCCCGGCGTCCGCGTGCGCTACGTGAGCTCCGAGGAGTTCACCAACGACTTCATCAACTCGATCCGCGACGACCGGCAGTCGGCCTTCCGTGATCGCTACCGCGACGTGGACATCCTGCTCGTCGACGACATCCAGTTCCTGGAGAACAAGGAAGGGACCCAGGAAGAGTTCTTCCACACCTTCAACACTCTCTACAACGCGAGCAAGCAGATCGTGCTGTCCAGTGACCGGCCGCCCAAGCAGCTGGTCACGCTGGAGGACCGGCTGCGCAGCCGCTTCGAGTGGGGCCTCATCACCGACGTCCAGCCGCCGGACCTTGAGACGCGGATCGCGATCCTGCGCAAGAAGGCGGCTCAGGACGGCCTGGCGGCCCCGCCGGAGGTGCTGGAGTACATCGCCAGCAAGATCTCGACCAACATCCGCGAGCTCGAGGGCGCGCTGATCCGGGTCACGGCGTTCGCCAGCCTCAACCGCCAGGGTGTCGACCTGGCGCTGGCCGAGATCGTCCTCAAGGACCTCATCCCCGACGACTCGGGGCCCGAGATCACCGCCGCGACGATCATGGCCCAGACCGCGGCGTACTTCGGGCTGACGATGGACGACCTGTGCGGCCAGTCGCGCTCACGGGTCCTCGTGCAGGCCCGGCAGATCGCGATGTACCTCTGCCGCGAGCTCACCGACCTCTCGCTGCCCAAGATCGGCCAGCAGTTCGGCGGCCGCGACCACACGACGGTCATGCACGCCGACCGCAAGATCCGCCAGCAGCTCGGGGAGCGCCGGTCGCTCTACAACCAGGTCCACGAGCTGACCAACCGCATCAAGAGCCAGTCCCGCAAGGGCTGAGCAGGCTCCTGGCGCTCCGGACGGGCGGCAGGCCGGGGCACGCGCCCAGGCCTACCGCCCGTTCCCGTACGCGCCCCTGCCGGCGCTGCCCCGCCGCTGCCGTGCAGGGGAGGCCCGCACCACCACGGCCCGCCCAGCCGCACCTCGGCCCCAGGACGCCAGCGGCCTGCCGGAAGCACCGGGAAAGCGCCGCCTACACCCGCGACCCCTGCGTACACAAGATGGGGACAACCCTGTGGATTGTTGGGGGCCCCGCGGGGAAGGACGGTGGGGTTGCCGGGACAACCCCGCCGGGCCCCCAGGTCGGTGCGCCCGTCCCCGGGCCCGTCCCCACGCCGATGTGGGCCCGCGCCGGGCCCCGACCGGGCGCGGCCGACCGCCGGTGACCTGTGGGAATGACACGAGCCGGCGTGGTCGCAGGGCGCGGGCCCACAGGGCCCACAGCCCCTACTACGACCCCCAGAGTTCTCTCTCTCCTTCTCCAACGCACGAGCAAGGGCCCCCGGGCCACTGTGGAGAGCCGCCGGGAGCGGTACGGTCACACCCGCCCGCTAGCGTCGGCCTGACATGCTCGGGTGGGCCGTCGGCCCTCCTCGCCCGGCCGGCTCGACTGCGTCGGGCCAGGGCGCGGCGGACGGCGCGGCGGGAACGATCGAGAGACGCGGCACCCCGACACGGGTAGGTGCGCGGACGTGAAGGGCGGGTGGCCGTGAGGTTCCGGGTTCAGCGAGAGGTCCTGGCCGAGGCCGTGGCGTGGGCCGCACGGAGCCTGCCCGCGCGGCCTCCGGTGCCCGTGCTGGCCGGCCTGCTGGTCGAGGCCGGCGACGACGGCGTGGTCCTGGCCGGCTTCGACTACGAGGTCAGCGCCCGGGTGGGCCTGGACGCCGAGGTCGTCGAGCCCGGGCGCGTCCTGGTCAGCGGCCGCCTGCTCGCCGACATCTGCCGCAGCCTGCCGCCGCAGCCGGTGGAGATCGCCACCGACGGGGCCAAGGTCGTCGTCCGCTGCGGCAGCGCCCGGTTCACGCTGCTCACGCTGCCCGTCGAGGAGTACCCCGCGCTGCCGGTGATGCCGACCGCGTCCGGGTCGCTGCCCGGTGACGTCTTCGCCGCCGCCGTGGCCCAGGTGTCGCTGGCCGCCGGGCGCGACGACACGCTTCCGGTGCTGACCGGCGTACGCGTCGAGATCGACGGCGAGAAGGTCGTCCTCGCGGCGACCGACCGCTACCGGCTCGCGGTGCGCGAGCTGGCCTGGACGCCGGAGGAGGCCGGGCTGTCCGCCGTGGCCCTGGTGCCGGCTCGCACGCTGTCCGAGAGCGCCCGCTCGCTGCAGGCCGGCGAGAAGGTCGTCGTCGCGCTCGCGTCGGGCGGGGCCGGCGAGGGGCTGGTCGGGTTCGAGGGCGGCCGCCGCCGGACCACGACCCGGCTGCTGGACGGGGAGTTCCCGAAGTACCAGTCGCTGCTGCCGACCACCTCGGCCAGCATCGCGGTCGTCGAGACCGGCCCGTTCGTGGACGCCGTCAAGCGCGTCGCGCTCGTCGCCGAGCGCAACACCCCCATCCGGCTGTCGTTCACCGACGGCTCGCTGACGCTGGAGGCCGGCAGCGGCGAGGAGGCCTCGGCCTCGGAGTCCATCGACGCGGCGCTCGAGGGCGACGACATCGCGATCGCCTTCAACCCCCAGTACCTCCTCGACGGCCTGCAGGCGATCGACGCGCCGTACGCCCAGCTGTCGTTCACGACCTCGACCAAGCCGGCCGTCGTGACCGGCCGGGCCACGGCCGACACCGAGCCCAGCGGGGACTACCGCTACCTGCTGATGCCCGTGCGGCTCTCGGGGGCATGACCCGCCTCGTTCGGGCATAAGCCGCTACGTCGGCACAGACACCACATCAGTCGCACAACAGAGCTATCCCCCGGGAGGGGCGCATGGAGATCGGCATCATCGGCCTGGGCAAGATGGGCGGCAACATGGCCGAGCGCCTGCGGCGCGGCGGCCACACCGTCGTCGGCTACGACCAGGGGCCGCAGTCGGCGCGCGACGTCTCCAGCCTCGGCGAGCTCGTCGAGCGGCTGAGCGCCCCCCGGGCGGTCTGGGTGATGGTGCCGGCCGGCGACCCGACGCGGGCGACCGTCCGTGAGCTGGGGGACCTGCTCTCCGAGGGCGACGTCGTCATCGACGGCGGCAACTCGCGCTACACCGACGACCTGGTCCACGCCGAGCTGCTCGGCCAGAAGGGGATCGGCTACGTCGACGCCGGCGTCTCCGGCGGCGTCTGGGGGCTGGAGAACGGCTACGCCCTCATGGTCGGCGGCGACAAGGACGACGTCGCCAAGGTCCAGCCGGTCTTCGACACGCTCAAGCCCGAGGGCGAGGCGGGCTTCGTCCACGCCGGCCCGGTCGGCGCCGGCCACTTCGCCAAGATGGTCCACAACGGCATCGAGTACGGGATGATGCAGGCGTACGCCGAGGGCTACGAGCTGCTCGCGGCCTCCGACGTGGTGCAGGACGTCCCCGGTGTCATCAAGTCCTGGACCCAGGGCACGGTCATCCGCTCCTGGCTGCTGGACCTGCTCGTGCGCGCGCTGGAGGAGGACCCCGAGCTCGCCGAGATCACCGGCTACGTCGAGGACTCGGGCGAGGGGCGCTGGACGGTCGAGGAGGCCATCAACCACCGCGTCGCGACGCCGGTGATCGCCGCCTCGCTGTTCGCCCGGTTCGTCTCCCGGCAGGACGACTCCCCCGCCATGAAGGCCGTCGCGGCGCTGCGCAACCAGTTCGGCGGCCACGCCGTCAAGTCCATCGCCAAGGGCGAGGCCGAGGCCCCGGCCTAGCCGCTCCCCGAAGGCCCCGTCGCGTCCGGGCCGGTGTCGCTGCCTGCGCCCCGGCCCGGAGGCGCCGTACCCTGCAGCGTGCACGTCGCGCACCTCTCGCTCACCGACTTCCGGTCCTACCCGGAGGTCGAGGTGCCCCTCGAGCCCGGGACCACGGCCTTCGTGGGCCCCAACGGGCAGGGCAAGACCAACCTCGTCGAGGCCGTCGGCTACGTCGCGACGCTGGGCTCGCACCGGGTGCCGGCCGACGCGCCGCTGGTGCGCATCGGCGCCGAGCGGGCGGTGGTCCGCGCCAGCGTGGTCCGCGAGGGCCGCCCGGTCCTGGTGGAGATCGAGGTCAACCCGGGCCGCGCCAACCGCGCCCGCATCAACCGCTCCCCCGTCCCCCGCCCGCGCGAGGTGCTGGGGCTGCTGCGCACGGTCCTGTTCGCCCCGGAGGACCTCGCGCTCGTCAAGGGCGACCCCGGTGAGAGGCGGCGCTTCCTCGACGACCTGCTCGTCTCCCGAGCCCCCCGTTTCGCCGGGGTACGCGCCGACTACGAGCGGGTGCTCAAGCAGCGCAACGCGCTGCTGAAGTCCGCGGGGGCCAAGGTCCGGTCCGGGGGCGGGGACGTCGCCACGCTCGACGTGTGGGACGCCCACCTGGCCCGCACCGGCGCCGACCTGCTCGCCGCACGCCTCGAGCTGGTCGACGCGCTGCGCCCGCTCGTCGACAAGGCCTACGACGAGGTCTCCCGCGGCAAGGGGCCGACGGGTCTGGACTACCGCTCGTCGCTGGAGGGCGCACTGGGCCAGGAGGTCCCGGCTCAGGACCGAGAGACCCTGGCCGAGGCGCTGCTGGAGGCCGTACGCCGGCTGCGCCGCTCCGAGCTCGAGCGCGGGGTGTCACTGGTCGGGCCGCACCGCGACGACCTCGTCCTGCGGCTGGGCGCCGCCCCCGCCAAGGGCTACGCGAGCCACGGTGAGTCCTGGTCGTACGCGCTGGCCCTGCGGCTGGCCTCGTACGACCTGCTGCGCGCCGACGGCGGTGAGCCGGTGCTGGTGCTGGACGACGTGTTCGCCGAGCTCGACACCGACCGGCGCGAGCGGCTCGCGGCCCGGATCGCCCCCGCCGAGCAGGTGCTCGTCACCGCGGCCGTCCCCGGTGACGTGCCGGAGGCGCTGGCCGGCGCCCGGTTCGACGTCGCCGAGGGCTCGGCCCGTCGGGTGCGGTGACAGGCCGGTGACCGAGGAGCCGAGCGCGGCGGACCGCCCCGGGGAGGCGGCCGCGCCCCGGCGTACGGGCGTCGAGATCGCCCGGGAGGCGCTCGCGGCGGCCCGCCTGGCCGCGCGACGCGGCGGAGCGCGTCCTGTCGGGATGCGCGGCGAGCCGGCGACGCCGGGCAGCAGGCGTGCGTACGCCCGTGGCGAGGAGCTGCGCAGCGGCCCCGGGCCCGACGACCGGGACCCGCAGCCGGTGGGCTCGGCGGTGCGGCGGCTGCTGGCCGAGCGCGGGTGGGAGGTCGAGGCCGCGGTCAGCGGGCTGCTCGGCCGCTGGCCCGAGCTGGTCGGCCCGGAGGTGGCGGCGCACGCGACCCCGGAGCGCTTCGACGACGGCGTCCTCGTGGTCAGGGCGGACTCCACGGCCTGGGCCACCCAGCTACGGCTGCTCGTCCCGGCGCTGCGCGCGCGCATCGACGCCGAGCTCGGCCGGGGCGTCTGCCGGGCGATCTCGGTGCAGGGCCCGGCCGCCCCGTCGTGGCGGCGCGGCCCGCTGTCGGTCCGCGGCCGCGGCCCGCGCGACACCTACGGCTGACCCCCGCCCGGGCCTCGGACGGGCGCCCGCGTCCACCTCCCTGGCCCGCTACGAGGCCCGGTGACGCCCTGCGTCGTGTGGGGGGACCTGTCCCCACCTCCGTTCCGGCGCCAGAGCGCGTCCCAGGGGCGTGCACGAGCCCCTGCAGAAGGCGGAGACGGGTAGACTGGTCCGGTTCCGCCCGGGGGTGCTAGCTCCGCTCCCGGGCTCCGCTCGACAGCGGCCGTCCGGTCCCTCCCCGGGAACGGTGCCGCGTGCCCCCGAAGGGTGCTCGTGACCGACATCCAGCCCACCGCGCAGGACAACGGAAGCAACCCGGGGCCGGCCCTCGCCGGCGATGACGGCGCCGCCGCGAGCAACGGGCCCGCCGTCGGCACCGGCTCCGCCGGCGGCAGCGCCACGCCGGGCACGGGGGACGCGGTGGCGTACGACGCCAGCGCCATCACCGTGCTCGAGGGCCTCGAGGCGGTGCGCAAGCGCCCGGGCATGTACATCGGCTCCACCGGCGAGCGCGGCCTGCACCACCTGGTCTACGAGGTCGTCGACAACTCCGTCGACGAGGCACTGGCCGGCTACTGCGACACGATCAAGGTCGCCCTGCTGCCGGACGGCGGGGTGCGCGTGGAGGACAACGGCCGCGGCATCCCGGTCGACATCGTCGCCTCGGAGGGCAAGCCGGCGGTCACCGTCGTCCTCACCGTCCTGCACGCGGGCGGCAAGTTCGGCGGTGGCGGCTACGCGGTCTCCGGTGGCCTGCACGGCGTCGGCGTCTCCGTCGTCAACGCGCTGTCGACGCGGGTCGAGGTGGAGGTGCACCGCGACGGATACGTGTGGCGCCAGGCCTTCCTGCGCGGCGCCCCCGTCGCCGACCTTGAGCGCGGCGAGCAGACCGACCGGACCGGCACGACCGTCACCTTCTGGGCCGACGACGAGATCTTCGAGACGACGGACTACTCGTTCGAGACGCTGTCGGCGCGCTTCCGGGAGATGGCGTTCCTGAACAAGGGGCTCACCCTCCGCCTGCGCGACGAGCGCCCGGTCGAGACCGACAGCGAAGAGGTGGCCGAGCAGGTCGCCGAGCAGCGCAACGTCACCTACTTCTACGAGGGTGGCCTGATCGACTTCGTGACGCACCTCAACTCGAGCAAGGGCGAGGTGCACCGCACGGTCATCGACTTCGAGTCCGAGGACACGGAGAAGAAGCTCTCGCTCGAGGTCGCGATGCAGTGGAACCCGACCTACACCGAGTCGGTCTACACCTTCGCCAACACCATCAACACCCACGAGGGCGGGACGCACGAAGAAGGCTTCCGGTCCGCGCTGACCTCGACGGTCAACAAGTTCGCGCGGCAGTGGAACCTGCTCAAGGACAAGGACACCAACCTCACCGGTGACGACATTCGCGAGGGCCTGACGGCGATCGTCTCGATCAAGCTGGGCGAGCCGCAGTTCGAGGGGCAGACGAAGACCAAGCTCGGCAACACCGAGGCCCGGTCCTTCGTGCAGACCGTGTGCAACGACCGGCTCGGCGAGTGGTTCGAGAAGAACCCCAACGAGGGCAAGGACATCGTCCGCAAGGCGATCTCGGCCCAGACGGCGCGCGTCGCCGCGCGCAAGGCCCGCGAGCTGGCCCGCAACCGCAAGGGGCTGCTCGAGTCCGGAGGCCTTCCGGGCAAGCTGGCCGACTGCCAGTGGCGCGAGCCGGACAAGTGCGAGCTCTACATCGTGGAGGGGGACTCGGCCGGCGGCTCGGCCAAGGGCGGCCGCGACTCCCGCTTCCAGGCGATCCTGCCCATCCGCGGCAAGATCCTCAACGTCGAGAAGGCGCGGATCGACCGCATCCTGCAGAACAACGAGGTGCAGGCGCTCATCTCCGCGGCGGGCACCGGGATCCACGACGACTTCGACCTCGAGAAGCTCCGCTACCACAAGATCATCCTCATGGCGGACGCCGACGTCGACGGCCAGCACATCCGCACCCTGCTTCTGACGTTCTTCTTCCGGTTCATGCGGCCGCTGGTCGAGGCCGGCCACGTCTACCTCGCACAGCCACCGCTCTACAAGATCAAGTGGGCGGGCAAGGAGCCGGTGCAGTACGCCTACTCCGACCGCGAGCGCGACGGCCTCATCAAGCTCGGGCAGGAGTCGGGCAAGCGGCTGCCCAAGGAGGAGGGCATCCAGCGCTTCAAGGGCCTCGGCGAGATGCCGGCCAAGGAGCTGTGGGAGACCACGATGGACCCGGACGCCCGCGTCCTGCTGCAGGTGACGCTGGACGACGCGGCCGCGGCCGACGAGCTCTTCTCCGTCCTGATGGGCGAGGACGTCGAGCAGCGACGTTCCTTCATCCAGCGCAACGCCAAGGACGTCCGCTTCCTCGACATCTAGCGCGTACGGCCGCGCGATTCCCATAGCTGCAGTCGTACTCGTGAGAAGGACTTCTGGTGACTGAGACGCCGACGACGCCGCCGCCCGGCGACCGGATCGAGCTGCGCGACATCAACGTCGAGATGCAGCAGTCGTACCTCGACTACGCGATGAGCGTCATCGTCGGGCGTGCGCTGCCCGACGTGCGCGACGGGCTCAAGCCCGTGCACCGCCGCGTGCTCTACGCGATGTACGACGGGGGCTACCGGCCCGACCGCGGCTACTCCAAGTGCTCGCGCGTCGTCGGGGACGTCATGGGGCAGTACCACCCCCACGGCGACTCGGCGATCTACGACACCCTCGTCCGGCTCGCCCAGTCCTGGTCACTGCGCTACCCGCTCGTCGACGGCAACGGCAACTTCGGCTCGCCCGGCAACGACCCGGCGGCCGCCATGCGCTACACCGAGTGCCGCATGGCGCCGCTCGCCATGCAGATGGTGCGCGACATCGACGAGGACACCGTCGACATGTCGCCGAACTACGACGGGCGCACGCAGGAGCCCGACGTTCTCCCCAGCCGTTTCCCCAACCTGTTGGTGAACGGCAGTGCGGGCATCGCGGTCGGCATGGCGACCAACATCCCGCCGCACAACCTGCGCGAGGTCGCCGACGGCGTGCAGTGGGCGCTGGCCAACCCGGAGGCCACGAGCGACGAGCTGCTCGAGGCGCTGATGCAGCGCATCAAGGGCCCGGACTTCCCCACCCGCGGACTGGTGGTCGGCCGCCGCGGCATCGAGGACGCGTACCGCACCGGGCGCGGCTCGATCACGATGCGCGCGGTGGTGAACGTCGAGGAGATCAACAACCGCACCTGCCTCGTCGTCACCGAGCTGCCCTACCAGGTCAACCCGGACAACCTCGCGCAGAAGATCGCCGAGCTCGTCAAGGACGGCCGTGTCCAGGGCATCGCCGACGTGCGCGACGAGGGCAACGAGCGGCTCGGCCAGCGCCTGGTCATCGTGCTCAAGCGGGACGCCGTCGCGAAGGTCGTGCTCAACAACCTCTACAAGCACACCCAGCTGCAGGAGACGTTCGGCGCGAACATGCTCGCGCTGGTCGACGGCGTCCCGCGCACGCTGCGGCTCGACGAGTTCGTCAAGCACTACGTCGCGCACCAGATCGAGGTCGTCGTCCGGCGGACGCGCTACCGGCTGCGCAAGGCCGAGGAGCGCGCGCACCTGTTGCGCGGCCTGGTCAAGGCGCTCGACCACCTCGACGAGGTCATCGCCCTCATCCGGGCCAGCGCCTCCGCGGACGCCGCGCGGACCGGCCTCATGGAGCTGCTCGACGTCGACACCGAGCAGGCCGACGCGATCCTCGGCATGCAGCTGCGCCGGCTCGCGGCCCTCGAGCGGCAGAAGATCTTCGACGAGCTCGCCGAGATCGAGGCCGAGATCGCCGAGTACCGCGCGATCCTCGCCAGCGAGGAGCGCCAGCGCCAGATCGTGGGCGACGAGCTGCGCGAGATCGTCGACAAGTACGGCGACGAGCGGCGCACGCAGGTGGTGGCGGCCGAGGGCGAGATGTCGATGGAGGACCTCATCGCCGAGGAGCCGGTGGTCGTCACGATCACCCGCGGCGGGTACGCCAAGCGCACCCAGGCCCAGCTCTACCGCTCCCAGCGGCGTGGCGGCCGTGGCGTGCGCGGTGCCCAGCTGCGCGAGGACGACATCGTCGAGCACTTCTTCGTGACGACGACGCACCACTGGATCCTGTTCTTCACCAACAAGGGCCGGGTCTACCGGGTGAAGGCGTACGAGCTGCCGGAGGCGGCCCGCGACGCCCGCGGCCAGCACGTGGCGAACCTGCTCGCGTTCCAGCCCGACGAGCGGATCGCGCAGGTGCTCGACCTGCGCGACTACGACGTGTCGCCGTACCTCGTCCTCGCCACCAAGACCGGCATGGTGAAGAAGACGCGGCTCACCGAGTACGACTCCCCGCGCGCCGGCGGCGTCATCGCGATCAACCTGCGCGAGGACGACGAGCTCATCAGCGCGGCGCTGGCGTCGGCCGACGACGACCTGCTGCTCGTCAGCCGCGGCGCGATGGCCGTGCGCTTCCGCAACGAGGACTCCGCGCTCCGCCCGATGGGCCGCGCGACGAGCGGCGTCACCGGCATGCGCTTCCGGGAGGACGACGAGCTGCTCAGCATGTCCGTCGTGCGTGAGGGAGCCGACGCGTACGTCCTGACCGCGACGGAGAACGGGTTCGCCAAGCGCACGCCGGTCGGTGAGTACCGCATCCAGGGCCGCGGCGGGCTCGGGCTGCGCGCCCACCGCGTGACGTCGGAGCGCGGCGTGCTGGTCGGCGCCCTCGTCGTCGACGAGAGCGACGAGGTGTTCGCGATCACCAGCGGCGGCACGGTCATCCGCACCCGCGTGGCGGACCTGCGGGCGACCGGGCGCGACACGATGGGGGTCACCCTCGTCGCGGTCGGGAACGGCGAGACCGTCCTGTCCGTTGCCCGGAACGCCGAGGCGGACGCCGAGGACGAGGCCGAGCTGGACGCCGCGGTCGAGCGCGCCGAGGAGGAGGCGGGCACGGCCGGGGCCGAGAGCACGGCTCCCGACGACGCGTCCACGGGCTTCGCGGGGGCGGCGCAGGGTACCGTTGCCGAGGAGGAGCCGGAGACCGCGGCCCGCAATGACGAGCCGGCCGACCCGTCGGGCGCCGCGCAGACCGAGGACGGTGGGGAGTGAGCACCTCCGAGACCCGCTACTACGGCGGTGCCGCGTCGCCGGCTCCGAAGCAGCAGGCCGGCCAGCAGACGGGCCCCTCGGGCGCCGAGCAGCGGCGGCCGGGAGGCTTCCTGGGCCGTGGCGCCGCAGGGCAGCCGGCGCAGCAGCCGGCCCCGGGCGCTCGCCCCGCACGCCGGGCGCGGCTGGTGCTGTCCCGGGTCGACCCGTGGTCCGTGATGAAGCTCGCGGCTCTCGCCTCGATCGCGCTCGGGATCATGCTGGTCGTCGCGGTGTTCGCACTGTGGTCCGTGCTGAACCAGATGGGCGTGTTCGAGGCGGTCACGACCACCGTCGGTGACATCACGAGCGACTCCTCCGGCGAGGGCACCGACCTGTCGAGCGTGCTGTCGCTGCAGCGGGTCATGGTCGCCGCGCTGATCCTGGCGGCGGTCGACGCGGTCCTGATCACGGCGCTGAGCACGATCGGGGCGTTCCTCTACAACGTGTCAGCGCGGCTGGTGGGCGGGCTGCACGTCACGCTGACCGAGGACAACTGAGGCGACGACCACGGCGGGCGGCGGCGGAGGGTGTCAAGCTCGGTGAGACAAGACTGCTTCAGGCG
>NZ_JAANNO010000018.1:0-25803 GCF_011250645.1 Motilibacter aurantiacus
CCCGACTGCGGGCCCGCCAGCGCGGCGGTGACCGTGGGCGGGGTGGTGTCCGTCGGCGTCGGGTTGGCGATCGTGAAGGTGCTCGACCCGACCGGGGAGACGTTGCCCGCCACGTCCGTGGCGCGGTCGCGCACCGTGTGCGCGCCAACCGCCGAGACCGTGAACGGCGTGGTGTACGCGGTGAAGGCCCCGTTGTCGACCGAGTACTCGACCGAGGCGACGCCCGAGCCGCCCGGGTTGTCGGTCGCGGTCAGCGTGACCGTGACCGGGCCGGTGTAGTTGCCGCCCGACTGCGGGCCCGCCAGGGCGGCCGAGACCGTCGGGGCGGTCGTGTCGGTGGGAGTGCCCCCGCCGGTGACGACCAGCGTGCCCTGCATGGCGAACTGGTGGCCGGGGATGACGCAGTAGTACTTGAAGCTGCCGACCGGGAGGACGACCTCCTGGCTGATGCGCTCACCGGGCGCGGCGTAGACGTTGATGTCCAGGTTCTCGAAGGTGACCGTGTGCGGCATGCCCACCGCGCGCGTGTTGTCGAGCACGATCGTCGCCGGCCCGGCCACCGCCCCCGTCGGCTCCTCGAGGTAGAGGATCCGGTCGTCCGTGACCCAGGTCAGGATCTGTGCCTCGGCGCCGGCGATGTCGGCGTCCTTCGCCCCCGAGCTCGTGGATCCCTTGGCCGCGTGGCCCATGGCGGAGTGGTCCATCGACGTGTGGTCCGTGGACCCGGTGTCCGCGGCCTCTGGCACCGCGGTCTGGGGAGATGTCGCGACCGATGACGACGACCGTCCGGCGTCGTCCGCGGGCTGCGCGTAGGCCGTCGCGGGGAGGACCCCTGCCAGCGCTGTTGCCACGGCGACGGAGACGGCTGCACGCCATCGGTTGCGTGTTGGTGCACGCATATGTTGCTCCTCGTGGAACCGGGGGACGAAAACTCGCCTGCCGAGCAGGCGCGGTGTTCGATCGGGCAGAGCAGGCGGACCCGTCGCTGCACGTAATCGATTTAGCGAAATGAACCGTATGACGACCAGGGCCGGTTCGGTGCGCGGAGCACACCGAACCGGCTCTGGTTCCTCGCGTCGTGCTTATCGCTCAGCGAGTGGACGTGCTACTGCTGACCGTTCTCCGCGTCCTCCATCGCCTGGTACTTGGCGATGAGCTCCTCGGCCATGGCCACCAGCTGGTCGCGGACCTCGATGTCCTGCGCGTCGCCCTTCACCTGGTTCTTGGCGCGCGCGACGAACTGCTGCAGGAACCCGATCGTGCGCGTCTCGCTGCCCTGCGCCGCCGCGGCCGCGGCCCGGTCGAGCCGGTCCCGCAGGCTGGTGTCGACGTGCGAGGCGAGCCGGTCGAGGCTCCGGTAGATGTCCAGCGTCGTGTCGATCGAGGAGAGCTCGACGTTCAGCGGCTTGATCTCGATGTCGCGCATCTCGATCACATCGGCGTTGCCGTGGTTCTGCAGGCCGATGTAGCCCTCGACGAACTGGCGCAGGGCCGTCGGCGGGTCGCCGGCCCGGGAGGACGTCTTGCCCGGGGTGTTGTCGTACTCGTTGATCACCACGCCGTTGCGGATCATCGTGTACCGCTGCCCGACGACGCGGATCTCGTACTCGTTCCACTCACCCTTGGGGGTGGCACCGGCGGCCTCGAGGCTGTTGACCTGGTCGAAGTTGTAGACCGACCCGGTCTTCTGCACCTCACCCGTGGCGCCGTCGTAGATCTGGATCTCGTGGCCGCAGAAGATCGCGATCCACGCCGGCTGGGTGGCAGCGGAGCCGGTCCGCCCGCACTCGGGACGCTGCGCCAGCGGGGTCCGCAGGTCCGGGAACCGGACGAAGACGCCGCTGTTGGCGCGGGTGTTGCCCGGCGCCACGTCCTTGAACTGCAGCTTCAGCGAGAAGTCCTTGAACTGGTGCTGCGGGTACCACAGCATGCCCAGCCCACCGGAGCTGCGGATCGTGCCCTCCGGTGTGAGCGTCCACTGGCCGGGGCCGGCCTGCGCCCACTGGGAGAAGCTCTCGGCGGTGCCGTCGAACAGCGGCACGTAGCCACCGATGCTGACCTTCGTCGTCACCGTCTCGCTGGTGCCGTCGGCGTAGGTCACCGTCAGGGTGGCCGTGTAGTCGCCGTTGCGGGCGTAGGTGTGCGTCGGGTTCGCCTCCGTGGACGTCCCGCCGTCGCCGAAGCTCCACTCCCACATGACGCCGCCGGAACGGGCGCCGGTGAACTCGATCGTGCGCGAGTCCGTCGCGCTGGCCCGGTTGAGGGCCGACGGGAGCGGGGTCGCCGCGCCACCGTTGTAGGAGATCTTGATCAGCTTCTGGTTGTTCGTGAGGCTGAAGAAGCCGGTCGAGTAGTCGAGCATGTAGAGCGCGCCGTCGGGGCCGAACTTCGCGTCCATCCAGTTCTGCAGCGTGGTACCGGTGCTGCCGGGGCGGATGATGCTGCGGATGTCCTCGGCGAAGGCCGGCGGGGCCTGCTCGGCGACCTTGGCCGGGTCGACCGTCACCGCGATGCGGTTGCCCGAGCTCTGGTAGTCACCGATCAGCCACTTGCCCTCCCAGTAGGACGGCCACTTGACCGTGCTGTTCGGGTCGATCTGCGACTGGCGGTAGGTCGGGCCGGACATGACGGCCTGGCCGCCACCCCGCAGGTACGGCTGGGTGTGGACGACGTCCTTGAGGTCGTACGTCGGGATCTGGCGCCCGTCGACCTCGCGGGTCGGGAAGACCGGGCCACCACCGGAGGGCGAGTACCAGATCATGTTGTTGCGCGCCGGCGGGATGTTGCGCAGGCCGGTGTTGCGCGGCGAGTCGTTGACCAGGTTGTCGCAGTCGTACCAGTTGGTCGGAAGGCTCGCGTCGGTGTTGCTGCGGTTGCGATAGGGCTGCTTGTTGCCCATGCAGAAGGGCCAGCCCTGGTTGCCCGCCGAGGTGATGATGGTGGCGGTCTCGTACTTGGCCGGGCCCCAGATCGGGCTGGGGTCGTTCGCGTCGGGGCCGACCCAGCCGGTGGTCACCCACTGGGTGTCGGGGTCGACCTGGAGGCGCGAGATGTTGCGGACGCCCATGACGTAGATCTCGGGGCGGGTCTTGCCGCCGCCCTCCTCGTTCCCGGTGAAGAGGTTGCCCTCGGGGATCGTGTAGGTGCCGTCCGGCTCCGGGTGGATGCGGATCATCTTGCCGTTCAGGTCGTTCGTGTTGCCGGAGGTCCGGCGCGCGTCCTGGAACGAGATGCCGGCGAACTCCTGGGTCCAGTTGTTGCCGGAGTAGCCGCCCGAGCCGCCCGAGGAGTTCGCGTCGCCCGAGCCGATGTAGAGGTTGCCCTTGGCGTCGAACGCCATGCCGCCGCCCGCGTGGCAGCAGCTGTGGATCTGCGTCTCCCACTGCAGCAGGTCCTTGCGCGTCGACTGGTCGATGGTGCGGTTGACCGGGTCGTAGGTGAAGCGCGAGACCGTGCGCTTGCCGGTGTGACGGACGCGGTCGACCGTCTCGTGCGGCATCCAGTAGACGTACAGCCAGTTGTTCTCCATGAACTTGGGGTCCGGCACGATGCCGAGCAGGCCCTCCTCGTTCTTCTGGAGCTCGGTGCCGCCACCCCGGTGGCCCATGACGGCGAGCGTCGTCAGGAGCTTGACCGACTTGGTGGACGGGTCGTACTCGTGGATCGTGCCGCAGCCGAGGCCGACGTTGGGGTTGTCCCACGGGACGATCGGCGCGGTCCGGCAGGCGGCCTTGCCGACGTAGAAGACCTTGCCGTTCGGGGCGATGGTGAGGCCGTGCGGCTCACCGATCTGGTCCAGCTGACCGGCCTGGTTGGTCGCGGTCAGGCGCTCGATGGTGTAGTTGGAGCCGATCGTGGCCTTGCAGTCGCCGCGCACCATGCCGGTCGTCCAGAGCAGCGCGCCCTTGAGGTGGCTGCGGAAGCCCTCCTCCGAGTAGCTCGCCGCCGTGCCGCCCATGCCGGTGTAGAAGGAGCGGCCGCCGTCGTAGTCACGGCACCAGGAGATCGGGTGGAAGGCGCCGTTCGCGCCGTCACCCGGCTTGTAGCTGGCCTCGCGGACCTGGGCGATGGTGTGGACCGTGCCCACCGGGTTCTCCGCCCAGTTGGTCCACTTGTCGGTCCGCGTCCAGGTCAGCGGGAGCCCGGCGTTCGCCGGGTGCTGCCGGTCCACGAGCTCGACGACGGCCTCCTGAGCGGGGACCGCCGGCGGCGGGCCCTCCGGCTCCGGGCCGTAGAACTGCAGGTCCGCGAGCTGGGTCTCGGCCGCACCGGCGTTGCGCGGGACCGTCAGCCGGAAGTACTGGTAGGCCGTGGTGTTCGCGATGTCGAAGCCGCGCAGCTGGAAGCGCTGGGGGAAGTCCTGGTTGGTCTTCGTGTCCAGCGGGGCCCAGGTCGTGCCGTCGGTGGAGCCCTCGAGCGTCCAGTCCAGCGGGTCGCGGTCCTCGGAGTCGTTGGCCGAGGTGAGCGAGTAGCGCTTGATGACCGTGGACTGGCGCAGCTTGACCGTGATGAGCCCCGTGCGGGCGAAGGCCAGCCACTTGGTCGACGGGTTGCCGTCGATCAGCTTGTCCGGGGTCTCGGCCGCCGGGTTCGGGCCGTTCGCGGTCGCGGACTCGGCAGGCTCCGCCACGCGGGCGATGCCGGCCGGGCGCGCCCCGATGAGGCCCGTGAACCACGACGAGTCCTTCTGGACCTTGGCCGCGTCACGGATGCCCACGAAGCCGTTGCCCGCCCGGATGTAGGCCTGGAGGGCGGCCTCCTGCGCCTCGGACAGGGTGACGCCCTCGGCGGAGAGCATCACGACGCTGCGGTACTTGGCGAGCCCCGCGGCCGTGAACACGGCGGGGTCGGACGACGCCTCGACGGCGAAGCCGTTGGCGGCCGCGAGGCCCTGCAGCGTGGACACGGCCTGGGCCACAGGGTCGTCCTGCTGGGCCGCGGCGCCGTGGAAGACGAGCACGTTGGGAACCACGGCGGCCACAGCCGCCGCCTTCACGGTTGCCTGGGCGGTGGCGGCCTCTGCACTCGGCGGGCCTGCCACTGATAGCGCTAGGAGTGACCCCATCCCCAGGGTCACCCAGCGCCGTACACGCACCTGCATTGACTCTCCTCGTTGAGGTCGCGAGCGGCGTGCACGCAGCACAAGACCTGGGCCTGGCCGGCCCAGATCAGGTGCGACGTGACTGACGACGTTGTCGTACGTCAGTGCGGAACATAACGAGAACCTGAGAGTCGTGTAAACAGGCGGGTTTCACGGGGACGAGTGGCGTTATCCGATCGTGACCGGGTCGCTTGCCGCGGCAAACAGTGTGCTGCCCCATCACAACCGCAGTGCTCGTCGTCACCGGGGGGAGTCCGGCGCCGGGGCTTGACGATCCGGACTGCGGGCCCCATCGTTCAGATCGGTCGGTCAATCGGGCCGTGCCGGGCACCGCCATGCCTCGCGGAGCGTCCCGGCGCACGACCAAGGACCTAGAAATCAGGAAGTGGAGTTCGCGCTAATACTTTATTGCCGGTACCGCGTGGACCGCGACGATCCCGATGTGGCCGTCTACACTGCCTGCTCCGGCTCCACTCCGACCCGGTTGCCCCGCCCCGCTGACCTCGTTGCGTCGGCGATCACTTCCCTCTTGCTGAACTGCTCTCAATGACGAGGAGCCCCCGCTCATGGAAGACACCGCCGTCCCCCCGGTGCGCAGTGACCGCTTCGCCCGCCGCGCCCTGCTCGCGGGCTTCGTCGGCACCGCGGCGGCAGCTGTGGTGGTCCCCAAGGTCACCGCCTCGGCGCAGGCTGCTCCCGGGCCGAAGGCCGTGGCGCCCGCCGGCGGCCAGACCCACGACGTGACGATCTACGCGGTCGCCCTTCCCGACGGCAACTTCGCCTACGGCTACACGCCGGAGACGGCGAGCATCCCCGGCCCGACGCTCGAGATGGTCGAGGGCGACACCCTCCGCCTGCGCGTGATCAACCGCACCGGCCGGGTGATGTCCGCCCACCCGCACGGGGTCGACTACGACATCGAGAGCGACGGAAGCCTCCAGACCGGGACGGCGATCCCCGCCGACGGCGAGCGCACCTACGTCTGGCGCAGCCACGTCGGCGGCGTAGGTGCTGACGGCGTCTACACCCCGGGCAGCGCGGGCTACTGGCACTACCACGACCACGCGCTGAACGGCAGCGCGCACGGGACCGAGGGCATCCGCCGCGGCCTGTACGGCGCCCTGATCGTGCGGCGCGCCGGCGACCCGCTGCCGGACGTGCAGAACATCGTCGTCATCAACGACGCGAACATCAACAACAAGGTGGCGCCCAACACGCCGACCTTCACGGCCCGGCAGGGTCAGCGCGTGGAGTGGGTCGTCATCGGGCACGGCAACTCGTTCCACACGTTCTCGCTCAAGGGCCACCGCTGGGCCAACAACCGCACCGGCCTGATCTCCGGGCCGAACGACGGCTCCCAGGTCGTCGACACCCGTACGGTCGGGCCGGCCGACTCCTTCGGCTTCCAGGTCATCGCCGGCGAGCGGGTCGGGCCGGGCCGCTACGAGTACCACACCCACGTCGCCCTCTTCTGGGACCGCGGAGTGTTCGGGTGGTTCGATGTGCTGGAGTCCCCCGCGCCGGTCGTGACGGTCACCGGCATCGCCGACGGCGAGACGTACGGCGACTCCCTCAGCAAGACCGTCAACTGGACGGTGACCGGCGGGGCCGCCACCGGGGCGAGCTCGGCGACGCTCGACGGCCAGCCGCTGGCCAACGGGTCGACGCTTCGGCTGTGGACGCTAGCGCTGGGCCAGCACGAGCTGGTCGTGACCGCGAAGGGCACCGACGGCGACACCACCACGACGGTTCGCTTCTCGACCCGGGCCACGTTCGCCGACCTGCAGGCCCTGGTCACCGCCCTCCCGCTCAGCGAGACCACGCGGGCCGGCCTGCTCGACCGGGTCACCCGTGCGGCGGGCAAGGCCTCCTCGGGCAGCGAGTCCGGCGCGGTCAGCCTGCTCGAGCAGTTCGTCAGCCGGGTCGAGAACCAGGTGCGCAGCAATGCCGAGGTGCGCTCGGTCCTGCTGCGTGACGCCCAGGCCCTGATCGCCGAGCTGCGGGCGCTCGACGCGGCCGAGGGCGGCCGCTGATGCCCACGTCCCCGCTCGAGAACGCCCCCCGCAGCGGTGCCGCTGCCGCAGAGGCCGGCGAGGGCAACCTCCTGCCGCGCCGCCGGCTGCTCATCGGCGGCCTGGCGGGCACCGCGGCCGCCGCCGTCGTCCTCCGCCCGGGCCTGGCGACCGGTGACGACTCCGCTCCCGCCTCCCTCGGGACGGTGCCGCGGGCCGGCGCCGGCGGCACGGTCCGCGAGGTGACGCTGTACGCCGTGGCCGGCCCCGGCACCCGGCTCGCCTACGGCACCACCCCGGAGAACGCGAGCATTCCCGGCCCCACCCTCGAGGCCATCGAGGGCGACGAGCTCCGGGTGACGCTGATCAACACCACGACCGAGACCGTGTCGCTCCACGCGCACGGGGTCGACGTGCCGGCGGCCGACGACGGCACCCCCGCCAGCGGGTCGGTCGTGGCCCCGGGCGCTCAGCACACGTACGTGTGGCGCACTCACGGCCCGACCCAGCGCGCCGACGGGACGTGGGAGCCCGGGTCCGCCGGCTACTGGCACTACCACGACCACGCGGTCGGGTCGGTCCACGGCACCGGCGGCATCACGCGCGGGCTCTACGGCGCGCTGGTCGTGCGCCGCCCCGGGGACCCCCTGCCGGAGAAGCAGTTCGTCACGTTCTTCAACGAGCTGACGATCAACAACTCCGCCGTGCCGGACTCGGTGAACTACAGCGCCAACCTGGGCCAGCGGGTCGAGTGGATCATGGTGACGCACGGCGTCGCGTCGTTCCACACCTTCCACGCGCACGCCCACCGCTGGGCCGACAACCGGCTCGGGATCCTGTCCGGGGACGACGACGGCACGGCGGTCATCGACAACCGCACGACCGGGCCGGGCGAGTCCTTCGGCTTCCAGATCATCGCCGGTGAGCACGTCGGGCCGGGCACGTGGATGTACCACTGCCACGTGCAGTTCCACTCCGACGGCGGCATGATCGGCATCTTCACGGTGAACAACGCCGACGGCACGCCTCCCCCCGGGCACGAGGAGCACATGGGCAACCACCGTCAGATGGCCGCGGAGATGATGTCCGGGGGCGGCCACGCCCACGCCCACGCGGACGCTCCCACCTCCGTCAAGGACGTGACCGCCGGGTCGGTGACGGACGAGACCGCCCACGCGGGCCACGGAAGCTGAGCCACCGCTCGCCGGGTGTCGGAAGAGGGGCGCCTTCTCGCGATCCAGTTCGCGAGAGGGCGCCCCTTCTTCCGCCGTTGCCGGCGGGGTCAGCCGGCGACGAGCCGGCGCAGGAACGCGAGGTCGACGTCCTCGAGCGAGGTCACCACCGTGCGCGTCGGGGCCGGCTCGATCGGGACGACGCTGGGAATCGCGAGGACCGCCGCGCCGGAGGCCTCGCCCGCGCGTACGCCGGTGGGAGAGTCCTCCAGCACCGCGCAGCGCGCGATCGGCACCCCGAGCCGCTCCGCGGCGAGCAGGTACGCGTCGGGCGCCGGCTTGAGGTTGGCCACTTCGTCCCCCGCGATGCTGAAGGCGAAGTGCTCCGCGCCGACCGCGGACAGGACCGCGTCGACCAGCCGCCGGTACGAGGCGGACACCAGCGCGCACGGGATGCCCGCCGCGTTCACCTCGTCGAGCAGCGCCTTGGCCCCCGCCATCCAGTGCACCGGCCCGGTGCGGAGCCGGTCCTCGACCTCGGCGTTGAGCCGCTGCGCGACCTCGCCGGCCGACAGGTCGGTCCGGCCGGCCTTGGCGAGCATGACGCGCGCGACCTTGTCGATCGGGCCGCCGACGTTCTTCGCCTGGTCCTCCGGCGTCCAGACGCCGCCGAGCTCGGCGGTGACGGCGATCTCCGCTTCCAGCCAGGTCTCCTCGCTGTGCACGAGCGTGCCGTCCATGTCGAACAAGACGGCCGCGAGGCCCGCCTGGTTGCCGGTCAGAGCAATCTCCGATTCGTGAGTTGTCGATCAGGTGTCGATCGCGTGCAGGTCAGGCGTTGAAGTACTTCGCCTCGGGGTGGTGCACGATCATCGCGTCGGTCGACTGCTCCGGGTGCAGCTGCAGCTCCTCCGACAGCGACACCCCGATGCGCTCGGGCCTGAGCAGGTCGACGAGCTTCGCGCGGTCCTCCAGCTCCGGGCAGGCCGGGTAGCCGAAGGAGTAGCGCGACCCGCGGTAGGCCTGGCCCCGCAGCATGCCGGCCAGGTCGCCGTCCTCGGCGGCGACGCCCAGCTCGTCGCGGACCCGGGCGTGCCAGTACTCCGCGAGCGCCTCGGTCAGCTGGACCGACAGCCCGTGGATCTCGAGGTAGTCGCGGTAGTTGTTCTTCGCGAAGATCTCGTTGGCGAACTCGCTGACCCGGTTGCCCATCGTGACGACCTGGAACGCGACCACGTCCGTGTCGCCGGAGTCCTTGGCCCGGAAGAAGTCCGAGAGGCAGAGGTGCCGGTCACGCCGCTGGCGCGGGAACGTGAAGCGGGTGAGCTCCCCGCCGTCCTCCCCCGCCACCACGAGGTCGTCGCCCTCGCTCCACGCGCGGAAGTAGCCGTAGACCACGGCGGCCTCGATCAGGCCCTCGGTCTTGATGCGGTCCAGCCACATGCGCAGCCGGGGCCGGCCCTCGGACTCGACGAGCTCCTCGTACGACGGGCCCTCCCCGCGCGAGGACTTCAGCCCCCACTGGCCCATGAACGTCGCGCGCTCGTCGAGGTAGGCCGCGTACTCGGCGAGGGCGATGCCCTTCACCACCCGCGTGCCCCAGAACGGCGGCTCCGGCACGGGGTTGTCGGCCGCGACGTCGCTGCGTGCGGGCATCTCCTCCAGCGGGGTCAGCTGCAGGGTCGCGCCGCCGGCCACCCGCCGCTTGCGCAGCTGGGGCAGCTGCGCGCCGGGGACGCCGCGCTTGACGCCGATGATCGCGTCCATGAGGCGCAGTCCCTCGAAGGCGTCGCGCGCGTAGCGCACCTCGCCCTCGTAGATCCCAGCGAGGTCCTCCTCGACGAAGGCGCGGGTCAGGGCGGCCCCGCCGAGGATGACGGGGAACTTCGCGGCGATGCCGCGGGAGTTCATCTCCTCGAGGTTCTCCTTCATGATGACCGTCGACTTGACCAGCAGGCCGGACATCCCGATCACGTCGGCCTTGTGCTCCTCGGCGGCCTCGAGGATCGCCGACACCGGCTGCTTGATGCCGATGTTGACGACGTCGTAGCCGTTGTTGGACAGGATGATGTCCACGAGGTTCTTGCCGATGTCGTGGACGTCGCCCTTGACCGTGGCCAGGACGATCTTGCCCTTGCCGGCCGCGTCGGCCTTCTCCATGTGCGGCTCGAGGTAGGCCACAGCGGTCTTCATGACCTCGGCGCTCTGCAGCACGAAGGGCAGCTGCATCTCGCCCTTGCCGAAGAGCTCGCCGACGACCTTCATGCCCTCCAGAAGGTGGTCGTTGACGACGTCGAGGGCCTTGATGCCGCTGTCGAGGGCCTCCTGCAGGTCGCCCTCGAGCCCGTTGCGCTCACCGTCGATGATCCGGCGCTGCAGCCGCTCCCCCAGCGGGAGCGCGGCGAGCTCCTCGGCGCGGGAGGCGCGTACGGACGCGGCGTCCACGCCCTCGAACAGCTCGAGGAAGCGCTGCAGCGGGTCGTAGCCCTCTCGCCGCCGGTCGTAGACCATGTCCAGCGCGACCTCGCGCTGCTCGTCGGGGATGCGCGCCATCGGCACGATCTTGGCCGCGTGCACGATCGCCGAGTCGAGCCCGGCCTCCACGCACTCGTGCAGGAACACCGAGTTGAGCACGATGCGGGCGGCCGGGTTCAGCCCGAAGGAGATGTTCGACAGCCCCAGCGTCGTCTGCACGCCGGGGTAGCGCCGCTTGATCTCGCGGATCGCCTCGATCGTCTCGATGCCGTCGCGCCGGGTCTCCTCCTGGCCCGTCGCGATCGGGAAGGTCAGCGCGTCGATGAGGATGTCCTCGACCGCCATGCCGTACTCGCCGGTCAGCTGGTCGATGAGCCGCGACGCCACTCGGACCTTGTGCTCGGCGGTGCGCGCCTGGCCCTCCTCGTCGATCGTGAGGGCGATGACCGCGGCGCCGTGCTCCTTGACCAGGGGCATGATCCGGCGGAACCGCGAGCCCGGCTTGTCGCCGTCCTCGTAGTTGACCGAGTTGATGATCGCGCGCCCGCCGAGCAGCTCCAGGCCGGCCTCCAGGACCGCGGGCTCGGTGGAGTCGATGACCAGCGGCAGCGTGGAGGACGTCGCGAAGCGCCCGACGATCTCCTTGATGTCGGCCACGCCGTCCCGGCCCACGTAGTCGATGCAGACGTCGAGCAGGTGGGCGCCGTCGCGCGTCTGGTCGCGCGCGATCTCGACGCAGTCGTCGTAGCGCCCCTCGAGCATCGCGACGCGGAACGCCTTCGACCCGTTCGCGTTCGTCCGCTCCCCGATCGAGAGGTAGGACGCGTCCTGGTGGAAGGGAACGGAGGTGTAGAGGCTGGCGACGCCCGGCTCCGGGTGCGGCTGGCGCTCGGCGAGCTCACGGCCGCGCACGCGCTCGACCACGGCCTGCAGGTGCGCGGGGGTCGTGCCGCAGCAGCCGCCGACGAGGCCGAGGCCGTACTCGCGGGTGAAGGCGTCGTGGGCGTCGGCGAGCTCGGACGGGCTCAGCGGGTAGCGGGCGCCGTCCGCGGTCAGCTCGGGCAGCCCAGCGTTGGGCATGCAGGAGAGCCCGATGCGGGCGTGCCGCGACAGGTGGCGCAGGTGCTCGCTCATCTCCGCGGGCCCGGTCGCGCAGTTGAGCCCGATCAGGTCGATGCCGAGCGGCTCCAGCGCGGTGAGGGCGGCGCCGATCTCGCTGCCGAGCAGCAGCGTCCCGGTCGTCTCGACGGTGACCTGCGCGATCACCGGGAGGTCGACCCCCGCCTCGGTGATGGCCCGCTTGGCGCCGATCACCGCGGCCTTGGCCTGCAGGAGGTCCTGGGCGGTCTCGATCAGCAGCGCGTGCGCGCCGCCGGCGATCAGCCCCGCGGCGTTCTGCTGGTACGCGTCGCGCAGCTTCGCGTAGGTCGTGTGCCCCAGCGTCGGGAGCTTGGTGCCCGGCCCCATGGAGCCCAGCACCCAGCGCGGGCGGTCCGGCGTCGACGCCGCGTCCGTCGCCTCGCGGGCGATGCGGGCGCCGGCCTCGGCCAGCTCGAAGATCCGCTCGGGGATGTCGTACTCGGCGAGGTTCGCGAAGTTGGCCCCGAAGGTGTTGGTCTCGACGCAGTCGACCCCGACCGAGAGGTACTCCTCGTGCACCGTCCGGACGATGTCCGGCCGGGTCACGTTGAGGATCTCGTTGCACCCCTCGTAGCCCTGGAAGTCCTCCAGTGTCGGGTCCTGGGCCTGGAGCATCGTGCCCATGGCACCGTCCGCGACGACGACGCGCTCGGAGAGCGCTTGGCGCAGAGATGCCGACGTGGGGGACATCGATCCTCCGGAAGAAGCGACGGCGCTCACCGGCCCCGCGGCCAACGGGACCTGCGCGCGCGGGAGGGCAGCCCCCTCCGTGCGGCTCAGCCTACGCGGCCGGGGGCCCGGCCCTGGAGCCTCACGGGGCGTTTGCCAGCGCGAGGACGGGCAGGATGCCGGGCACACGTAGGCTGGCTCGCTTGGGGAGCCCGGCGAGCGGCCGGCGTTCCGTCGTCCGTGCAGGTGTGCTGCGGTTCTGGAGGTGCGGCGAGTGATCGAGCTCGAGGGTGTCCCCGAGCTGGTCGACCCCGTCCTCATCGCCGCGTTCGAGGGCTGGAACGACGCCGGTGAGGCCGCCACGGGTGCGATCGAGCACCTGGAGCGGGAGTGGAAGGCGTCGCCGATCGGCGCGCTCGACCCGGACGACTACTACGACTTCCAGGTCAACCGCCCCACCGTCGGCATCTCGGCCGACGGCGAGCGGTCGATCACCTGGCCGACGAGCAGGTTCTCGTACGCCCGGGTGCACCTGCCGGCGCAGGGCCGGACGCGCGACGTGGTGCTGCTGCGCGGCATCGAGCCGAACATGCGCTGGCGCGGGTTCACCGACGAGATCCTCGAGCTGGCGGCGGAGCTCGGCGTGGAGATGGTCGTCACGCTCGGCGCCCTGCTGGCGGACGCCCCGCACACCCGGCCCATCCCGGTGACGAGCTCCGCGACCGAGCCGGGCCTCGCCGGCCGGCTGGGCATCGAGATCTCGCGCTACGAGGGCCCGACCGGGATCGTGGGCGTGCTGCAGGACCGCGCCGGGCAGCTCGACGTCCCCGCCGTGTCGCTGTGGGCCGCCGTGCCGCACTACGTGGCCCAGCCGCCCTCGCCGAAGGCCACGCTGGCGCTGCTGCGCGCGGTGGAGGACCTGCTCGACCTGTCCGTCCCGCTCGGTGAGCTGCCCGAGGACGCCCGCGCCTGGGAGCGCGGGGTCGACGAGCTCGCGGCCGAGGACTCCGAGGTGGCCGAGTACGTCCGCGGCCTCGAGGAGGCCAAGGACACGGCCGACCTGCCCGAGGCGAGCGGCGAGGCGATCGCCCGCGAGTTCGAGCGCTACCTGCGCCGGCGCGGGGACAACGGGCCCGGGCAGGGCCCGCCGTCAGGGCCGGGCCCCACCTCCGGCCGCTGACCCCTCCTCCTCCAGGTAGTCGCGCATCACGGCGCCCACCTGCGTGAGGTAGCGCGTCACCGCGTCCTGCTCCTCCGGGGGCAGCGCCTGCCCCACCGCGTGCAGCCGGGCCAGCAGCGGGCCGAGCTCGCTCAGCACATGGGCCGACCCCTGCGGCGTCACCTCGACGACCTGCCGGCGGCCGTCCGCGGGGTGCGGCCGCCGGACGACGTGCCCGGCGCTCTCCAACCGGTGCAGCCCCTGGGTCGCCGCCGCGCTGGAGACCCCGAGCCGGCGGGCCAGCTCGGCGGGGCCGAGCGGCCGCCCGTCGGGCTCGGTCATGACGTGCTCGACCGCCTCGACATCGCGCAGCGCCAGGCCGAGCCGGTCGGCCATCGCCACCCGGGTCAGCGCCGAGAGCGTCAGGACGTCCCGGAGGGCGCGGTCGACCGGGCCAGGTGCGGGGCGCCCGGGTTGCGCCGCCTGCTGGGACATGTACGGTCCTTCCGAGAACGCTAAGCCGCTTAGCGACTTGGAGGTCGTCCGTGGCACGCCCCCGTCCGCCCCGTCGTACCACAGCCGCGAGCCGCTCGCCCGTGGGCCGGGTGCGCTCCTGGCTCGTCGTGCTGCTCGCCCTGCTGGCCTCGGGCGCGTTCTTCGCCCTCGGGCCGGGCGAGGCCACGACGGAGGCGGACGGAGCGAGCGGGCTGGCCGACGGTGCGCAGTCCACGCGGGTCGCGCGGTTGCAGGAGGAGCTGCCCGGCAGCGGGGTGGCGCCGGTCCTGGCCGTCTACTCGCGCACCGACGGGAGCCCGCTGGGGGGCGAGGCACTGGGCGCGGTGGAGGCCGCCGCTACCCGGCTGGCGGAGCTCTCCGCTCGGGCAGAGCAGGGCCCGCAGGGCCTGCAGGTGTCCCAGGACGGGACGGTCGCCACGGTCACGATCCCGGTCAGCACCTCCGAGGACACGGTGGAGCAGGACGTCGCGGCCGTCCGGTCGGCCGCCGCGCAGGGCTTGCCCGACGGGGTCCGGGCCCAGGTGACAGGCGGGCCGGCGTACGCGGTCGACCTGTCCAGCGTCTTCGACGGGGCGAACACCAAGCTCCTCGTCACGACCGCGGCGGTGGTCGCGCTGCTGCTGCTCGTGACGTACCGGAGCCCGATCCTGTGGCTCGTCCCCCTGCTCGTGGTCGGGATCGCGGACCGGCTAGCCACGGTCGTGGTCGGCGCGCTCGCTCCCCGCGCGGGAATCGACATCGACGGGTCCGCCGCCGGCATCCTGTCGGTGCTGGTGTTCGGCGCGGGCACGAACTACGCGCTGCTCCTCGTCTCCCGGTACCGGGACACCCTGCGCGGCGAGGCGGACCGCTTCGTGGCCATGCGACGGGCGCTGCGGTCGACCGCCCCGGCCGTGCTCGCCAGCGGCGGCACCGTCCTGCTCAGCCTGCTGACCCTGCTCGCGGCGGACCTCACGTCGAATCGCGGGCTCGGCTTCGCCTGCGCGATCGGTGTCGCGATCGCGATGACGTTCGGGCTCGTGGTGCTGCCGGCTGCGCTGGTGCTGCCGGGGCGCTGGTTGTTCTGGCCGCTGGTGCCCCGCGTCGCCGAGGCGCACGGCGCGGACGAGGAGCAGCACGGGGTGTGGCACTCGGTGGGACGCGCCGTCGCCCGCCGGCCGCGGATGGTCGTCGCCCTCGGGGCTACCGCTCTCGCCCTGATGGCGGTCGGGGCACTGTCGGTCGACACCGAGCTGGCAGCCGAAGAGCGATTCAGGAACCCGCCGGAGGCGGTGCTCGGGCAGCAGACGCTGCAGAAGGCCTTCCCCGCCGGGACCACCCAGCCACTGACGGTGCTCGCTGCTCCCGGTGCCGCTCTCAAGGTGGTGGCGGCCGCCGAGCGCGTCGACGGAGTGGCCGCGGCGGGCGCGGTGACGGACGAAGGCCGCTTCGCTGTCGTGCAGGTCGTGCTCACCGACTCCCCCGGCAGCCCCGGCTCCGACACCGCGCTCTCCGCGCTGCGTGCCGCCCTCGCCGACGTGCCCGACGCGGGGGCCCTGGTGGGCGGGGCCACCGCGGAGGAGTACGACACGGCGCGCGCCACCGAGCGGGACACCCGGCTCGTGGTCCCGCTCGTCCTCGCGATCGTGCTGGTGGTGCTCGCCCTGCTGCTGCGGTCGGCGGTCGCCCCCGTGCTGCTCGTCGCCACCGTCGTCGCCTCGTACTTCGCCAGCCTCGGCGCCAGCTGGTGGGTGTTCGACCTCGGCTACGGCTTCCCCGCCCTCGACACCCCGGTGCCGCTGCTGTCGTTCCTCTTCCTCGTCGCGCTCGGGGTCGACTACAACATCTTCCTCATCGCCCGCACGCGCGAGGAGGCCCTCGCCGGACGGACCACGCGGGACGCCGTGCTGCACGCGCTGGCGGCGACCGGGGGCGTCATCACGAGCGCCGGGATCCTGCTGGCCGCGGTGTTCGCGGTGCTGGGGGTCCTGCCGGTCATCACGCTCACGCAGATCGGCGTCATCGTCGGGATCGGCGTGCTGCTGGACACCCTGCTCGTGCGGACCGTCCTCGTGCCGGCGCTGGTGCTGGTCCTGGGTGACCGGTTCTGGTGGCCGTCGCGGCCCGGGGGCGGTGCGGTGCGGGGTCAGTCGGCCCTGCGCTCCAGCCGCACGCGCACGCCGGCCAGCCGGTAGCCGGCAGCGACGCAGAGCACCGCCGCCACGGCCGCTCCCACGAGGAGTGGTGGCCCGGAGCGCCCCACGGGGCTGGCTCTCGACCACGTGCCGAGCAGCAGGGCCAGCCAGGGCAGCAGCGCGAACAGCACTCCCCCGGCCCAGGCCTGCCGCCGGCCCAGGAGCGCGGCGAGGCTCGCAGCCGTGCCGAGGGCCAGCAGCGCCCCGGCACCGGCTCTCAGCTCGAGGCCGTGCGCGTAGTAGAAGTAGTCGCGCAACGGCAGGTCGTCGCGCTGCAGCCAGGGCCGCCACAGCGGGAGCCCGACGGCGACGAGGGTGACCACCGCGGGGGCGCCGACGGCCCGTACGCCCACCCGCCGCAGCGGTGCCACGGCGACGAGCAGCCCGAGCAGCGCCACAGGGACGAGCACGAGCGTCGACGGGCGCTCCAGCCCGCGGTGCGGGTAGCCGTTGGACACCAGCAGCGGCAGGGCGAGGGCGGCCCCCGCGACGGCACCGGCCAGCACGCGGGCGACCGCGGCCCGCCGAGCCAGGGCGGCCAGCACGGCGAGCAGCCAGGCGGCGTACAGGAGGGCGCCGACGGTCGCGATCGGGCCGGCGCTTGCGCGCCCGGACGGTGGCGCCCACGGCGGCAGCAACTCGCCGAACGTCAGCAGCGCCAGGCAGAGGCCGGCTCCGCTGCCCAGTGCCACCGTGCCCGCGGTCACGCGGACGGGAGCCGGCACGACGTCGAGCAGCACCCGGCCACGGGCCGCGAGGCCCTGCCCCACGACGTCGCGCACGTCGGCGGCGCCGGGACGCGTGCGGCCCTCCGCTGCGGCCTGGTCCAGCAGGACGCCCAGCAGCGCCTCCCCGTGGCGCCGCCGCCAGCCGGGCGGGTAGGCCCGCAGCAGCTGCCGGTACGCCCGCTCGAGCCCCTCGGCCCCGGGCGAGGCGCTCATGCCGGAGCCACCTGTCGCGGCGCGCGCGCCTGCCGCAGCCGCGCCGTGGCCCGCTCCGCGTTCTGCCGCATCCGCTCGGCCTGCTCGGCGAGGGCGCCCGCGCCCTCGTCGGTCAGGGCGAAGTAGCGGCGCAGCCGCCCGTCGACGACCCGCTCCCCGTGCGGAGCGACCAGCCCGTCGCCGGCGAGCCGCTCGAGGGCGGCGTAGAGCGTTCCCGGCCGGAGCCGGACCCTGCCCTCGGACAGCTCGGACACCTCGCTGATGACCGCGTACCCGTGCAGCGGCCCGCCGGCGAGTGCACTCAGGATCAGGAACGACGGTTCCCTGATCTCGGCAGCGCTCATCGCGCCATCATACTCAGATCATCGGTATATACGCCAGCCCTCCGGGCCGGGTTCTTCAACCGAAGGGTTGACGAGAGCTCGTCGCAGGCCTAGCGTCATACGCAACCAATCGGTTGAACGATCAGGAGGCCCCCCAGGTGCCCGCCGACCAGCTCTCCCGGGTCTTCGCTGCACTGGCGGACCCCACGCGGCGGGACATGGTCGCGCGGCTGACCCGTGGGGACGCCACCGTCAACGAGCTGGCCGAGCCGTACCCCGTGACGGTCCAAGCGGTGTCCAAGCACGTGAAGGTGCTGGAGGACGCCGGGCTGGTCAGCCGGCGCCGGCAGGCCCAGCGCCGCCCCGTCCACCTCGAGGCCGAGGTGTTCGACCTGATGACAAAGTGGATCGAGCGCTACCGCCGGCAGGCGGAGGAGCGCTACCGGCGCCTCGACGAGGTGCTGCGCGACATGCCCGACGAGCCCGACCCCGACTGACCCCAGGAGGCACGGATGTCCACCACCACGTTCGAGACCCGCATCGAGGTCGACGAGAAGGTCCCCGCCGTCCACATCACGCGCGAGTTCAACGCGCCGGCGGCCACGGTGTTCCAGGCCCACGTCGACCCGGGCCTGCTCGTCCGCTGGCTCGGGCCGCGCAGCTGCGAGATGCGCATCGGGCACTACGACGCCCGGACCGGCGGCTCCTACCGCTACACGCACATCGACGCCGACGGCGAGTACGGCTTCTGGGGCAGCTTCCACGAGATCCGCCCCGGGGAGCTGATCGTGCAGACGTTCGGCTTCGACGGCGCCCCGGACGGGGTCGCCCTCGAGCGGATCGTCTTCACCGACCTCGGCGACGGGCGCAGCCGGCTGGTCTCGACCTCCCTCGCGGAGTCCTTCGAGACCCGGGACGAGTTCGTCGCCAGTGGCATGGAGTACGGGGTGCGCGAGGGCTACGAGAAGCTCGACGAGGTGCTCGCCGGGTAGCCCGTGGGGCTCTCCCGGTCGAAGGGCCTCGTCAGGCAGCTCCCCGGCGAGAAGCGGTAGGCCCGTCTGCCGGGATCGGCCGGGGCGCGGTCGTCCGCACGCCCGCTGGTCCTGCGGCCCGCCTTGCGGCGTTCACCTGCACGGCTGCCGGGTCGCGCTGGGGAAGCCCCGGCGCGGGCGACCCGGACGCGCCCGAGCGCCGTGATCGTGGGGTAGTCGGCGCCTCGCCCCGGCGTGTCGCGTCGACTACCCCAGGATCATCGGGTCGGAGGGCCGGTCGCGCCCACCGTGTCGGACGGGGCGGTGAGCTCATCAGCCCGGAGGCCGGCGTGGTGCCCAGCGTCCGACATGCCGCCGTCGGGCGCCGACCGGGCGGGCCGGGCGCCCGATGGCTACAGCCGCACGCCCAGCAGCGCGTCCACGGCCCGCGCGACCAGCCCGGCCGCCCCGGGGACGTCACCCTCGCCGCGGCCCGCAGCCGCCGCCCACTCGTCCACGACGCGCAGCGCGGACGGGGCGTCGAGGTCGGCGGCCAGCGCCCTGCGTACGCCGGACAGCACCGGCTCGGGGTCCGGCCCCTCGTTGCGGGCGAGCGCGCCCCGCCAGGCGTCCAGCCGCGCCTGCGCACCGGCGAGGTCGGCGTCGGTGTACTCCCAGTCGGACCGGTAGTGGTGCGCCAGCAGCACCAGCCGGACGGCAGCGGGGTCCACGCCGGCGGCGCGCAGCCTGGAGACCAGGACGAGGTTGCCCCGGGACTTGGACATCTTCTCGCCCTCGTAGCCCACCATCCCCACGTGGGCGTAGACCCGGGCGAACTCCGAGCCGAGGGCGTGCGCGTGCGAGGCGCTCATCTCGTGGTGCGGGAAGACGAGGTCGCTGCCGCCGCCCTGGACGTCGAAGCCGCCGCCGAGGTGGTCCAGCGCGATGACGGTGCACTCGATGTGCCACCCGGGGCGCCCCGGCCCGACCGCCGAGGGCCACGACGGCTCGCCGGGCCGCTCGCCGCGCCACAGCAGCGGGTCGACGCCGTTCCGCTTGCCGGGCCGCTCGGGGTCGCCGCCGCGCTCGGCCGACAGCTTGCGCTGCACGTCGTCGGCCAGCCCGGACACCCGCCCGTACGCGCTGTCGGCGGTGACGTCGAAGTACACGTCCTGCTCGACGCGGTACGCGCTGCCCTCGCCGAGCATGCGGCCCACAGCGTCGCCGATCGCCGAGACCGCCTCGGTCACGCCGACGTACGCGTCGGGCGGGATCACCCCGAGCGCCGCCATGTCCTCCCGGAAGAGCGCGGTCTCGCGCTGGGCCAGGTCGCGCCAGTCGACCCCGGTGGCGGCGGCGCGCTCGAGCAGCGGGTCGTCGACATCGGTGACGTTCTGGACGTACGTCGTACGCAGCCCCGCGTCCCGCCAGGCGCGCAGCACGAGGTCGAACGCGACGTAGGTGGCCGCGTGCCCCAGGTGCGTGGCGTCGTACGGGGTGATGCCGCAGACGTAGATCCTCCCCTGCTCGGGGCCCCCGACCGGCTGCAGCGAGCCGGTCGCAGTGTCGTGCAGGAGGAGCTCGGAGCCTGCTCCCGGAAGAGTCGGAACGGAGGGAGCGGGCCAGGCATGCACTACAGAAGCGTAACCAGCCCGTTCAGAACGCCGGCCACGGGATCGCGGGCCAGCCCGGGACCGGGCGCGGCATGCGCGCCTCGCGCAGCAGCCGGCGTACGCGCCGCTCGGTGGCCGTGACCTCCGCGGCGGTCAGGTGCTCGGCCAGCTGGGAGCCCAGCTCCCCTTCCAGCCCGTCCCGCACCCGGGCGAGGGTGTCGAGGTCCTCGGCGTCGATCCGCCGCCCGGCCCAGCCCCAGAGGACGGTCCGCAGCTTCTCCTCGACGTTGAACGAGACCCCGTGGTCGACGCCGTGCACGGGCGCGTCGGCTGCAGGCCCGAGGGGCAGGATGTGGCCGCCCTTGCGGTCCGCGTTGTTGACCACCGCGTCGAAGACCGCCATCCGGCGCAGCCGCGGGTCGGCGGCGTGGGCCAGCACGACCGCCTCGCCCCCCTCGCCGCGGGCGTCCAGGACGGCGAGCCAGCCCGGCGGCAGCGCAGGACGGGTGACGATGTCCACCAGCTCGACGGTGTCGTCGGCGTCCACCCACAGCTGCACCATGCCGGGGCCGAAGGGGCCGTCGCGCAGCACCGTCGGGGGCACGACGTCCCATCCGGCGTACGCCGAGACGAGGTACGCCGACACCTCCCGCCCGGCGAGCGTCCCGTCCGGGAAGTCCCACAGCGGCCGCTCCCCGGCGACCGGCTTGTAGACGCAGGCGGACTCGACCCCGTCGAGGCTGATGCGGGCGTAGAGCGTGGCGTTCGAGGCGTCGACCAACCGGCCCTCGACCTCGATGCTGCCCTCGCGAAGCAGGTGCAGCGCGTCGGCGACCGCGGACGTCGTCATGCCTCCAGTCTTACCGCCCGGCGGCGGGCGCGCGCGGCAACCGCCTCAGCAGCGGGCGGTCGCTCAGCGCCGGTAGCCGTTGGCCCGCGGGCAGACGTGGCCCTCGGGGTCGAGCGGCAGGCCGCAGAACGGGCACGGCGGGCGGCCGGCCGACACGAGCGCGAGCGCCCGCTTGGCGAAGGCGCGGCCGGCGGCGCCGGACAGGTGCACCCGGAGCAGGTCCGGGCCCTCGTCGTCGTCGGCCAGGTCCTCGACGTCGGTGTCGTCGCCGGTCGCCTCCTGGGCCTCGACGACGAGCTCCTCGGCGTCCGCGTCCCACTTGAGGGCCATGGTCCCGACGCGGAACTCCTCGACGACCGGCAGGTCGAGCGGGCCGTTGTCGTCGAGCTCGGCCGGCGCGACCGCCGGCACGGCCGTGGCGCCTCCGGTGCGGCGTACGACCTCGTCCAGGAGCTCCTCGACCCGCTCGGCGAGCGCGGCGACCTGCTGCTTCTCGAGGGCGACGGTGGTGGTCCGGTCACCCGCGCGGGCCTGCAGGTAGAACGCCCGGGAGCCCGGGACGCCGATGGTGCCGGCGACGAACCGGTCGGGCGGGTTGTACTCGAAGAGCTGTCGGGGCACGGCCGAACAGCCTATGCGCTGGCTGCGGGTGGCCGGGCCGCGCCGCGGTCCTCGGCGGCTCCGGCGGCATCGGTGGCATCGGTGGCGGCGGTGGCTGACCCGGTGAGCCCGGCGCCGCCGCCGACGACGGCGTCCGTGGCCTGCGTGCGCCGGCGGCCGCGCTTCTTCGCCGGCGGTGCGAGCCAGGACAGGTCACCGCCGGTGTCGTTCATCCGCAGCACGTAGGGGCGCTGGTCGGTGTAGCGGACGACGGAGACCGAGCAGGGGTCGGCGACGATCCGCTGGAAGGCGTCGAGGTGCATCCCGAGCGCGTCGGCGAGCACCGCCTTGATGACGTCCCCGTGCGAGAACGCGGCCCACACCGCGTCCGGGCCGAGCCGGGCGTTGACGTCGCGCACCGTGTCGACGGCACGGGTCTGCACCTCCCGCAGCGACTCCCCGCCGGGGAAGGTCACCGCGCTGGGATGGGTCTGCACGACCTTCCACAGCGGGTCCTTCGCCAGCGCCTTGAGCTCCTTGCCGGTCCACTCGCCGTAGCGGCACTCGCCCAGCCGGTCGTCGACGGACGGCTGGAGGCCGCGCCCGGCGAGCACGGCGGACGCCGTTTCCAGGCAGCGCTGCAGGGGGCTCGTCACCGCGGCGGTGAGGGGCACGCCCGCCAGCCGGTCGTGCAGGGCCGCCGCCTGCGCCCGGCCGGTGTCGTCGAGAGCGACCCCTTCGGACCAGCCCGCGAGGACGCCGCTGGTGTTCGCCGTCGTGCGGCCGTGGCGTACCAGCAGGACTGTGGTCACGGCCGTCACCCTACGTGCGCGGACGGTGAGGCCCGCTCAGGGCTGGGCCGAGATGACCCCGGCCCCGAGCAGCGCGAAGACTCCGAGCCCGAGCAGGATCCGGTAGACCACGAACGGGCGGAACGAGCCCTTCGAGATGTAGCGCAGGAACCACGCGATGACCGCGAACCCGACGACGCCGGCGATCACCGTGGCGAGGATGGTCGGGCCCCACTCGACCGGCGCCTCCCCGGAGGCGATGTCCTTGAGCTCGAAGAGCCCGGAGGCGAGCACGGCCGGGATGGCCAGGAGGAAGGAGAAGCGCGCCGCCGCCTCCCGCCTGTAGCCCAGCAGCAGCGCCGCGCTGATCGTGCCGCCGGACCGCGAGACGCCCGGCACGAGCGCCAGCGCCTGCGCGAAGCCGCAGATGATGCCGTCCCGGAGGGTCAGCTTCTCCAACGGCTTGGCGTTGCGCGCGACCCGGTCCGCGTAGCCGAGGACGAGCGCGAAGCCGACCAGCGTCGCCCCGATGACCCAGAGCGAGCGGAACGCCGACTCGATCGGGTGCTGCAGCAGCAGGCCGAGCACCCCGATCGGCAGGGTGCCGACCAGGACGAGCCAGCCGAGCCGGGCATCCGGGTCCGAGCGCATCTCCTTGTCCGTGAGCGAGCGGAACCACGCCTTGAGGATGCGGATGATGTCGCGGGCGAAGTAGACGAGCACGGCGGTCTCGGTGCCGAGCTGCGTCACGGCGGTGAAGGCCGCACCGGGGTCCTCCCAGCCGAACAGCTCGGCCGATATCCGCAGGTGCGCGCTGCTCGAGATCGGGAGGAACTCGGTCAGACCCTGCACGACGCCGAGGACTGCCGCCTCGCCCCACCCGATCAAGCTCAAGCCCGTGCTCCCCTGCTCCGGCCGGCTCCGGTCGGCCCCGGTCGGCCCCGGTCGGCACGGCGTTTAGACAACTCAGGGACCCTAACGGGCCGAGATCGCGCGGGCGTGCCGCGGCGCGCGGTGGGCGGGCTAGGCTCGCGGCCCGTGGAGGAGCGGTACGTCGGACGGAGCGGGCTGCGGGTGTCGCGGCTCGGCCTCGGGACCATGACCTGGGGCCGGGACACCGACGAGCACGAGGCCGCCGACCAGCTGCGCGCCTTCGTCGACGCGGGAGGCACGCTCGTCGACACGGCCCCGTCGTACGCCGAGGGCGCCTCCGAGCAGATCCTCGGCGGGCTCCTGGCGCAGGTGGCCGACCGCGACCGGCTCGTGCTCGCGACCAAGGGCGGCATCGGCCGCCGGAACGGCCGCGGCTACGTCGACACCTCGCGCCGTGGCCTGCTCGCCCAGCTCGACACCTCGCTGCAACGGCTCGGCGTGGCGCACGTCGACCTGTGGCAGGTGCACGTGTGGAGCGCCGACGTGCCGCTCGAGGAGACCCTCGCCGCGCTGGACCACGCGGTCGTGAGCGGGCGCGCCCGCTACGTCGGGGTGTCGAACTACGCCGGCTGGCAGCTCGCCCGCGCAGTGACCCTGCAGGAGGCGCTGCACCGCACGCCGCTCGTGTCCAACCAGGTCGAGTACTCGCTGCTGGCCCGGGCCGCCGAGGCCGAGGCCCTGCCCGCGGCCCGCGCCCTGGGCGTCGGGCTCCTGTCCTGGTCCCCGCTCGGCCGCGGCGTCCTCACGGGCAAGTACCGCTCGGGCGTCCCGGGCGACTCGCGCGGCGCGTCCGCCCACTTCGGGCCCTTCGTCGAGCACTACTTCGACCGGCGCTCGCGATCGATCGTGGACGCGGTCGTCACCGCGGCCGACGGGCTCGGCGTGTCGCCGGTCGAGGTGGCCCTCTCCTGGGCCCGCGACCGGCCCGGGGTCGCGGCGGCCGTCGTCGGCGCGCGCACCGCCGCGCAGCTGCGCGGCTCGCTGTCCGCCGAGGACGTCGTGCTCCCCGACGCCATCCGCGATGCGCTGGACGACGTGTCGGCGCCCGGCGCCGGCGAGGACTGACGGGGCCCGCGCTGTCGCCGCTCGATCACGCGTACGCCGTCGACGGGCCGTGGGCGCAGGTGCTCGCCGCGCCCGGCGGCAGCCCGCGACGCGCCGACGCGCTGGCGGCCGAGGCCGGCGTACGCCCCGACGACCCGCGCCGGGGAGCGGCACTCGCCGAGTGGCTGCTCGTGCGCGCTGCCCGTGACGGGCACACGTGGGCGCCGGAGCCGGTCCTGCGCTCCGCGCTCTCGGCGCTCGAGGTTCACGACCCCGCCGCGGCTCTCGGGCTGGCCGGCGACCTGGGCGCGGTCGTCGCGCCCGCCGACGGGGCGCTCGCGCTGACCGGGCTCGCGCTCGTCGAGGAGGAGGCTGCCGAGGAGGTCGAGCGGCTGCTCGTCACCGGCGGGACGGTCCGCTGCGCCGTCGGGCCGGACGGGCCCGCGCGCGACGCCGCCGCCCCTGCCGCGCGAGCCCACACCGTCCAGGCCGACCGGCTGGACGCGGCCGCCCTGCGCGACCTCGCCGCCGAGGTCGAGGACGGCGAGGACCTCGTGCTCGCCGGCGACCCTGCGCTCCTCCCCGGTGGCACCGGCCAGGTGCTGCGCGACCTGCTGCGCTCGGGCGTGGTGGACGTCGCGGAGGCCGACGGGCCGCCCCACCCGGGTGTACCGGAGCCGCTCGCCCGCCTCCGGCTGGCCGTACGCAACGGCGAGCTGCCCCCGCCCGGCGAGCTGACGAGCCCCGGACGGGAGGTCGTGGTCGTGCCGGCGCCCGCGGACGAGCACGTCGTCGCGAAGGTGGTGCAGCTCGTGGGCACGTCGATCCCACGCGCCTTCGGCACGGCGCCCGACCGGGTCCGCGTGGTCACCCCGCTGGCCCGCGGCGCAGCCGGCGCCCGAGCGCTCACGCAGGCGCTGGGACGCGAGGTCACGACCGTGGCCGACACGGCGGGCACGACCTGGGACGCCCTGGTGCTGGTGCTGCCGGGCTCGTCGGCCGGGGCGCTCTCCCGCGAGCTGGTGCTCACCGCCCTCGCCGGCGCCCGGCGTCACGTGTCGGTCGTGACGTCGGTGGGGCCGGCGCTGCCGCGTGCGGTGGCCCGGGTGCCGGCCCGCCCCCGTCGGTCGAGGCTGGCCGGCCTGCTGGCCGGCGGCTGAGCCGGCCGCCGCCTCAGGGGCGGCCGGCCTGTCCGGGCGGGTCCTCGACGTCGTCGATGTCGACGTACTCGTCCTCGTCGTCGACCTCGTCGACCTCGTCAGCCTCTTCGTCGTCGAGCTCGTCGTCAGCCTCGTCGTCAGCCTCGTCGTCAGCCTCGT